>CAZZUU010000007.1:0-30481 GCA_964657275.1 uncultured Mucilaginibacter sp. | reverse complement strand
GTTTTCTTAACCACTCACTTAATCAACTCAATCAACCACTTAACTATCTCGATATTTCAAGGATTTCAAATTCAATTTTACCCGCCGGCACGGTGATCTCCGTTGTTTCACCTACTTTTTTGCCTAGTAATCCTTTTGCAATGGGTGAAGCGACCGAAATTTTACCGGCCTTTAAATCCGCTTCACTTTCTGATACCAGCTGATAGCTCATGGTCACCCCGTTTTTAACGTTCTTTATTTTAACGATAGACAAGGCGAGCACCTTTGAACCATCTAATTTTGATTCATCCAGCAAACGCGCATTTGCCAGCGCTTCGCCCATCTTAGCTATTTTTGCCTCGTGTAATCCCTGGGCCTCTTTTGCCGCATCATATTCCGCATTTTCCGAAAGATCGCCTTTATCACGCGCCTCGGCTATTGCTTTACTGATAGTAGAACGGCCCGTGGTTTTTAATTGATGTAATTCCTGTTTTAATTTTTCTAAACCTTCTTTAGTATAGTATGCTACATCTGCCATAACGCACAAATTATTTATTTAACAATAGTTTTATAATTGGTTGCCAAAAAAAAACCGCCCAGCCGTTTAAGCAGGACGCGATGACTTTAAAAACAAACAAGACTATATGGGCCATGCCTACATAGTCTTGTTTTGTATTAAACGAAGATAAGTTATTTAAGTTTTAATATCCAAATTTATTTAGGGAGGGGTGAATGGGCAATGGTCAGTTGTGAATAGTAAGTAAAATTTGTGAACGGACGGCTGTGCTTTCTACTCACCGCTACCCACTCACCACTTACTACTACACTTTTACATCCCACTCACAATTCACCACTCCCTACTCACTAAATAATTTCTAACTTTGCGCCATGATAATCGATGTGTTAAAATCCAAGATCCATCGCGCTAAGGTAACGCAGGCCGAACTGAATTATGTAGGCAGCATTACTATCGATGAAGATTTAATGGATGCAGCTAATCTTATAGCTAACGAAAAAGTACAAATTGTAAATAACAATAACGGCGCACGTTTTGAAACCTATATTATAAAAGGCGAACGCGGCACCGGCACTGTTTGCTTAAATGGCGCTACTGCGCGCCTTGCCCAGGTCGGTGATATTGTGATCATCATGTCATTCGCCCACATGGAAATGGAAGAGGCCCGCAAATACGAGCCCATTTTAGTGTTTCCCGACGCAGATAATAAATTAATAAAATAGCCGAAAGCTCTTTTTCAATTTTGATTAATTCCCCGGGTCAGCGGTGAGGCCCAAAACCAGATGCAGGTTAGCATCTACATCAATATGGTTGCGCAACTGGTAAACCAACCTGATCCTTACGTTGGGTTCGCGTACGCGTTCGTCTAAAAAGTGGGAGTTGTCAATATCAAGCGTCATGCTGTTTCCTACCCCCGGCGTTATATCAGTACGTGAGGCTACTAAAACCTCGTCGCTGCCGTCGGCTTTTGCCATATAAATCCTTACTAAATTCAGGTTTCCTATATTAAAGTCAGAGGGGTCCCTTGATTCCAGCTTGGCCGAAACAATACGTACTTCGCTTACTTTGTCGCCGTTATTGCCATCTTTTTTAAAATCCTGGTCAAAGCTTGTTGCCATACCGGTTACGGATTGCTCGGTACCTACAGGTGATGACCGCGGCAAAAGCACTGTTGTAGTATACGGAAATGTTGATTTGATTACAGACTGCATCATGGCACAACTGCCAAAAATCAGCATCAAAGCGATCAAAAACAGGGGTCTTTTCATCCTGATTATTTTTAGAAAGGTAATCGTTGCGTATTACAATTGCAAGTTTAATTGGCTTTATAAATGTATTTTACACCTTATAAAGTTAAAGGTGTATGGAAACAAATAACCTGTTAAAAACGCTCAACAATATAGCTATTTTATCTAAAAATATATAAAATTTGATTAAGTTAGATTGAGTTGACTAAGTTGAATGAGCTGGACCGATTATTTATAAAATTTTTTCTTCAGATCACGCCGAACGATTGATTTAACCCAATCAACCACTCTCCTAATCAACCCAATCAACTACCAACCACTAATTGAAAAAAATAACACCAAATATGCTTACAAAATGTATCTTTGCACCCCGACAAGAAGACACCGAATTGCGGAATGGACTCCCGATAATTATCGGGACAATTCCGGAAATTTTAAGTTGGCATTTCGCATCAGGCAGCTTTCTTGAATTAAAAAAAGTCCATGCCCAAAGATACCTCCATCAAATCCGTATTAATCATTGGTTCAGGCCCTATTATTATTGGCCAGGCCTGTGAATTTGACTACGCCGGTTCGCAAGCCGCACTTTCTTTAAAGGAAGAAGGCATATCCGTTTCTATCATAAACAGCAACCCCGCTACTATCATGACCGACAAAGTAATTGCCGATCATGTGTACTTGCTGCCGCTTGAGCCTGAAAGTATTGAGAAGATATTACAGGAACAAAAGATCGACGCAGTATTGCCTACCATGGGTGGCCAAACTGCGCTTAACCTTTGTATTAGTGTGGCCGAGCGTGGTATTTGGGAGAAATACGGCGTCAGGATTGTAGGCGTTGATTTGGATGCAATTGAGAAAACTGAAAACCGCGAAGCCTTTCGCCAACTGATGGTTGATATTGGTGTGGGTGTAGCAACATCAAAAATAGCCAACTCATTCCTTGAAGGGAAAGAAGCGGCTCAAACGATTGGATTCCCGCTGGTTATACGGCCAAGTTATACGTTGGGCGGTAAGGGCGCAGGTTTTGTGCATAAAAAAGAAGAGTTTGACGCGGCGTTAAGTCGTGGTTTGCAAGCCTCGCCAACACATGAAGTATTAGTTGAACAGGCGGTATTGGGCTGGAAGGAATTTGAGCTGGAGTTGCTGCGTGATAGCAACGATAATGTGATCATTATCTGCTCGATAGAAAATTTCGATCCGATGGGCATCCATACCGGCGACTCGATCACCGTTGCCCCGGCAATGACATTGAGCGACCGTTGTTACCAGGATATGCGTAACCAGGCTATCCGGATGATGCGTGCTATCGGCAATTTTGCAGGGGGCTGTAACGTGCAGTTTTCTGTAAACCCCGCGGATGAGGCTATTATCGCTATAGAAATTAACCCGCGTGTTTCCCGTTCATCGGCATTAGCTTCAAAAGCAACCGGCTACCCCATTGCTAAAATAGCAGCGAAATTGGCCATAGGGTATAATTTAGATGAAATAGAGAACCAGATCACTAAAACAACTTCGGCGTATTTTGAACCGACTTTGGATTATGTGATTGTTAAAATACCCCGCTGGAACTTTGATAAATTTAAAGGTGCCAACAGGCAGTTGGGCCTCCAGATGAAATCGGTAGGTGAGGTGATGGGGATAGGCCGCAGCTTTATTGAGGCATTGCAAAAAGCTTGTCAGAGTTTGGAGATAGGCCGCGCCGGTTTAGGTGCCGATGGCCGCCAAAGCCGCAACCTGGAAGAAATTATGTACAGCCTTGAACACCCGAGCTGGGACAGGCTGTTTCATATATATGATGCATTAAGTTTGGGTGTGCCCATTGAATCGGTAAGGAAAGCGACAAAGATAGACCGCTGGTTTTTAAACCAGATAATGGACGTGGTAAACCTGGAGAATGAGCTGCGCCGCTATTCGCTGAATAATGTTCCGGAGGAGTTTTTCTTCACACTAAAACAAAAGGGATTTTCTGATACGCAGATCGCCTATATATTAGGCAATGTAACCGAGGAAGATGTTTATCAGCGCAGAAAAGAGCTTGGAATAAAAAGGGTTTATAAAATGGTGGATACCTGCGCTGCGGAGTTCCCTGCCAAAACCCCTTACTACTATTCGACTTACGAGGGCGAAAATGAATCCATCGTATCCGATAAGAAGAAGATAATCGTACTTGGCTCAGGTCCTAACAGGATTGGCCAGGGTATTGAGTTTGATTACAGCTGTGTACATGGTTTGCTTGCCGCGAAAGAAAGCGGATTTGAAGCAATTATGATCAATTGCAACCCCGAAACTGTTTCTACCGACTTCAATATGGCCGATAAGCTGTACTTCGAGCCGGTTTACTGGGAGCATGTGCGCGAGATCATCGAAATGGAAAAACCTTACGGAGTAATTGTTCAGTTAGGCGGACAGACAGCCTTAAAAATGGCTGAAAAAATGCACGAGCATGGCATCCGGATCATAGGTACTTCTTTCAATGACATGGATATCGCCGAAGACAGGGGCCGTTTTTCTGATTTGTTGAAAGAACTGGAGATTCCATATCCAAAATATGGTGTTGCCGAAAGTGCAGAAGAGGCGTTGGAAGTAGCACACGCAGTGGGTTACCCGGTGTTGGTGCGGCCAAGTTATGTATTGGGCGGTCAGGGGATGAGCATCGTTATCAATGACGAGGACTTAGAAAAAGCAGTAGTTAGTTTGTTGAAAAACCTCCCTGGAAACAGGGTTTTGATAGATCACTTTCTAGATCGTGCTGCAGAAGCCGAATCAGATTCCATAAGCGACGGCGACGATGTTCATATCGTTGGTATGATGGAGCATATTGAACCGGCAGGCATACATTCCGGTGATTCATTTGCAGTTTTGCCTCCGTTTGACCTATCTGATAATGCCATCAGCCAAATAGAAGAATATACTGTTAAAATAGCTAAAGCCTTAAACGTTATTGGTTTGCTTAATATACAATTTGCGATAAAAAATGATAAGGTATATGTAATTGAAGCCAATCCACGTGCTTCACGTACTGTTCCTTTCATCGCGAAAGCTTATGACGTTCCTTATATAAATATAGCTGCAAAGGTGATGCTGGGCGTTAATAAATTGAAAGATTTCACTATCGAACGCAAACTATGGGGTTACGCCATAAAGGAGCCAATATTCTCATTCGATAAATTCCCCGAAGTAAATAAGGAACTCGGTCCCGAAATGAAGTCAACCGGCGAAGCCATACGTTTTATACCCAACCTGCAGGATCCTTACTTCAGGCATTTGTATAAAGAAAAATCGATGTATTTGAGCCGGTAACCCTCCAACCCCTAAAGGGGGAATAAAAAATGGAAGTTACCAATCAAAAGCTCTCCCTTCAGGGGGTTGGAGAGCTTATTCCACCATCAACCCCTTTACTTCAAAAGTCACATTTTGTTTGGGATCGGCTTTAACGCCGTGCTCTTTGTCGCTGCCGGCTAAATGCTGGCTGTCGTCAGCAATAAACTGTTTTTGAGCAACACCTTCGGCTACTATGTAATGCCCGGCTAAATTAACCGGAATACTAATATTATATTCCTGGAAATGGGCGTTGATGATTTTTCCTTTTCCGGCGTCTATTTCAAACCATCCGCCTTTTGTTTTGGTAACCTTTACTATTTTTCCTTTTATTGTAGTACTGATGCGTGTTTTTTTACCCATAAATGTTTCTACCGCCGAAGCGTTTAGCATTGCAATTGTATTTGGCTTTGTTCCAAAAACAGTGCCCTTGGGTAATGGAATAGATTTTTGCGCAAATGAATATGATGCGCAAAAGAAAATGGCGAAAAATAAAACCGTTGCTTTCATCATTTAAATACAACAATCAATTTACATAGTGGTTTTACAAAAATTTCAGATAATATATTTTATAATTGTCGTTCTAACAATCGGCAACATCAATGTTCCATTGTTAATATTTGTTAAAATACTTTAATACAAGCAATAATAAGGCTATAATTGCAGTTGCATTTATACACATTGCCATTGGCTGTATGATATAAAAAATTACTTCTATTTCATGAAAACCCCTCAATTGCGTCGTTTTTCTTTATCCTCTTTGTTTATTTTAACTATCATTATTGTTGCTGGTTGTAAAAAAACTCCGGCAGCAACTGTTACAACCTCTGCGCCAACCGTTAGCACAGCCGATGTAATTCTTAACGTAACATCAACTTCTGCGCAAAGCGGCGGCGTTATTACCGCAACAGGCAGTGAAGTAATAACAGCCAACGGTGTTTGCTATAGCGCTACAAATAAAACGCCTACTACAACAGATAGTAAAACGTCAGACCCTGTAAGCACCAGCGCAGCTCCATTTGATTTTACAAGCAGTTTAACCGGTTTAACACCTAATACAGTTTATTATATAAGGGGCTATGCCACTAATAGTACCGGTACTTCCTATGGAAGTGTTTTACAGTTTACCACCAGTTCTAATTTATCGTCTATAACGGCAACAGTATCCACATTTGCAGGCAGCGGAACAGCCGGCTACAACGACGCAACCGGTGTAAACGCGTTATTTAACAATCCGCAGGGAGTAGCTGTCGACGCAAATGGAAATGTTTTTGTTGCTGATACCTATAACGGCTATATCCGGAAAGTTACCCCGTCAGGCGTCACAACGACCATAGCAGGCGACGGTAACATTGGTTATACCGACGGTAACGGCGCCACTGCAGAGTTTTACTCACCGCGTGGGTTGGCTTTTGATAGCCAGGGTAATTTATATGTAGCCGATTACGGCAACAATGTTATTCGTAAAATTACGCCCGCAGGCATGGTAAGTACCTATGCTGGTAGCGGGACAGCCGGTTACCTGGACGGGGCGGTAATATTACATGCTCGGTTTAATGGCCCCAGCGGCATCGCTTTCGACACCCAGGGGAATATGTATATTGCTGATCGCAATAATAATGCTATCCGTAAAATTTCGTCGGCTGGCTTGGTAAACACTCTTGCCGGCTTAAGCACTTTGCCATCTGCGAAATATGCAAATGGTACCGGCCCTAATGCCGCATTCAATTCGCCAACCGGTGTTGCTTGTGACGCGAGCGGGAATGTTTATGTTGCCGATTTAGGAAATTCTGCTATCAGGAAAATCACTCCTGCAGCGGTAGTTACAACGGTAGCGGGCGGCCCCACCCAAGCCGATCTTCTTAATTACCCGGTGGCAATTGCCGCAGATACACAGGGGGATTTTTATATAGTAGATGAAAGTGGGCGCATACTGGAATATACCAGCAATAGTGTTTTATATACCCTTGCGGGAAGTTTAAATTCAATAGGCTTTACAGATGGAGTTAACACGGCGGCTCAATTTAACAATCCACAAGGCATAACTGTAGATTCGAACGGCAATATTTATGTTGCTGATAAAAATAATAACAGTATCCGCAAGATCACCGTTGCTATAGTACCATAATAGTTGCAGAAAGCTAAAAGGCTAAAGCAAAAAGCAGAAGGATAAGCTAAAAGCGAAAAGACCAAAGCGACAAACGTCCTGCTTTGGCCTTTTCGCTTTAATGCTTCAGCTTAGTTCGCCTAATTTCATTAAAGCGTAAAACAACCCGGTGCAATGCAGGGCCTGGGCTATTTTGTTTTCAGCGAGCAGTTTTTTTATTTCGGGGATAGTGTAAGTTTCAACAACTATTTCCTCCTGTTCATCAAGGGCTTGTTCCTGAACTTTCTTTCCGTTACGGGCCAGGTAACAATACGTGTGGTTATTTGCAGTTGATGGATTAGCGTAAACAGTACACAGCAATTCAAAATCATCAAACTGGTAGCCTGTTTCTTCCAACAGCTCACGCCGCAACCCCTGTACCGGCGATTCCCCTTCGTCAATAACCCCGCCGGGGATTTCCAACGAGACTATTCCGGCCGCGTGCCTGTACTGATTCACCATTAAAATCTTATTATCTTCGGTAATTGCCACTGCATTTACCCAATTGGGATATTCTAAGACATAATAGTCATCCACAACATGCCCGCCTGGCATTTCGCATCTATCTGACCGAAGGGTAGCCCACGGCCCTTTGTGTATATAGTGTGAAGAAAGTATTTTCCAGGTAAGATTGCTATAGTTCATTATTGTTCTTCAAAAATTGGTAAATGAAATTTCTCTTATTTATATTTTCAAATGATTGCCTGTGATGTTTTTGTTCGAGCAGGTCAAAAATGAACAGCATTTTTTGTAACGATAATAGTATTTCATCCGACGCAGTGAAGGGTTCGCTATTAAGGTATAACAATTGCGCTAATACATCAAGCTTGTCAGCATCGTGGTTTTCCTTCGATAGCCATACTTCAAATTCTTTTAATGTAAGGTCCAGCAATTCGGGCAATGGAATATTATAATTTATAAGCACAGTGTTTTCAGCAAGCTGCGTAAATTCGTTGGCTTTACCGGCTGTTTTCAAACCCATAAGCTTTGCTAATACAAGCGCAAGCTTCTCAATTCCATCAACTAGAATATCTCTGTTATGCATTGATTTGGTCAGGGAATGATGAGAAATATAAAACCATGGAATGTCAAAACAAGGGAATGTGTAATTGTTACCAGCTTCCGCTTGATCCGCCGCCGCCGAAATCGCCGCCGCCAAAACCACCGAAGCCTCCGCCTCCGCTATCGCCCCCGCCACCGGAAAAACCTCCCCAGCCGCCACTTCCGCGCCCAAGCATAGCACCGCCAAGGAACCACCAGAACGGGCTTGCGCCGCCCCTGCCGCCGATAATCTGGCCGCCACCGCCGCCTTTTCCCCTAAATATCAAGACCAGTATTACAATAACGATAATAAAAAGGAACCCATAGCTGCCACCGCCGCCGCGCCCATCATGGCGGGGCTTGTTAACAGACTTGTATTCCCCTTTCATGTATTTCATTACATCGTCGGTACCGGCATTTAAGCCACCGTAGTAATCGCCTTGTTTAAAGCGGGGGGTAATGTCGTTTTGTATGATTTCGTGTGTAATAACGTCTGGCACGCCGCCCTCAGCGCCATAACCTGTTTGGATAGTCACTTTGCGGTCGCCGATGGCAACCAATATTAAAATGCCATTATTTTTGCCTTTTGATCCTATTCCCCAGGCACGGCCAAGCTTTTGACCATAATCATTAATGTCGTAATCACCCACCGATTTTATAAGAACCACAGCAATTTGAGTAGACGTAGAATCGTCGAAAGCTACCAGTTTGCTTTCAAGCTGTTGTTCATCGCCTGGCGAAAGTGTATTGGTGTAATCTGTTACGAGTGTACCGGATTTGGGAGGCAATTGCTGCGAAAAAGCCGTGAAGCTGATTAACAGGACTGTGAAGAATATTGTGAGTTTTTTAAACATGAGTTTATTTTTAGTCGCCGTCCATAAAGGCTATATCGTCAGATAGTTCGTTGCTATCGCCTGTTTGATGAGGAAAATATTTTTGCAGGTGCTCGCCGGCTATTTCTAGACCGGTAACAATGCCTTCGACCAGGTTGCCCAACTTAAAGTGTTGCAGCATATCTTCTTTGGTATCGTCCCAAAAATCTTTCGGCACCACTTTGTTAATGCCTCTATCGCCAATAATGGCAAATTTACGGTCGACCGTTGCTACATAAATCAATACGCCGTTACGGAGCCTGGTTTTGTGCATATCCAACTGATGAAAATATTTGGCAGCACGGTCTAACACATTTTCGTTGCAGGTTTTTTCAATACAAATGCGTATTTGCCCTGAAGTATGCTTTTCGGCGTCTTCTATCGCTGTGCGTATCCGTTGTTGTTCTTCGTCGTTAAATACGGCCATGTGGTGAGTTGTTTATAGTGAACGGTGAGTAGAGAGTAGTGAACAATGAGCATTGTATTAACCTTTTACGCTCACTACTCACCACTGCCCATTCACTAAATTAAAATGCTACTTTAGGCGCTTTATCTGATCCGGCTTCTGCAGCGAAACTTCCTTTTTCATTGAATCCGAAAAGCTTGGCGGTTATAACAGCCGGAAACGAACGTATTGTGGTATTATATTGCTGTACGGCATCGTTAAAATCAAGCCGGGCCACATTTATTCGGTTTTCTGTTCCTTCTAGTTGAGCTTGTAAAGCTGTAAAGTTATCATTAGCCCTTAATTGCGGATAGTTTTCTGATGCAACCAGCAGTCTTCCTAAAGCTGTACTTAACTGGCCTTGCGCTGCCTGGTATTTTTGTATGGTTTCAGGAGTTAATTTGGTTGGGTCAACTTGTATTGACGTTGCCCTGGCGCGGGCGTTTGTAACGTCAACCAAAGTGCTTTTTTCAAAATTAGCGGCACCCTTAACTGTGGCAACAAGATTGGGTATAAGATCGGCGCGCCGTTGATATTGTGATTGCACCGCGCCCCATTTTGCTTTTACTGTTTCGTCTTTTGAAACCATGCCATTATAGCTGCATGAGCCCATCAGGCAAATAACAATGATTATGCCTAATACTATTAACAGATTTTTCATTTTATTTTTTGGATTTAATAGTTGAATTTACGTATTAGATAACAAAACACATACCGTTGTTACAAAACGCTGTTTATTGTGCCATTATGGCAAACGCTCACTTTTGTAAATGTAATCAATTCAATTCAGTTAAGTAAAACGGTTATATATTGACCCACCGTTTGGGCGAGTAACGGCACGGATATTATAAACGGGAGTTTATTTCACGGTAACAATGGCCGCACTGCCTGCCGGAACGTTAACCACAAAACTTTTGCCGTTGATAGTTGATTGTTCATTATCTGCAGGGGTAAATGTACCATCGGGATTTACCGTGCTGCCTGCAAATGTTACACCGCTTGTGGAAGTGATATTTGGCGCAACGAGCCGGGCAATTTTAATAGTTGAAGCAGTTTTACTTAATTGAATAGTAAATGAGAAATTTTTCGAGTCTTCTTTATTTATAAGGGTAATGGAATAGGTATTATCTGAATTTGTACAAGCGTAAACGCTGCAATTATTATAATCGCGTGGATCCGTTATAGTTGCAGGTATAATTTTACCTTCAGTATTTCCGTATTTGAAAGCAAGCATGGCATAGTATTCCGGGCGGGGACTGGCTGTTCCACTTGCTACTGCTATCGGAGTGTAGGCGAAACGGGAAGTTCCGCCATGGAAGTTAATGCCCCCCCCGTTATTTTCTGCTACAGACCACATAAAGTCGAGTGCCCATAACGACGAGGCGAATGTATCGCTTACTCCGGATTTACCCCCCCCGTAAATGCTGTTACATTCAGAGATGCGGTAAGGTAAGTGGTAGGACGAGGATATTTTGTTTATCTGTACCAGATAGCCATCTAATTTAGGGTTTGGCGTTAAAATACTGTGATAATTGATAGACGGATTTGAGGCAGGGCCTGTACTATAATAATGACCGTCGATCATGCGCACACTGTTGTGTTCATTTGTAGCAAAATCAAGCAACCAACCGGGATCAAATGGATCAACGTCAGGCCCCGCAAAACGAACATCGGGAGCAACTTTTTTTATCGCATTAAAATAGGATATCCATTCTTTTTGAAACTGGGCGTAATTATAAGTGGCGGGCCGCCACCTGAGATAAAATACATCCGGCTCATTACCCGCTTGAAGTGCGAAAAGATTTTTTTTAAGGCTATTATGAACATACAACGCTTCCTGGGCGGCAGCATCAGCGTCGTTATTAGCGAGGTTTAAATTAAATAAAACATCCCAATTTATAGCCTTTGTAAATGCTGCCAAACGGTCAACATCAGCAGTAGTAAGGGAATTTTTAGCGGTATCAGCTACCTCTTCATTTCCAACCCAGTTGATCTCATCGCCCCTGTTTCCGCCGATACGCAAAATACCGCCCCCCAGATTTTTAATAAGCTGTACAAGAACTGTATTGTCCTCATTCAAAGCATCGGGGTTTTCAGTCAGTATCCCCGTTTCAAAGCTCAGCCCTTCAAAAAAAGGGGAAATCCTATAGCCGGGTGCGTTTTGATTGATGTTGACAGTTAGCGGAACGGTTTGATTGATGGGTGTGCTCGATTCAAAATTCACCGGTTTACAGCCCGCCAGGCAGCATAACAAAAAAGCTAAACCGATAGCGTTGGAGTGAATGAATAGTTTAGGGCGCACCGTTTGTTTAAATAAATTCGTGGGTCACAAATTAGCAAATAAAAATCAATTACAAAGATTATTATGTTGTTAACTTATAGATAGTTGCAATTGGTATGCCACTCATTTATATAAGTAATGAACTGAAGCAAATTAATCAGATTTTTCATTGGCTGGGTAGCCTGTTAAAAACAACTCGTTAGCTATTGGCGGGATCAGCTTTTTTTGGAGGGCGGTATCAAAAAGAAGTTTTATTGCCTTTTTACCTTCCAACCCTAAATCAACTGAATATCTATTTACGTATAAATCAATATGTTTATACATTACTTCCTCGCTCATTTCCTGTGCATGTGAGCGAATAAAATCCAGGGCCGATTTGGGATTTTCAAGCGCAAACTCAACTGAACGGCGCAAAATACGGTTGATTTTGTGCTGAACTTCAGATGGTAATTTGCGGTTGGCCACTATCCCGCCAAGGGGAATTGCACAGTTGGTTTCCTTTTCCCAATAGTCGCCCAGGTCCATTATTTTTTTAAGGCCTTTATCCTGATAGGTAAAACGATTTTCGTGAATGATGAGGCCAATATCTATTTTTTTACTCAAGAGAGAATTTTCTATTTCCGAAAAAACGATCTCAATTTTGTTGGTAACATTGGGGAATGCCAGCCCCAATAAGAAATTAGCTGTTGTGTATTTTCCCGGAATACCGATTAAAGGATTTCGGATTTCGGTCCCATCGGCTGATCGGATAGTCCCGTTTTGTAAATCCGAAATCGAAATTTCAAAATCCGAAATTAGAAGAGGGCCTACACCAAAGCCAAGCGCGCTACCGGCATCAAGCAGTATGTAATTATCGGCAACGTAAGCAAATGCATGATAACTTAATTTGGTGATATCCAGTTCGCCACGTATAGCTTTTTGATTCAGTGTTTCCACATCATCATAAAAAACTTCAAAATCCAGGCCCTCGGTATCAATTTTATGATGAATAAGGGCATCAAAAATAAAAGTATCATTAGGGCAGGGCGAAAAGCCCAGGGATAATTTCATAGCTATATCTTTTATGCCAACGCTTTTAAAAGCTCAATAGCAAAGCTATTCAGATTTTTAATAGCAAGCCCTACGTTCCAGTTATCGCGGTTACGCTTTTCTACATAATTTGACACAGCCCTGATTTGCAAACAAGGTACATCAAATTGTTTACAGGCATAGAATACTGCCGCCCCTTCCATACTTTCCAGTTCCGGGTTTAACCTATTTATTATCTTTGTTATTGCGGCTTCATTACCATGAACGGTGTTTACAGTAATTGCCGCAACCTTTTTTAGCGCAGTTCCTTTAAAAAGATCCGATAGAGGAGTGGTCGAATTAAATGTACTTTCTCCAAAGCCGAGTTTTTCAATTGATAAAAAATCATCATGGTCTTCGGCACCCAACTCCGAAAATGAGTCGCTAATTACCTCGCAAACCTGACCCAAAGCTATACTGCGATCAAAACTACCGGCAATACCCAGGTTAACCACCATATCGTATTTGTTTTCGGCCAAATGCTTGCCGAGGGCAAAGGCAGCGGCTATCATACCAACGCCGGTTATTAAAAGTTCAATGTTTAAAGTTTTATGTCCAGAGTCATGGATCTGACTTCTGACTTCCGACTTCAAACTTCCAACCTCCTCCTTTGTTGCCGCTGTTAAAAGTATCCGCATACTGCTTTTTTTGACAGCTAAGATAAAACATAAGGCCTGTTTTGTTTTGTATATTTGCGCCAATAATTATTATGATGATATATATTACCCGCAAAGAACATTTTAACGCTGCACACAGAATGTACCGGGAAGAGTGGAGTGCTGAAAAAAACCAGGAAGTATTTGGAAAATGCGCCAATCCTAATTGGCACGGCCATAACTACAATCTATTTATTACCGTAAAAGGAGAGATTACCGAAGCCACCGGCTATCTGATAGACTTGAAAGAGCTTAAAGTGATTATAAATGATCATGTGATTGAAAAGTTGGATCACAAAAACATTAATAAAGATGTGGAATTTATGGCAGGTAAAATGGCATCGACGGAATTACTTTGTATCGAAATTTTTAAGCAATTAAAACCACCGATCGAGGCTTATACCGGAGTTTTTTTACATTCGGTAAAATTATATGAGACCGAAAATAATTCAGCCGAATATTTTGGCGATTAAAACTACAGATGAGTAACACAAATCATATTCCGGACCGAGACGACGACATTGAAGGTTATTTGAAAATTGACCGGTACAACCCGGAATTAATAACCAGTCTTTCGTCTCACTACCACGAAATTTTAAAGCAAATAGGGGAGAACCCCGAGCGTGAAGGATTATTGAAAACTCCGGAACGGATTTCCAAGGCGATGTTGTATCTTACGCAAGGGTATGATCTCGACGCGAAGTCGATTCTCACCTCGGCTATGTTTAAAGAGGAGTACAGCCAGATGGTAATTGTTAAAGATATTGAAGTATATTCCATGTGTGAGCATCATATACTTCCTTTTTTTGGCAAAGCTCATGTAGCGTATATTCCAAACGGGCATGTGGTTGGATTAAGCAAAATACCGCGTGTGGTTGACGTTTTTGCGAGGCGCTTGCAGGTTCAGGAGCGGCTTACCAACGAGATACGGGATTGCATACAGGATACTTTGCAACCCCTCGGTGTTGGAATTGTAATTGAATGCCGGCATTTATGCATGAGTATGCGCGGTGTACAAAAACAAAATTCTGTTACTACTACTTCGGCTTTTACGGGGGAGTTTTTAAAAGAAAAAACGCGTACAGAATTTCTAAATTTGATATCGGCGAAGTTGGGTTGAGTCTATAATATGGTTAACACTTAAAATTATATGAAATCGGTAATCTGTACGCTATTTGAACGTCATTATCATTGTGGTTTAGTGGGCCTCGTCAACTCTTTACATGCAAACGGTTATAAAGGAGATATTTATGCGGGTTATCTTGGCAAATTGCCGGCCTGGGCAAAAATCAGCACAACTTCAACTTTTGAGGACCAGGCTATAGAGACATTTGTGGTTGACGACAGTGTAAGCATCCATTTTATACCATTAAAAACCACCAATCATTTAACCAATTATAAACCCGATTTCATGAAATGGTTATGGGAAGGGCCTGCCAGGGATGCAGAAAACATGTTCTATTTTGACCCTGATATTATAATAAATTACAAATGGGAATTTTTTGAGGAATGGGTAGGTTTTGGTGTTGGCGTATGTGAGGATGTAAATTCGCCGTTAACGGCAAATCATCCCCGCAAGATGGCCTGGCACAAATATTTCGAAAGTTTTAACATACCGCTTAATTTCGATCAGCCCGAATATGCCAATGGCGGTTTTGTTGGCCTGAATAAAAAAGATGCGGGTTTTATTAACTTGTGGATAAAAATACAGGAAAATATAGCGCCGCTTATAGGGGGGCTTCAATGGTCGTCCATTTCCGGGAAAAGATTCTCGTCGGAAGAACACATGGCCGAATATTTCCCTTTTAAAATACCCGATCAGGATGCACTGAACATCGCTATCGGAGGCTGGGACGGCATAATAAGTTTTGTAGGCAAAGAAGGTATGGCATTTAAACAGGGCCCTGTACTCATGTATCATGCTTTAGGTAACCCGAAGCCCTGGAGAGTTAAATTTTTACGACGGTCGCTAATTGGTTTCAGGCCACGCAAGGCCGAAAAAATATATTGGGAGTATGTATCGCACCCAATTAAGCTATACGCCGGTATTTATACATCGCGAAAAAAATTTACATCAGATATCGCCTCATTTATTGGGCGGTTTTATGGAAAATATTGAGATTTGGTTCCAATAATCAAAACTTAAAGTAACTAAACTTAAATACCTTGAAAGCATATATTTTTCCCGGGCAGGGTGCCCAGTTTGTTGGCATGGGTAAAGATCTGTATGAGCAATCTGAACAGGCCCGCAACCAATTTGAACAAGCGAATGACATATTGGGGTTTCGAATTACAGACATTATGTTTGAGGGAACTGTTGAGGATCTTAAACAAACAAATGTTACCCAACCAGCCATTTTCTTACATTCAGTAATTTTGGCCTCTGTGATGAGCGATGAGTTCGCCCCTGAAATGGCTGCGGGACATTCGTTGGGCGAGTTTTCGGCCCTGGTTGCCGCTAAAGCGTTATCTTTTGAAGACGGCTTGCGGTTGGTGGCTGCGCGGGCAAACGCTATGCAAAAGGCCTGTGAGTTGCAACCATCCACCATGGCCGCAATTTTAGGCCTCGACGATTTTACAGTTGAAGACATTTGTCTCCGCATCAGCAACATTGTTGTACCGGCAAATTATAACTGCCCCGGTCAATTGGTTATTTCGGGAACAATTGCGGGTATTGACCAGGCTTGTGAATTGCTTACAGCCGCCGGCGCTAAACGCGCTTTAAAACTTAATGTAGGCGGTGCTTTCCACTCGCCATTAATGGAATCGGCAAGGGTTGAGCTGGAGCATGCCATAGTAAACACCGGGATAAAAGCACCGATTTGCCCTATCTACCAAAACATCGACGCAAAGCCTTATACAGATCCTGCTATGATTAAACATAATTTAATTGCCCAGCTAACCGGGCCTGTACGCTGGACGCAAACCGTGAAGCACATGCTGGAAGATGGCGCCACCTCATTTACCGAAGTTGGGCCGGGAAACGTATTGCAGGGTTTGGTTAAAAAGGTAAACCGGGAAGTAATTACCTCGAGTGCCTCGTTGCAGTAATTGCCGTTAAAATTTAACGGATACTTTTATACTTGCTTTGATTTAAAACTAGTTATATAAGTAATTGGATACAACTGGAAAAATACGTGCATGGCTGGCAATATTATGCATTAGCTTGTTTTTTACAGCGGTTATTGTTCAAAAAACATATTCGCCCGTAAATAATTTTGAGCAAACTGCCAAAACGCTGGAAGATAATCTTCACAAAAAAGAGGGTTATATTAACGATGTGCTCAATAATAAGAGCGATTTTAACCGCTTAAAGCATCTTTCCGATAATCCCCAGGATGCTTTAGAATTCATAAAAAACTTTACTACTGACAAAAGCACCTGGTTTATAACCCTAAATGATGACCATCTAACATTTTGGAGTGGTATAAAAGTTATACCTGAGCATCCCACCTATATAAAAAACGGATATTCTTTTATAAGAGAATCTAACGGCTATTATGAAACCGTAAAAAAAAGTGAAGGTAATTTCTCAGTTATATTCTTTATTCCGGTAAAACTCAATTATGCTTTTCAAAATCAGTATCTGCAAAACACTTTTGCTAACGACCTGATCAAAGACAATAACATTGAAATTGCCGATTTTACTGATAAAAATATTTATGAAGTCAGGAGTACCGATAACTCTTATTTGTTTTCGGTAAAATCACAGGCTGGCCAGGTAAATCACACCTTTTTCTATTATGAGCTGACATTCTGGCTGTTAACACTAATCAGCATATGTATATTAACCCATAATATTTGCGATTATATAGCAAAAAAGGGCTATGTATTTATATCACTAGCTATACTCGGGGCGTTTATTGTCTTTGTTAGGGTACTTAATTTACATTATCACTGGCCCGATTTTACCTACAGGCTCAATATATTTGATCCTTCTTTTTTTAGTTCTGGTGCCTTGTTCCCCTCTTTGGGCGATGTATGTATCAACATATTATTTATTTGCTGGTTTGTTGTATTTCTGTATCTGCAGCGCAACCGGTTGTTGAACAATGTGCCAGGTAAAATTGCAGGGTACCTTATTTTAATTTTTGGCATACTATCACTTATCACTGTTTCTACAGTATTATTAAATCTTTTTAACGGCCTGGTTGTAAATTCAAGAATAAATTTTGACGTAACCAATGTGCTCAATCTTTCTTCGTTTAGTTTGCTGGGCATATTAATGCTATGTTTTAGCTTCCTGATATTTTATCTTTTAAATGAAGTATTTTTAGTGGTAAGCTTTAAGCTGGGCATGCCCAACTCGCATAAGGCTTTTCTGTTTATTTTAAGTATTTGCCTCACTACCGCCATCCTCACTTACTACCAGGGCTTTACGCTGTTTTATTTTCTGTGGTGCATCCTCGTTTTTATAAGGGCTTATTCATACCGGTACGCCGGCGCGCGGCTCGATTTAACCTCATTTGCGTTTATCATCCTAATATGTGCGCTTATTTCATCAATAAAACTTAATTATTTCGAATCGATAAAAGAGAAGGCTACACGTACCGCATTTATAAAAAAACTTGAAACGCCTGATGATGTAAATGCCGATGTCATCTTTAAAAGAATTGAATCTCAAATAATTTCCGATACTTCAATAATTAAATACTTTACAGACAGCCTTCACAATAGCGACTATATAAAAACTCGCCTGCAAAAACTTTACTTTAATGGATATTTATCCAAATATGAGTTTAAAGTATACGAATTTGATAACCTCGAAACGTCGCTTTCACCAGATAAAAATTATGATCTGGGTGTCTTTAAAGACATGGTGCTTTATAGCTCATTTAAGGTTTCAAATTATTTTTACAGGGAAAATGAATCCTTTGGTTTTCAGAATTATTTTGCCATTCTGCCGGTAATTCAAAACGATAAAAATTTAGGAACCATTGTAATTGAATTAAAATCAAAGCCATTACAATCCTTCGTTACATTTCCAGGACTGCTGATAGATGGCCAGGTTAACCCCGAAGATCAATTCAAAGAATATTCATACGCATTTTATATCGATGACAAGTTGCTAAGTCAAAGCGGCAACTATGTTTACAATTTAACCAATACCGATTTAAAGGGCGAGCTGAAGCAATACATTTTTAAAACAACCAAAAGCAACAAAAAGGAATGGTATTTTAATTTTACCACTTACAGTAATTTAATATACAAACCGAGCGACAGGAACCTGATAGTTGTAAGTAAAGAGGACAACACGCTGGTATTCGGCATAACATCTATCACTTTCTTTTTTGTA
Source organism: uncultured Mucilaginibacter sp. (assembly GCA_964657275.1). Lineage (GTDB taxonomy): Bacteria > Bacteroidota > Bacteroidia > Sphingobacteriales > Sphingobacteriaceae > Mucilaginibacter. The sequence continues at coordinate 11,615 of CAZZUU010000007.1, read as the reverse complement.
ATATTTCTGCTGTTCAGTATCCTGGTGATACTTACCCGGCTGCTTTGGATAAGGATAAGGATACTAAATATCAATAACAACAGGATTGTATGGAGTTTCAAGATAAATTTTGACAATATCCTCTACAAAACACGGATTCAGTTTTCAATGGTATTTGCCGTTGTAATTACGTTGCTATTTGTTGGTTTTATAACCTTTTTTTCCATAAGTACGCAATATCAAAGCCAAACGGACCAAACCATAAGAGATAAGATAACAAGAATTGCATCAACATTTGAAAATGGAGCTTACAGCAAATATTTGCTCAATATTAATGAAGAAAGCCAGGTAAAGTTTAATGAATTTGCCAACAATTATTCCGCCGACCTCACGCTGTTTGATCGTAAGGGGGTGCCGCTAATCACAACGCAACCTAAAATTTATGAATTTGGTTTGCTGGCCCGCAGGATGAACGCGAAGGCTTATACCTACCTGGATAAGCTGCAAAAATCTGAATATATTAATGATGAGATAATAGGCAAGCTTAATTACAAAGCGGCTTATGTTCCGCTAAGGAATTCAAAAAACGAAACGATAGCGTATTTGGAGCTGCCCTATTTTTCGAATGAGGTTGATTATAAAGAACGTATCGGCTCATTGGTTAACATAATGATCAACGTATATGCGTTGGTTTTTATAGCTATCGGTTTTTTTGCCATTGCGATTGCCCGGCAAATAACTGCTCCGTTAAATTTTATCCAAGATAGTTTAAGTAAAACAATATATGGTAAAAAGAATGAGCCAATACAATGGAACCGTGATGATGAAATAGGCTCGCTTGTAAAAGAGTACAACAAGATGATATCGGAACTCGAAAACAGTGCTCAGCGACTGGCGCAGTCAGAAAGGGAGAGCGCATGGCGGGAGATGGCTAAACAGGTTGCCCACGAGATAAAGAACCCGCTTACACCATTAAAACTTGGCTTACAATTGCTTGATAAATCGTGGAAAGACAAAGACCCAAAGTTTGATCAAAAGTTTGAACGGTTTAGCAAATCATTTGTAGAGCAGATTGAAAGCCTGTCGTCCATCGCTTCAGAATTTTCGGCTTTTGCCAAGATGCCCGACACCCGTATTGAAAGGATTAACATTTTTGACATCTTAACCCAGGCAGTTACTATTTTTAAACAGATGGATAACGTAAGCATCATGTACATAGCGCCCGATGATCCGTTTTATTTGAATGGCGACCGCGACCAGCTTTTGCGCTGCTTCAACAACCTGTTAAAAAATGCCATTGAAGCTTCCCCGGCTGATCGCCCGGGCATTATTGATATCAATTATTTGATCACCAGCAAAAATATATTGCTTACCATAAAAGATAACGGTAACGGTATCCCTGAATCTTTACGTGAAAAGATATTTGAACCTAATTTTACCACAAAAAGCTCAGGCACGGGTCTTGGATTAGCGTTCGTTAAAAATTCAATAGAAAATGCGGGGGGAAAGGTTTGGTTTGAAACCATCGTAGGCGGAGGCACCACCTTTTATTTTAGTCTTCCGGCCGCGTAGCGACAGTGAAATTAATTTAAGCAGGCTGTCTATTTTTAGATAGACAACCTGCTCAATCAAAAATTATTTTAGTGCAAACGCCGATTTACCCATGGTATAACCATCAGCATAAAGCAACACGGTGTAACTTCCTTTTTGAAACGGACCGGGATTTACCCAGTCTATGCTGTAAGTAGTACCGTCATCTTTAAAATCGATAGAAGTTTTATAGGTGAATTGCAGGTCTTGCCCATCGGCGTTAAATGTACCGGCATCAGTTGAAGTGATCAGGTTACCGGTAGGGTCGATGATACGGATATAAATATCATGCATTGTTTTTTCGGCAACCGAATTGCTCGCAACAGTAAAATTGATCTTAATTTTTTTGGCAGGCGATGCGCGGCTAACCTCAACCTCTTTGCCGCTGTTTTTAACTTTGTATGCAACTATGTTCGAGGTCGCCAGTTTTATTGCCGAAGCAACTTTTACTTTTGTATCCAGGTCCTGGTTTTGCTTTTCAAGCGTTGTCGCTTTTTCATTAACGGTAGCAAGGTTGGTTTTTAAAGTATCTCTTTCAGTAGTTAGCGAAGTATTTTGCTTTTTTAGCTCTTCGATATCGGCGGTATACTTAGTTACAAAATACCTTAATTGTTTTACATCTTCCTGTGCCTTATCCAGTTCGCCCCTTGTTAAGCGGCCTTTTGCAAGCTCAGTGCGCAAAACCTTAATCTTGGAGGTAAGTGAGTCGTTTTTCGCCTGCATTTCGGCAGACAATTTTGTTTTACCGGCATTTACCTGTTCAATTTGAGCTTCGAGGCTATCCAACTCGGTTTGTAGCCTTGTTTTTTCATCATTTTGGTAAACTATTTTTTCCTGGGACTTATTTTTTTGTAAATACAAGTACACATCTGTAGCGAACAAAGCCAATACCACCACAATAAGGAAGTATATGACGTTTGAATTTCTTTTAGGTGTTTGACCTGTTTGGTTTTCCATAGTAATTGTTTTTAAGTTTTCAGTAGGTTTTAAATGATAGGCCTTATATGGTTATCATTTGGTTGCAATAATTTATCATTAGTGGCAATAACTTATTTATGCCGTTTCATAGTCGTTCAGACTATAAAACTAAACGGAATTTTACCCAAATATGTTTCAAGTTTATAATTAGGAACGGGTTAAAAGTAAGCACAATATGATTAAAACACAAAATACGGCCAATTATTATACCTTATAATAAAACGGCGACGCAATGAGTTTATATCTTTGCAGCTTTTAATTTCTGTTTTAATGTATTTCTACCGTTCCTTTATATTCCTGATTTTTTTGCTACCTGCAATTGTAAAAGCACAAGCGCTGCCGCTTGATACAACAATTTATAAACCAGCTCCCAAGCGCGAATTCAGGGGTGTATGGATTGCTACGGTCGAAAATATCGATTGGCCAAGCAGTCAGAAATTATCATCAGATCAACAAAAAAATGAATTGAAAAGCCAGCTCGACGCACATCAGCAATCCGGAATTAACGCGGTAATGTTGCAGGTACGGCCCGCTGCCGATGCTTTTTATGCCAAAAGCCACGAGCCCTGGTCTAAATGGCTTACCGGGCGGCAGGGTCAGGCCCCCGACCCGTTATATGACCCGCTGGAGTTTGCGATAACCGAGGCGCATAAACGCGGCATGGAGCTACATGCCTGGTTTAACCCCTACCGCGCAACTACCGATGGCAAATTTGGCTTATTGAGCCCCGATCATATCACCAAAGCGAAACCTGAGTGGTTTTTTACATACGGAGGGATAAAACTGTTTAATCCGGGAATACCGGAAGTGCGCGAGTACATCGTACACGTGATATTAAACGTGGTGGATAATTATGATATCGATGGGGTACACATGGACGATTATTTTTATCCATATAAAATTGACGGGCAGCACATTAATGATGCGGAAACATTTAAAACATACGGCGCCGGGTTTGATAATATAAACGATTGGCGGAGGCACAACGTAGATGTGCTGATACAAATGCTTGGCGATAGTATTCATAAACATAAGCCACGTGTTAAGTATGGCATCAGCCCGTTTGGAGTATGGGCCAATAAGTTTCAAAATCCTGAGGGTTCAGATACGCATGGTTTGCCATCCTACTATGAATTGTTTGCCGATTCGAGAAAATGGATAAAAGAAGGATGGGTTGATTATATAACCCCCCAAATTTATTTTCCAATTGCTGACCGCCAGGTTCCATTTGAAAAATTACTCGACTGGTGGAGCGACAATACTTACAACAGGCATTTATATATCGGGATGGCCGCCTACCGTATAAATGAGCGTAAGCTCAATAAATTTAAAAACCCGGCCACAATGCCCGATGAAATAAAATACTTGCGCAATAATCCCCGGGTGCAGGGCAGCGTTTATTTTAGTTCTAAGTCGCTCTTAAACAATCCGCTCGGGTTCACCGACTCGCTTAAACAAAATTATTACCGTTACAAGGCTTTGCCGCCGGTAATGCTTTGGCTGGATTCTATCCCTCCAAATGCGCCGCGAAATGTAATGGCAACTGCATTAAATGGTGTGGTTAATTTAAAATGGGAGACCCCGCTTTTAGCCCGCGACAAAGAGCCGGTTTATGGCTATGTTATTTACCGTTTTAATGGTGATGAAAAAGTAAACCTAACAGATCCAAAATATATACTGCAAATAAAATATAACGACAGTACTTTCTTTACCGATGATTCTATTCAAAAAGGGAAGACGTATTTATATGTGGTTACAGCGATAGACCGGTTGAAGAATGAAAGTGAACCATCTCCTACTATTGCGGCAACGCTGCATTAAGCTGGTGAAATTTTTAATCCTAATCCGTTTTCTTTACTTAACACCCATTTCCCATCCCTAAATTCAGGCATTTTATAGGGATTGTTGCTGGTTAAAAACGGCCCGTCCAAATCGGCCCAATCACATTGGGGGGCCAGGGCTATACCGGCGAGTGCAGCGCAACTGGTTTCGGTCATACAGCCTATCATTACCTTTAAATCAAGCTTGCGTGCCTTTACTATCATTTGTTGTGCCTCATACATACCTGCCGATTTCATCAGTTTTACATTTATACCGTGATAAACGCCCCTTGCTTTTGCAACATCCGGCAAACGCTGAACGGCTTCGTCGCCAATTATAGGTAAGGGGCTGCGTTCAGTTAGCCACGCATTGCCGTCAAAGTCTGTTTTAAGCATCGGTTGCTCTATCAGCAAAACGCCCTGTGCCTTTAGCCAGTGGCACATATCAAGGCTTTGCTCACGGTCACTCCAGCCCTGGTTGGCATCCACATAAAGCGGCTGGCTGGTTGCCGAGCGTATAGTTTTTATCAAGTCCTTGTCGCTACCACGCCCCAGTTTTACCTTTATTATTTTACAAGCAGGCGCTTCCTTTACTTTTTGGATCATGATCTCTGGCGTATCAATCCCGATGGTAAAACTGGTAAAGGGCATTTTTGATGGATCGCTTCCCAATAGTTGCCAGCAGGGTTTTTGTTTTAATTTACCTTCCAGATCATGCAGGGCAATATCTATCCCGGCTTTAATTGCCGGATTACCCGGTGCAAGGCTGTCTAAATAAGAAATGATCTCCCCAAAATCGAAAGGGTATTTAAACTGCCCGGCATCTACTTTATTTAAAAACTCATGGGCACTTTGAAAGCTCTCGCCCATATAAGGCACCATTGATGCTTCTCCGTAGCCTACATGGCCTTCATGCGCAACCTGTACCAGCATTACGGGTGTTGATGTACGCGAAAATTTAGCGATGGTGAAGGTATGCTTAAGCTGTAATTCGAAAGGCTGGTAAGTCAGTTGCATGTTAAATTCAAAGCTAAAATTTTCCGAATGAAAATCATGTATATCTTTGCGGCCATGTCGGGGAAAATTTATAATCCGTTTAAGTCTTTTAATTTCAGTAACCGAAGCTGCTTTTTATCCGGCCAACAGTTAAGCACGGAAGAAGAGAAGATACAGGTATTTCCGCAATGGCTGATGAGCCGTTACAACCTGGAGGATAAACCTTTTAAATTGCTGGACGAAAGCATGGCCACCTATAAGGATCTGAAAATTCCATGTTCGGCACATATAAACGAGGCATTTCTTGAGCCGCTGGAAACAGAGATAGCGGCAGCATTTGATGCCGGTTATGATGCGATAAAAAAGCTTGACGGATTAAAGCTTTTTCAATGGGCCGGAAAACTGCTTTACGGGATTATTTTTAACGAGATTCAAAGTGGTGTAAAACTACAGCACGCGCAAGGCGAAGAATTTAACATCTCACAGGCTATTATACATAAGTTCAGCAATTTGCACTTAATGCTCCAAAGCATTAACCAGCCTGTAAATTTTGAGGGCTTTAAGCCTTATAGTATTTTCTTATTCCGGGTTGACAACAATCCCGAAGAATTTGGGTACCGTGATGAGATCAATACGCTCACATTTTCGCTGCGGATAAAGGATTTCGGATTAATTATCTGTTTGCAGGATAACGGAGCAAACCGTATCTATCATAAAGAAATTCTGGAGAAAATTGAACATGAAGTTTTGCATCCCATCCAGTTTGAAGAGTTTTGTGGACGGGTGTTTTATTCCGCTTATTTGTTTAACCGCCTGCCTGAATATAATATTTTGTCTGTTGGCGACGAGGTTTTTATAGAAGCAATGCCTTTGCGTGGAATAAGCAGCAAACCCTTATTTGACGATTGGATAAACAAAACTTACGGGCAGGTATTGGAAAGCTTTTGGAAAAACTGGGGTTTCCTGTTGTTAGAGATTATCAAGAATCCTGAAAAGCCGATGAGCTTTTTGTTTAACCTGGACGACAGCTTAATTAATGGATCAACGATTGAACTCCCAAACTAACCTGGTTTATAAAAGTATTTACTATATGCGGATTAAGTGCAATAGTGATAAGCAGTCCGCTTAGTGCGCCAAATAAATGAGCGTCGTGGTTAATGTTATCGCGCGAATATTTGGAAGCATAGTTGCAATAAACCAAATAGATAACCCCAAATAAAACTTGTGGTATCCCGAAAGGCAATGGCAAAATCATAATTTTATCCAGGGGATTATACATTATTCCCCCAAAAATAACCGCACTCACCGCTCCTGAGGCGCCAAGACTGTGATACCACTCATCGTTTTTATGCTTGTAAATCGTCGGCAAGTCGCTCAATATTAAACTTAAAACATACAGCAACCCAAACTGCCAATGCCCCATCGAGGTTTCTAACCGGAAGGCAAAAAAGTAATAGGAGAACATATTAAAAATAAGGTGCATCCAGTCGTTGTGGATCAGCCCGCTGGTTATTACAGTATAAACCCGCTGTTTGCGATAAACACTGTAGGGATGTAATATCAGATTGGAGTATAGGTTGTCGTTCGAAAACGTAAGTACAGAAGTAAGAATTGTAATTGCAAATATGACCGACGCGACCGGTGATTGCATTAAAATTTCCATCATAACAGGTTGGAATTAGTTCACAGGCATTCATCTGCTGCCGGACAGCGAAAGTAAAAATAAAAGCTGAAAGTTAGAGGCTATCAAAGACACCATGGACTGTTGTCCGTCGAACATGGACCGTTCTTCTATGAACCATCATCTATGAACTATGAACCAAGCGCTACTCTACGGTTACCGATTTTGCCAAATTACGCGGCTGGTCAACATTGCAACCACGCATCACCGCAATATGATAAGCCAGCAATTGCAACGGGACAGTAGCCAGCAAAGGCACAAAGGCTTCAGCAGTTTGTGGTATCTCAATCACGTAATCTGCCATTTCCTTTACTTCTGTATCGCCTTCGGTAACAATGGCAATTACGTGTCCTTTACGTGCTTTAACTTCCTGTATATTGCTGATAACTTTTTCGTAAGATGAATTTTTGGTTGCAATAAAAATAACCGGCATATCATCATCAATCAATGCTATTGGCCCATGCTTCATTTCGGCTGCGGGATAACCTTCCGCGTGGATATAAGAAATCTCTTTGAGCTTAAGTGCCCCTTCAAGCGCTACGGGAAATGAGCTTCCGCGGCCCAGGAACAAACAGTTAGAAGTGTCCTTAAATTTGTAGGCTATTTCTTTTACGTGTTCGTTTGTCTTTAATGCCTGTTCTACCAGTTCAGGTATTTCATTTAGCCCTGTAAGGTGCTCAATTAGCTTACTTTGTGTGATAGTGCCCCTTAATTGTGCTATGTAAAAGGCCAGTAAAGTTAATACGGTTACCTGCGCGGTAAACGCTTTTGTAGAGGCCACTCCGATCTCTGGTCCTGCGTGTGTATAAACACCGGCGTCGGTAATACGCGGTATAGAGGCGCCAACAACGTTACATATGCCAAAAATGGTAGCACCCTTTTCTTTTGCAAGTTCAAGGGCCGCCATGGTATCGGCGGTTTCACCTGATTGTGATATGGCGATCACCAGGTCCTTTTCGCTTATTATCGGGTTACGGTACCTGAACTCCGAGGCATATTCAACCTCTACGGGCACACGTGCATATTCTTCAATCAGGTATTCGCCAACCAAACCTGCGTGCCATGATGTGCCGCAGGCAATTATGATGATGCGGTCAATAATTTTTAGTTTATCCGTGTATTCCTTAACACCGCCTAATTGCACTTTACCTATTTGCGGGTAAATACGACCGCGCATACAATCCCTTATCGACCGTGGCTGCTCATATATCTCTTTCAACATGAAATGATCGTATCCGCCTTTTTCAAGCATTTCCAGTTGCAAATCAAGTTCTTGTATGTACGGTGTTTGTACCGTGTTGTCGATATTTTTAATCAACAGCTCCTCACGGGATACATAGGCAATCTCATTGTCATTTAAATAGATCACGTTTTTGGTGTACTCCACAATCGGAGTGGCATCCGAAGCAATAAAGTATTCTCCCTTGCCTACGCCAATCACCATCGGGCTCCCTTTACGGGCGGCAATTAACAGATCGGGTTCATCCGCGCTCATAATTACAATAGCATAAGCGCCTATCACCCTGTTCAAGGCTATTCTTACCGCCTCGCGGAGGTTAAAGCCGGTTTCACTTTGTATATCTTCAACCAGGTGGATTAAAACTTCGGTATCGGTATCACTCTTAAAAACATGGCCTTTATTAACAAGTGTTTCTTTAATTATGCCATAGTTCTCAATAATACCGTTATGGATGATGGTAAGCTTCCGGTCGCCTGACGAATGTGGGTGCGAGTTGCGGTCGCTCGGGGCACCGTGAGTTGCCCAACGGGTGTGGCCCATGCCAATTGTTCCGGAAAGATCAACGTTTTTAACGAACTCTTCCAGCACACTTACCTTCCCTGCCTTTTTATAAACTTTCAGATCTTTATTTAATAATGCAATTCCTGCACTATCATAGCCCCGGTACTCCAGGCGATGCAGCCCCTTTATAACTATCGGGTAGGCATCTCTGTAACCTACGTAACCTACAATTCCGCACATAAAATATGAATGTTAATGTTATCGATATAAATGTAATAAGATTTTACTAGAGAAGAAGATACGTCGACCCACTAACCGCCAACAAATGATAAATTTTATATAGTCAAATACCTGCAGCTAATCTCCCGTCTGTAATCAACAATCTTTAACCGCTATTTGGCTATTTTAGTATAAATGATATTTAATTTTATACGATAAGGCGAACTTTTATTAGCGCCTCCACCGGCCACCGTTCGAGCTGCCACCTGTGGTGTTGGGGCAATATCTACCGTGCTTGTGTTTGTAGTATCCACAGGTGCTATATAGGTCCCATAATCCACTACTTTTTTAAGGAGTAAATCCTGCATGTAGGCTGTGATGATAAAATGATAAGATTTGGTGGTAGCGCTATAAAAACCTCCAAAAACATTTATCCCCTGGGCACGCGGGTCAACAGATGTAGATGCATCTTCAATATATGCCGGCTGATGAGCTATATCCAACCGGTACATAGTTAATTTAGGCAATGGGGAATAAGGCCTATCGGTACCGCCGCTTGGCGTTATCACCAGTTCGGCCCGGTTTATCACAATATCGCTGTCCTTTTTTAACAGGGTGTTTCTGAGATTTAACAGTAACGACGGGAATTTGATCCGCGCCCTTAAACCGGCCAACCCCTGTAAATAAATAGTTCCGCTCGAAGTGGTGGTGTCACTCAGCTCAGCCTGAATGGTTGTCGTATAAGTGTGTTTTATTTGAGCTGCAAAATTAGTTACCGGAAGATACAGTACTGTGGTATCTATAGTTGTGCCATTGACGGTTTTATAATAAACAGCCAGCGAATCATTGGGTTTTATTAAAAAAATGCCTCCGGGCCCCGTTGATTTAGTTTTATCTATAGTCAGATACAATCCTCTTACCGTATTGTTGAAAATGGCATTGGAGGAAAGTACTGTACTACTTGCGTTAAACAGGTTATTAATAATAAAATTTGGATCGATCGGAATTCGTATTTGGGGTGCTACTCTAATAGCCGTATCTGGGGCACTGGGTATTATCGATGTGATTCTTACTGAATCGTGCGTACGCGCGTTAAAATTGAGCGAGCCTAGCAATGGTGCGCCGGTATACGTGCCCCAGTCTTTTGTATTATAATAAGTTAAATTCTTATTGAATTTATGTTTTACATCTAACTGGTAAACATTCACTGTATAGTTTGATGAAAGCGAATCACCGTAAAAGCCATCAGCAAATCGTAATAACAGGCGAACTGAATCGATAGTTATCTTTCCGGTTGGCAGCGTAAAAGCTGCTGATCCAGGTAAATTCAAGTCGGTGGCTAAGTTGGCTTCCGTGGTGCCAAATAAGGGGTCGTTGAAATACGCCAACGGATTTTTTGCAAGCCCGGATGTGACGATAGAATCCTCTAAAACGGTATGGGTAAAAACAGTTGAAGTGTCAACAAGCGATCCGTTTAATTGACCCACTGACGCTATTCCCAGGCCCACTGTTCCCTGATTCTTGCAACCATTTAAAATAAAAAGACTTATTAACAGGGTCAATAAGTCTAACCGAAAAAATTTCATATATGATATCAAAGCTTATACAACATGTGCCAATTCTTCATTGGCAATTTCGTCGTAAAAATTGTAATAATTTTCGAAATCTGAGGTGGAATCGAACTCTAATACCAATTTATTGCTGTTTTTAACATTATTTAACACTTCTTCGTCAATATTTTCGCTGCCTAAAACTATCCCGTCGCTGTATTGAATTGCGCCGGCATATAAGGATGAGTTTGTGCCGGGTTTATAAACATCAGTATGCTTTTCGGTCATATCTCCCATTACCGCTTTCTGGGCAAAATCAGGATCCAGTTCCTCTTTAAAGTCATTTTCATAAATAGAGTAAACTACTTTTGAATTTTTAAAAGTAGGATCATCTTTATAAGTTGTTTTCAGATACGCGGGAACTAACGCGCTCATCCAACCATGACAGTGGATTACGTCTGGCGCCCATCCTAATTTTTTTACAGTTTCTAAAGCGCCTTTGCAAAAGAAAATCATACGTTCGTCATTGTCGGCATAAAACTTACCGTCTTTATCGCCAAACACATGCTTTCGCTGAAAATACTCTTCGTTGTCCAAAAAATAAACCTGCATGCGTGCCGCAGGAATAGAAGCAACTTTAATGATCAACGGATTGTCGTTATCGTTAATGATGATATTCATTCCCGACAAGCGTATCACTTCGTGTAACCGGTTCCTGCGCTCGTTAATATTTCCAAAGCGGGGCATCAGGATACGGATTTCGTAACCTTTTTCCTGCATAGCCTGCGGAAGCTGGCGTGTGATTTCGGAAATTTTAGAAAGTTCGAGGAACGGAGACATTTCGTGAGTTATAAACAAAAGCTTAGATTTACCCATCACTATATCAGTATTAAGTTATTTATAAGGAATAAAAAAATTGAGTTTGCAAATATAAGCATTATTATATGAACTGGCAATGAATTATACAAGTAACTTTGGTAATTTTTAATGATTTATACAACTTTGCCCGATTTTGTAACTCCCATAGCGTTTGAAAACTTTTACAACCCGGAAAACCCTTC
>CAZZUU010000006.1:0-30571 GCA_964657275.1 uncultured Mucilaginibacter sp. | reverse complement strand
CGCCTTTTACCTCCTCTTCCCCTTCAGCAACTTCCTCTTCCAGCCACGATCCGTCATCCACGATGCTCATATCCTCCAGCAGGTCCTCTATCCGCGAAAGCTTGCCGCGAAATTCAACTCTTACGAAGCCTTTTTGAAGCAATACCGCCAGCTCTTCTTTTAAACTGCGGTTATTGTGCGGATATAACGGGCATAATATAGTCACCTGCGTTTCGGCAGGCAGCGTCATGATAAAATTGATCACATCGGTAACCGAGTCCCGTTTTACAATGCCGCCGGATGTGGGCGAAATGGTCTTCCCGATGCGCGAGAACAGCAGCTTCAGGTAATCATATATCTCTGTAGAAGTACCCACGGTGGAGCGCGGGTTAGAAGTAATTACCTTTTGTTCGATAGCGATGGCAGGGGCGATGCCTTTTATGTAATCAACATCCGGCTTATTCATACGGCCTAAAAACTGGCGCGCATAAGACGAAAGACTCTCCACGTACCGTCGCTGGCCTTCGGCATACAGCGTATCAAAAGCAAGGGACGATTTACCGGAACCCGACATGCCGGTTATCACAACCAGCTTGTTTTTGGGTATGGCCACATCCATGTTTTTCAGGTTGTGCACCCTTGCCCCCTTTATAATAATATGTCGCTGCGGATCTTTTTCTGCTTCTTCCATTCAATAGTCGATGGTCCATAGTCCATGGCCCATAGTGGCTGTTTTGCCATGGTCTATGGACTATCGTCTATGGTCTTTTTTCCAAAACGCAAAAATCCTAAAATATTTAGCAGTATCCAAATGGGTTTGAGATTTGTTCTGCTTAATTAACTGGTTTGTTTATTAATTTGCTTTGGGGTGACAATCGCGGGAAATGGATGTGAAAAGCTATTCCTAAAAAAGATTGTCGGACAGGCTTCGCTATCACAATTTTATCAATTGTAGCATCATTACTATTATTACTATATTGTAAGGCAATTAGTTACCCCCAAACTCACAATATGCGTTTCAGTATGATTATCCCAAAACCATTCTTTTATCTTCCGGCAACCATCGGGATGGCAATATTTTCCCTTTCATCCTGTAAGGACAAGTCATCTTCGGTGCCGGCGACGCCCCCTCCGATCACTTATGAAACGCCGGTAAGCCAGCCCTTAACTTTTGTCGGCACAAAAAAGATAAATTGGACGGCTTTAAAATCAACCGTTGTACACCTTCGTGTTGAAAAATTCGACATGAATAAATTGCCGGTTCAAAATTACGATTCAGCAGGATTTAAACCCTACAAGCCTGTTGGGGAAACAAGTGTAGATTTTAGCGCTTTGCCTCAAAAAAACCTGGATATCGATAAGCTGCCATCAAAACCGATGCAATTTAAAACGTTCATTTTGCCGCCGCCAAAAGTGGTAAAAACGGGAACGCCACGCTTAAAAACAGCCAACGATCAGCTCCTGTTTGAGTTCGGTGGGGCCGAAGGCTTACAGGGCGACATCGTAACCTGTTTATTTAAAGATAAAGACGGTTTTTTATGGATTGGGACCAACCTTGGCATATATCGCTTCGATGGTGAGAATCTTTTGATTTATATACCGGGTCCAATTGATTTGTATGTTATTGATATGCTGCAGGATAGTACCGGCCGCATTTGGATGACTTTTCTTGATAATACCATACAGATACTGGATCCCGCCGCTGGCCTACTAAAAAAGGGCGGCAAATCACTTGGCTATAATGGCAATAATAGTATGCAGATGCTAAAGGATTATAAGCAAAGGATATGGATGACTACCAATTATGGTGGGGTTGATATCATCAATTCTGCAACACTTCGTGTTCAATCCCTTGACAAAGCCCATGGTTTAGCAGATACAACAGCGGACGCTTTAACCCGGGATAAAGACCAAAATATATGGATAAGCACCAGAAGTGGAGGCCTGAATAGGGTCGACCTGAAAAATAAGAAGATCAGCTATCTGAACACTTCAAACGGGTTGAAATCAAACGGCGAACTTTTTTGCGATAAAGACAACAGGATATGGTTGGGACAGATCGGCGGCATGATCAGCGTACTGGACCTCTCTAAAAAAACCATTCAAACTATTGATGCGGCAGAATTTCCAAAAACGGTGGTCTTTGGTATATCGCAGGACAATAAAGGCAGAATTTGGATTGATAAAAATAATGACGGACTCGCCATCATAGACCCCCAAAAAGGCCTCATAAAACAGATCAAAGAAAGAAACGGCCTTGCGTTAAATTTTGTTACCAGTATAGTGCACGATAACCAGGAACAGAACTGGGTAGCAACTGTGGCCGGACTTAATATGATAGGTGACGACCGCACCGTATTAAGAAGCATAGGGCGTGGGCCCACAACAACTTTAACGGAAGACAACCACGGAATTATTTGGCAGGGGACAAACGTGGGCGTCAATATTATCGACCGAAAAAACAATACTTCCCGGCAGTTGTATGCGGGTCACGGTATTGGCAATGACACGGTTGAAACTATCAGGGAGATTGATGGAAAAGTGTTTATTTGTACCAATTCAGGGCTGGACATCATTGACTCATCCCGTAAAACTGTAACTCACCTGAATACAAAAAATGGGCTTAACGACAACCGGGTTAACGCTGTTACAATTGATAAAGCCGGGCGGATTTGGATCGGGGAAACTGCCGATGGAATGGATATTTACGATCCGAAAAACGGCACGATCAAACGCTTCGGAAAAGATGCCGGCCTCGGCGGAAAAAATGTTGACGATATGATACGGGACAGCCAGGGAAGGATTTGGGTGGCGCTTCATAAGGGCGGAATTGCCGAAATCGATCCGGAAACACTCACTATACAATTTTTAGACGGGAACCCCGCAATAAATGATGTGGTGGGGAAAGTGCTGATGGTTGATAAAAACGATAATGTATTGGTTGGGACAGATAAAGGAATCTTTATTACCGACCGGAAAGCCAAAACCCTTACTATGGTTGCTGGCAAGCAGGGCCTGATAGACGATAAGATTACCGCGCTGACGCAGCGTGATAACCATGTTTACGCAAGCACCAACAAAGGTGTAAGCGTTATTACGTTGCCTGCTGAAGGCATCGCTACCAAAAAGCCTTTGAATATCGAATCCTTTGGCGCGGCTTACAGGATCGTCAAAAAAAATACCGGGTTTTTCCTGACGGACATGATTTCTGCTGACGGTTCGTACTGGTGGGGCGACGAGGGAATAACGCAATTGAACCTGGCCAAACAGGATACCGAAAGACTTTCTCCTTTTATCACCGGGATGACCATAATGAGCGAGCCTGCGCATTTTATTAACAAAGAAAGATTTGAAGCAAACCGGTCGGATACGCTTTGGGGAGCCGGGGATATTCATTATTTAAAAGTACAAAAGCCCGAGCACACCGGATACGAAACGCCTGGCGGCGTAAAATGGAGTGGAGTATACGGCCCGAATAATATGCCGGTTGACCTGCACCTGGCCTATGATCAAAATTTCCTGCAATTTCAATACGGCAGCCTGGATTTATCCCGCAACGAACCAGCATCATACAGGTACGTGCTGATCGGCGCCGAAAAACAGTGGAACACCATCACAACCGATCCTTTCTCCAAAAACTATTTTAACCTCAAATCAGGTCAATATATTTTTAAAGTTAGCCGCCTAAACCGTAACGGGCTTTGGAGCAACTCCGCGCAATTGAGCTTCACCATTACTCCGCCCTGGTGGTTTACCTGGTGGGCATTGATACTTTATGCGCTTCTACTTTCCGGAATTATCTATTTATTTACTTATTACCGTTCGCTGCAGCTTATAAAAGAAAAGCGGGTGCTGGAGTTTGAGGTACATCTGCGCACACAGGAAGTGATGCAGCAAAAAGAGGAGATAGAAGCACAGCGCGATAATTTGGAACAAGCGGTTAAAGACTTGAAATTAACCCAATCACAACTGGTGCAAAGTGAGAAACTGGCGTCACTGGGCGAACTTACCGCAGGCATAGCCCACGAAATTCAGAACCCGTTAAACTTCGTTAATAATTTCGCGGAGGTGAGTGTCGAGTTGGTAAACGAATTGAAAGAAGAACACGGCAAGGAAAAAAGGGAGCCCGAATCTGAACTCGAATTATTAAACAACCTGGAGCAAAATCTCGAAAAAATAACCCAGCACGGCAAACGCGCCGATGCTATTGTTAAAAACATGCTGCAGCACTCGCGCAACAGTAATAGCGAACGGCATTTGACGGATATCAACGCACTCGCAGATGAATATTTCCGCCTCTCCTACCACGGCCTGCGCGCGAAGGACAAAAGCTTTAATTCGGCAATGGCAACTCACTTTGACGACAGCCTTCCAAAAATAAATATTGTGTCGCAGGATATCGGCAGGGTATTGTTGAATTTGTATAACAACGCTTTTTACGCGGTAACGGATAAAAAGAAAACTGCCGCCGCCGACTATAGGCCAGAAGTTTCAGTTACCACATCAACCACAAAAGATTATGTGATCGTTAAGGTGCGGGATAACGGCAATGGCATTCCTGATAGCATCCGCGATAAAATTATGCAGCCGTTTTTCACCACCAAACCAACCGGCGAAGGCACCGGGTTGGGCTTGTCCCTAAGCTATGATATGGTGGTAAAAGGGCATGGCGGCACCATTAATATTGACTCGAAAGAGGGTGAATACACCGAGTTTACCATTCTGTTACCTGTTTAAATTAAGACGAAATGAAAAAAGTTTTAACCGTTATTTCTTTATTAGTCGTTGTTTTACAAGTATTGGGGCAGGACGCCCAGGTTGAAAAATTAAAACAACAGATTAAGCAGCATCCGCAGCAAGATACTTTTCGGGTAAACCACCTCAACCTGCTCGCGAAGTCTACAACCATTGCCGCCGGACAGCTTGATACGCTCGCTAACGAAGCGCTTTCCATTTCCCAAAAAATCAATTATGCGGTAGGCGAAGGCTATTCGCTAATTAACCTGGCAACTTTAAAAGTACAAAAGGGAGATAAGCCTGGAGCATTTATTTTGTTGCAGCGCGCACAGCTAATAGCAGAAAAAGAAGGCGACGGGGTACTTCAAATTGGTGTCTTATTAGGGATGGCAAATGCGCAATCTCAAACTGAAAACCAGCAGAAATTAAACTATTATCTTCAGGCAGAAGCCATTGCGGAAAAAGTCCCTGACAAAGCAATTCTCGCCCGGGTACAACGATTTGTCTCGTCTTTTTATCAAAACTCGTTGAGTAATTATCCCAAGGCAATGGAATGGGTTTATAAATCGATCAATACTGCCGAAGAGGCAGGGTGCCAGGAATGCATAGCCCAGGCCTGGGTTAATGTTGCCGCGCTTTACACTACGATGGGCGATCATGAAAAAGGACTCGTGTATTATAAAAAGGCATTAGCATTAAATAAGCAACTGGGTAACCAGGTAGTTCAATACAGTTTGTTAAATAATATTGGGGAACGCTACCGCCTGATGGGTAACTACGCGGAAGCTTTAAAATCATATAACGCAGCCCTGGCAGGAAATAAGGCCCCTTATTTTATCGAACTTAATCAAAGCAATATTGCAGATGTTTATGTGAGGGTAGGCAATTTGCCCCTCGCTTTTAAATATGCATTCAGTTCATTAAAAGGCGCCCAAAAACTGGACGATTTTGAAGGCGAAGCCTGGATTGATGGCATACTTGGACGTGCCTATCTGAAATCAAACAAACCCGATAGTGCGCTTTATTATGCTAACCAGGGATTAGCAAACGCCAATACCACCGGCACCATTGAGTTTATGCGCGACAATAGCGGCGCTTTAGCTAATGCTTACGCTCTAAAAAGGGACTTCGCCAATGCTTACAAATATCAAAACATGTATATCGGCTATCGTGATAGCATGGTAAACGCGCAGGTAGCCAACCAAAGCAATGTGCTGCAGTACAATTATGACCTGCAAAAGAAACAAGCCCAAATTACCGAACTTAACCAGCAAAAAAGGCTTCAGAATTTGCTTTTGATTGGCGCATTGGTAGTGCTTGGATTAATTGCAGTAATGGCTGTCGTACTGCTCAGGAATAACCGGCAAAAACAAAAGGCAAATAACTTGTTGAGCAAACAGAAAAAGCTGATAGAAGATCAGCGGGACCAAACGAACAAGGCCCTTGCCGACCTGCAGCTTACGCAAAAACAACTGATACAGTCTGAAAAAATGGCGTCGCTGGGCGAACTTACCGCAGGGATAGCCCATGAAATACAAAATCCCTTGAATTTCGTGAACAATTTCTCGGAAGTGAACATGGAACTAATTGCTGAACTGAAAGATGAGCTCCAAAAAAACGATAAAGTCGACCAGCCGCAGGAGGAATTGCTTACAAACATTGAACAAAACCTGGAAAAAATACGTCACCATGGCCAGCGCGCAGATAGCATCGTAAAAGGAATGCTGCAGCATAGCCGGGCAAGCAGCACTGTGATGGAGCCTACCAATATCAATACCCTTGCAGACGAGTACCTGCGGCTGGCCTATCACGGCTTGCGGGCAAAAGACAAATCGTTCAATGCAGACCTGGTGACCCACTACGGCGAAAATTTGCCGGTCATAAATGTAGTGCCTCAGGATATTGGCCGCGTGCTGCTCAACTTGTACACAAATGCCTTTTATGCGGTACAGCAAAAACAAAAAACAGCCGCAGCGGCCTATAAACCAACTATTGAGGTGCGTACCTGGATAGGAAATGGACAGGTGAAAATAGCGGTCAAAGACAATGGTATTGGCATTCCGCCGGATATTAAGGACAAAATCATGCAGCCGTTTTTTACCACCAAAGCAGCCGGCGAGGGAACCGGCTTGGGCTTGTCGTTAACTTATGATATGGTGGTGAAAGGTCATGGCGGTACGATAGAATTAAACAGTACAGAAGGCGAAGGCTCTGAATTTACAATAGCGCTTCCAATTGGTTAAATATGGCTGGTGAAAAGGAGACATCATTAATATCAAAATATAACCAACTTGAAAAAGAGCTGGCATTAAATGTGCTTGACCTTGACCGTAAAAACCGCGAGCTGGAAATAGAGAAGGCATTAGAAAAAGTACGGGTTTGCGCGCTGGATATGAGACAACCTGACGATATGCTGGATATTTGCTGCGTCATGTGCGGGCAGCTTGAACTGCTGGGAATAACCGATATTAGAAATGTTCAAACGGCAATTATTTATACAGATAAAGGCATCTACATCAATTATGAATATTATCGTTTATATAAAAAAACGTTTGTTACAGAAGTAGATTATAGCCACCCCATACAAGCGGATTTCGTAGAAAAGATGCTGACCCCGGGTGCCCACCTGCACGTAAGCCTTGAAGGCAAAGAACTGAAGGATTGGTTCGAATATCAAAAAAGCACTAATCAATTTTCTGATCCGCACCTGGCCGAAGTATCGTCACTTCATTATTATTGGTTTTCAATAGGCCCGGTAGCATTGGGCATTTCGTTGTACGCACCGTTAAGCACGGACGGTATTGAGCTGTTTAAAGGTTTCCTGGATGTATTCCGGCTAGCCTACCAGCGATATAAGGACGTAGAACTGGCATTGGGACAAGCGAAAGAGGCACGTATCGAAGTCGCTTTGGAGCGGGTACGTTCAAAAGCAATGGCGATGCACAGTTCCGAAGATCTGGCGCAAACGGTGAATGCGTTCTTCAAAGAGCTAAAAGCATTAGGCATAACGCCCATCCGGTGCGGCGTGGGCCAGATAGACGAAGCAACGCGCACAACAAGCCTTACCACTACAACCTCTTTCAGGCAGGGCGAT
This sequence comes from uncultured Mucilaginibacter sp., assembly GCA_964657275.1. Lineage (GTDB taxonomy): Bacteria > Bacteroidota > Bacteroidia > Sphingobacteriales > Sphingobacteriaceae > Mucilaginibacter. The sequence goes on along the minus strand of CAZZUU010000006.1, from coordinate 22,761 downwards.
TCCTTCGATGTTATCGGAAAGCTCAAACAAACCGGGCACCCGGTTTTGGATGGCATCTATGATCATTGGGTACTGCAGGAAGAATACCATCCCGTTTTAAAAGGGCCGGATATTAAAGCCTATTACGATGTTACAAAATCGCAAATCGCCTACCCGGATTACTCCGAAGATGTGACACAGTACGGCAATAACTTTTTCTTTAAAGAAGGCTTTGTTTTTGCGTGGACGGAAAAAGAACTGTCGGAAGACGAACTGAAGATATTTCGCCGGTTCACTTCGGTACTTAGTCTTACCTACCGGCGTTACATCGACCTGAAAGAAGCTGAAGCGCAAGCGCGGGAGGCCCGGATCGAAGCTGCAATTGAAAAGGTGCGGTCACGTTCACTGGCCATGCACCATACCGAGGAGCTCCAGGAAGTGATCACCGTTGTGTTTAATAAATTGCAAGAGTTGGACATGGTGATGGATGTGGTTAACATCAGCATACCTGCAAAAGATACCAAAGGTGTAGATTTTTGGATCGCGGTTCCCGATAAATTGTATTCGACGTCAATCTACGTCCCTTATTTCGATACACCCGTTATTACTGATTTTTGGGCCGCCCAGGAAAGCGGGCCGGGCTTTTTTGCGAAAGCCTACACCTTCGAAGAAAAAACCGCCTACTGGACCTGGGCCTTTGAGCATTCGGGATTTAAACACCTGTCTGAACAACGGAAAACGTGGATTTTAGAAGGTACGGGTTTTGCAGTATCGGCGGCCTTTGAAAGAAACACGGCGATTGTGATCAGCAGCCACTCCGGGCAAATGCTTTCTGAAAAGGAAAAAGATATCCTAACGCGCTTTGCCAGGGTTTTTGAGCAAGCCTACACCCGTTTCCTCGATCTGGAAAAAGCGGAGGCGCAAGCCAGGGAATCGCAGATTCAATTGGCATTGGAACGGATTCGGGCAAGAACTATGGCCATGCAAAAAAGCGATGAACTGCTGGAAACATCGCAGGTGGTTTTTCATCAATTGAGGGACCTGGGCGAAACGGCCGACCAGATATCCATCGCGATCGTCAAAGAAGACGAGGGGGTATTCGATTTTTTTGCTACTGTTTATGGTAACCAGATGGTGCGGATGTTCAAGATAAGCCTTGACGAACCTTTTACGATGGGCAAGGTTTATAAAAGCTGGAAAGCGAATAAAAAGTCGTTTGCTGTTGAAATTGCCGGTGAAGAATTACGGGAATATAATAAAGTGCGCAACGCCATGTCGTACAACAACTACTATAACGAAGATATTGGTGCCGAAGACCGGTGGATTATAAACGCTGCCAGTTTCTCACAGGGAGTGTTGTCCTTTTCCTCTTCCAAAGAACCAACGATAGGGGCTACCCAGCTTTTGGAGCGATTTGCCAAAGTATTTGAAAGCACCTACACGCGTTTCCTCGATCTGCAAAAAGCAGAGGCACAGGCAAAGGAGTCGAAGATAGAAGCCGCTCTTGAAAGAGTAAGAAGCCGCTCGATGGCTATGCAGAAAAGCCACGAACTAAAGGAAGTGATCCAGGTGGTATATGATCAATTCGTTCATTTAGATATACAGGTTGAGCACACCGGGTTTATTGTGGACTATAAGGAACAGGATAATATGCATATCTGGCTGGCCGATCCGCTTGCAATTCCCTTTGAGGTAACAATCCCCTATTTCGATTCGGCACATTTCAATAGTTTTAATGAAGCCAAAGAAAAAGGAACAGACTTTTTTGCCAACAAGCTAAGTTTTGAAGAAAAAAACAGGTTTTACCAGGACCTATTTGAACGCATTCCCGGCATAGCTGAAGAAACAAAGGATTATTATTTTAATTGTCCCGGCCTTGCGATATCGACAGTATTATTAGACAGCGTTGGCCTGTACATTGAGAATTTTGCCGGTACTCCTTATTCAGACGAAGAAAATAAAACGCTGATGCGTTTTGGAAAAGTATTTCAACAAACTTACCGGCGTTTCCTTGATCTGCAACAAGCCGAGGCGCAGGCCAGAGAAGCGCAAATACAGCTGGCGTTGGAGCGGGTTAGGGCAAAAACAATGGCCATGCAAAAAAGTGATGAGCTGACGGAAACTTCTTATGTGCTTTTCCAACAGTTTAAGGAATTGGGCGCAAATGCAGAGCAGATATCTATCGGCATTTTCAATGAAGAGGAAGGGATAGTCGAAGTGTCCGGAACGCTGCGCGGGATTCAATTCCCGCAAACATTTACAGCTTCAATTGATGAGCCCTTTGTTATGGGGAAAATATACAAGGATTGGAAATCCGGCAAAAAATCAACGGTGATAGAAATGGCCGGACAGGAATTACACAACTATAATAAATACCGCAACAAGCTTAGCGGACTTCAATTTAATATTAACGAAGACAGCCATACAGATCGTTATGTGATCAATTGCGTTTTCTTTTCAAAAGGTGTATTGTCGTGTGCGGCTTCCGATAACGTTCCAAAACAAACCCTTAGCCTGTTAGAACGATTTGCCGCAGTTTTCGACGGCACTTATACCCGCTTCCTCGACCTGAAGCAAGCCGAAGCGCAAGCAAAAGAATCACAAATTCAGTTGGCGCTGGAGCGGGTTCGGGCAAGGACAATGGCTATGCAAAAAAGTGAAGAACTGGCAATTGTTATACAGGCAATATATGACCAATTGGTTTATTTAGGACTAGATGTTGTTTCCGCGGGTTTTGTTATGGACTATAAACAAACGGTTGACCTTAATTTATGGACCGCAAACCACGGTCAGTCTAACGCCTATCAGGTACATATCCCTTATTATGATGGCCCGATATTTAACCTATTCAACGAAGCAAAAGCAAAAGACATTGATTTTTACCCGGTTAAATTAAACAAAGAAGAAAAGGATATCCATTACCGGCATGTTTTTCAACATACGCCTCCTGTACCTGATGAGTTAAAAGAATATGTCTACGCAATGCCCGGTTATGCCGACTCTCACGTGCTAATGAAAGATGTTGTATTGTTTATATCCAACCTTACCGGCATACCTTATTCCAATGCGGAGAATGCCATTCTTATGCGATTTGGAAAGGTATTTGAGCAAACCTACACCCGCTTTAAAGATTTAAAACACGCCGAAGAGCAAGCACAGGAAGCACGGATTGAAGCAGCGTTAGAGCGCGTACGCAGCAAAACTATGGCCATGCACAACAGCGCTGACATTGGCGATACCGTGTCTGTCATGTTTGAGCAATTGGTTAACCTCGGTGTAAAAACCACTGTGCGCTGCGGCGTTGCTATCTTATATGATGCGAAGCATATGGAAGTATGGACGGCTTCTTCTGATACAGATAACAAAGTTTCTTTGATCATTGGTCGTTTGGAGATGACAATCCATCCCATGCTCGAAAAAATGCACGAGGCATGGCAAAATAAAGAGGCAAGTTTTTCATATGAACTGAAAGGAGAGGATATAAAAGATTATTACAGGGCCGTCATCGCATCGCCGGAATATCATTTTCAGCACGCTTTAGAATCAATGCCCGCCAGGCAGATCAACAACGTCTTCTTTTTTGCCGAAGGCGCGCTTTTTGCATTTACCACGGAGCCATTTTCGCCCGAAGCTACCCAATTGTTTAAACGGTTTGCCGGGGTATTCGGGCTAACTTATCGCCGTTTCCTCGATCTTCAGAAAGCCGAGGCGCAAGCGAGGGAAGCCCAGATAGAAGCTAGCCTTGAAAGGGTGCGAAGCCGTACGATGGCTATGCATAACAGCCGTGACGTAGGCGAGACCGTTGCGGCCATGTTCGACGAATGCATTAAGCTGGGTGTCGATAAATCGGTGCGGTGCGGTATAGGTATTATCAGGAAAACCAAAGAAATGGAGGTTTGGACAGCCTATACAGATGCTGACGCTAAAATTGAATTTATCATCGGGCGGTTGGATATGACAGTCCACCAAATGCTGGAGGGGGTTTTCAACTCCTGGCAAAACAAGGCGGTGCATTCTTCCTATTTGCTTACGGGAGAGGACCAAAAAGATTATTACCGGGCCATTAATAGTTCCCATGATTATAATGCCCATTTTAAACTTGGCTCGCTGCCTGTACAGCAATTTCAAAATGCTTTTTATTTCCCGGAAGGTTTTATATACGTTTTTTCGCACGAGCAGCTGACGGCGGATGCACTGGCTATATTTAAAAGGTTTGCCGGCATATTTGGCCTTACCTACCGCCGTTTTCTCGACCTGCAAAAGGCAGAAACGCAGGCAAGAGAAGCGCAAATTGAAGTGGCGCTGGAGCGGGTGCGCAGCCGGACAATGGCCATGCAAGCCAGCGATGAACTTGCGGAGACCTCCGTGGAGTTGTTTAAACAATTAATAGGCCTGGGTATTGCGCCTAACCGCCTATTTATCGGCATCATAAAAGATGATAGCGGAGATATAGAATTATGGGCGACCGACGAAGACGGCATGAAGATTAGCACCCGGTTTGCCGGGAATATGAATGGCAACGCATCAGTTAAAAAAATGTACCAGGGATGGAAAGAGCAGAAAAAATCAATCACTATAGATATGCGGGGAAAGGAGTTAAAAGACTACTTTCATTATCTTTCGGTTGATCTTAAGGTTCCGTTTAAATTGGGGCTTTCTCAAAAACGCAGGGTGCAGCTGATCGCTTATTTTTCGCAGGGATTTATAGGGATTGCCTCGCCCGACATACAACCAGCAGAAACAAACACCTTGCTTGAACGGTTTGCCGGCGTATTCAATCTCACTTATACCCGTTTCAACGATCTGCAAAAAGCAGAGGCGCAGGCACACGAAGCTGTAAAACAGGCGTCGATAGATCGTGTACGCGCCGAAATAGCATCCATGCGCACCACCAAAGACCTGGAAAAGATAACGCCGCTGGTTTGGGACGAATTAACTACACTTGGTGTTCCTTTTATCCGCTGCGGGGTTTTTATTGTGGATGAATCCGAAGAATTGGTGTATTACTATCTTTCAACTCCCGATGGAAAAGCTTTGGCAGCTTTTCGGTTACCGTTTGATGCCGAAGGGATCGGGCGCAATGTACTGCAAAACTGGCGTCAAAAACAAGTTTTTAAAATCCATTGGAGCGAAGCAGAATTTACCGAATACACCAAAAGCCTGGTGAGGCAGGGGGCTGTTAATTCGGGGGAGAGTTACGTTACGGCACATCCGCCAACAAGCCTCGACCTCCACTTTTTCCCCTTTTTACAGGGAATGTTGTACGTGGGCAATATAGTTTCGCTCAATCATGATGAAATGTTACTAGTTCAATCGCTGGCTGATGCCTTTTCTACAGCTTATGCAAGGTATGAGGACTTTAATAAATTGGAGGAAGCCAAACAGGAGGTGGAGAAAACCCTAACCGAACTGAAAGCCGCCCAAACCAAACTGATCCAATCCGAAAAGATGGCATCCCTCGGTGAGCTTACCGCGGGCATCGCCCACGAGATACAAAACCCGCTCAACTTCGTCAACAACTTCTCGGAAGTAAACCAGGAAATGATCGATGAGCTGGAAGACGAACTGCGTGCCGGCAACATAGAAGAAGCTTTAGCCATCGCGGCTGATGTTAAACAAAACGAAGAAAAAATAAATCATCATGGCAAGCGCGCCGATGGCATTGTAAAAGGCATGCTGCAGCACTCCAGAACCAGCAGCGGCGAAAAACAACTTACCAATATCAATGTGCTTGCGGACAAATTTATGCGGCTGTCTTATCATGGCCTCAGAGCAAAAGACAAATCGTTTAACTCCGAAATGGTAACGGATTTTGACCCTGAACTTCCCAAAATAAATGTTATAGCGCAGGATATAGGCAGGGTGTTACTTAACCTGTTTAACAACGCCTTTTATGCGGTAAGCGAGAAGCGAAAAACGGCGGACACAAATTATAAAGCAAAAGTAACGGCAACAACGTCATCCGAAAATGGCCAGCTGCTGATAAAAGTGCTGGATAATGGCAACGGCATTCCGGACGCTATTAAAGATAAAATTATGCAGCCGTTTTTTACGACCAAACCCACTGGTGAAGGTACGGGCCTCGGCTTATCATTAAGCTATGATATTGTGGTGAAGGGGCATGGAGGAAGTATAACTGTAAATACCAAAGAGGGGGAATTTACCGAGTTTGTTGTCTCATTACCTTTAAAATTAATAATCAGCGCATTTAACTTATAGCGATTCTCATAATGAAAAAACTTATCCTGTCTCTTTTTTTACTTTCGGCTTTTGTTGTTTCTAAAGCACAGCGCAGGCAGATTGATAGCCTAAGGGCGGCTTTAGAGCGAAACCCGGCGACAGATACTGCCCGGTTAAATATATTGAATAATTTAGGAAGTGCTTATTTTATATCGAAGCCTGATTCGGCCATTTTTTTCGCATTGCAAGCTTACGAATTGGCGGTTAAGTTTAAGCTTCCGATAAAACAAGCCGACGCTTCGAACACCATTGGCAATTCATATTCAAACCTAGCCGACTATGTTAAAGCCATACAGTTTCATTTAAAAGCATTAAGAACTTACGAAAGTGTGAATTACGTCCCCGGAATTGCAAAATTAAATAATAACCTCGGTTCCAGTTATATCCAGGAAAAGGACTATAAAAAGGCGCTGTCGTACCTGGTGAAAGGGATAACACAATGGCGTCGTTATCTTTCAGACCATGGCACGCCGAATACCAGAGAAGGACATTTAGAAGCCATATTTTATTTAAATATCGGAGAATGTTATATGTACACCAATAAGATTGATTCCTCAGATCATTACTTGCAGATTTGCTACCAAATCACAAAGAAGAAAAAATTCGACGATCTCTTAAATAATGTCGAGTGCGACCTGGGTAATGTTGAACTTGCGCGAAATCACAAAGCCCCGGCTTTAAAATATTTAAGGGCTGCAGCTGCTCATTCTATTATAAATGAAGACGGGCAGCAACTGAGCATTACTTACCTGAACACTGCCAAACTATACCATTTCTATAAACAACAGGATTCGGCCGAGTATTACGCCAAGCTGGCACTGGCAACAGCAACGAAAGGTAAATTTCTGCAGGATGTACTGAATGCAGGCGATGTTTCATACGGTTATTATGAAGAGGAGCATAATTTGCCCGAAGCATTTAAATATTTTAAATTAACTACCGCTGCAAAAGACAGCCTTTACAGCCAGGAGAAAGTAAAACAATTGCTATCGCTTGATTTTGATGAAAAAGATCGCCAGCGCGAAATTGTTGCGGCCCGCGAACAGTATAGCGACAAAGTACGGACCAATTCATTACTGGCGGGCCTGGGGGTAATGTTGCTACTATCGATAGGTTTTTGGCGGAATGGGAAGCAACGGCAAAAAGCAAACCGCATTTTAAAAAATCAAAAGGCAGAGATAGAATCTACCCTATCCAAATTACAGCTCACCCAAAAACAGCTGATACAATCAGAAAAGATGGCATCTCTTGGCGAGCTAACTGCCGGTATAGCGCATGAGATTCAAAACCCGCTGAATTTCGTCAATAATTTTTCGGAAGTTAACCAGGAAATGCTTGGTGAACTCGAGGATGAATTGAACAAGGGCGATATAATGGAAGCCAAAGCCATCGCGGCAGAGATCAGGGAAAATGAGAAAAAAATAAACCACCACGGCAAGCGTGCCGATTTCATAGTAAAAGGTATGCTGCTGCACAGCCGAAATACTACAGGCGAAAAAGAGGCAACCAATATTAATGCGATGGCTAACGAGTTTTTAAAGCTGAGTTATCATGGATTACGGGCCAAAGACAAAAACTTTAATGCCGAATTAGTAACCAATTTTGATAATGACCTGCCTAAAGTAATTGTGGCGCATCAGGATATCGGGCGGGTTTTACTTAACCTGTTCAATAATGCTTTTTATGCGGTAAATCAAAAGCAAAAAACTGCTGGTGACGATTATAAATCTGCAGTTACAGTGTCCACATCCATGGATAAAAACAGTCTTATCATTAAGGTTAAAGATAACGGTAACGGCATTCCCGATGCTATTAAGGACAAGATCATGCAGCCGTTTTTTACCACTAAGCCTACCGGCGAAGGAACGGGATTAGGATTGTCTTTAAGTTATGATATTGTTGTAAAAGGGCATGGAGGAACGATAACGGTTGACACCAGGGAGGGCGAGTTTACTGAGTTTGTAATTCAATTACCTGTTTAAAATATTTAGATATGAGAGGCTTGATTTTAGTTTTACTGCTGCTTTCGCTAAACGCTTTTGCTCAGAAAAATAAAAAAGCAATGTTTACTTCAAAGCTCGACACGAGCTGGACGCTGCTGGTAAAGAATTGGAAATTTAAAGTTGGCGATGACCCTGCTTGGGCCAATCCTGCTTTTGACGACTCATCATGGCAGCCGGTGAAAGCAGATGTAAAATTAAATGATCAAATTCCCGGAAATAGTAAAATAACATGGTTCCGCAAACAGATCAGTTCAGACAGCACATTGAAAGGGCAACTGGTGGCGCGAATTTATCAAAGCGGCGCATCCGACGTGTATATCGATGGGGTGCTCGTATGCAAACTCGGTACTGTTAGCACCAACCCCGACTCTGTAAAGTTTTATAGCCCCAATAATGATTTGCTTTCTTTCCCGGTAAAACCAAATTCAACCCAGGTGCTGGCGATACGTTTTTTAAATTTACCCGCCGCTTACCCTATTTATTCACCTGATTCAAAATCATTTATTCATATATGGGTAACTGCTTTTGATAACGCAGCACACGATTATTCCGCCCAGTACATCAGGAACTTTCAAAACAGGTTAAATATCGGGATCGGGGTTGCAATCATCATTTGCGTGTTATTCTTTTCATTATTTCTCTTTTTTCCATCTCAAAAAATAAACTTGTATTTCGCGCTGTCTAATTTTTTCTTTGTGTTGTTTTTGATAATGGACCTGCAAGCATTAACTTTTCACGGACCACCATTCATCTTTGTTATACCGGCCGGAGTTTGTGTAGCCATTTCTATTCTGTTAATGCTCTATTGTATCTACAAAATATTCGAGCAGAAAATCGGATCGGTGTTTTGGGTTGTATTGACAATCTCTGTGATAACTATATTGGCCGACTTCCTTATAGATGATGGCATCACCAGCGATTTGCTGGCCATATTGGTGCTTTTTGAGATTATAAGAATAAGCGCAAAATCTTTAAAAAACCACAAAATTGCGGCACGTATCATCCTGGTTGCCATGTCGATTGATTTCGTTTACTGGATATTCAATTTCTTGTCGGCATTGGGCGTTATAAATATTCCGGATATTAATTTATATGTGACATTCGCTTTCTTGATAATACCGCTGAGCCTGGCTATTTATTTGGGCTATGCATTCGCCATCACAAGCCAGTCGCTAACGCAAAAACTGGCTGAAGTGAAACAGTTGTCGGGCGAAAAACAGCAAATTCTTCTATCGCAAAATGAAACTTTAGAAAAACAAGTTGCTGAACGAACAGCGGAACTTAATCAATCCTTCAACAATTTGAAAGCGGCCCAAACCCAATTGATACAGTCAGAAAAAATGGCTTCGCTGGGTGAGCTTACCGCCGGCATTGCGCATGAAATACAAAATCCGCTAAATTTCGTCAATAATTTCTCTGAGGTAAGTATAGAATTACTGGAGGAACTTAAGGAAGATGTACAAACAGGGAACAAAGATGATGTAATCGCAATAGCCGATGACCTTACCCAAAATCTCCAAAAGATCAATCACCACGGCAAGCGGGCAGATTTTATTGTAAAAGGAATGCTAGAGCATAGCCGTACCAGCACAGCTGAACGAAGGCCCACGAACATCAATATTCTGGCCGATGAATTTCTAAAGCTTTCGTATCACGGCCTGCGGGCAAAAGACAAAAATTTTAATGCCGAAATGATCACCAATTTCAGCCCCGATCTGCCAAAAGCAAACGTTGCAGCCCAGGATATAGGCCGGGTTTTGCTCAATTTATTTAATAACGCTTTTTATGCAGTTAATCAAAAACAGAAAAACGCCGGACCGGAATATAAACCAATAGTTAAAGTAACCACCTTTGCTCCCCGTTCAGGGGGTTGGGGGGTTAAAGTGGCGGACAACGGGAATGGCATTCCTGATGCCATTAAAGATAAAATCATGCAGCCATTTTTTACAACTAAGCCAACCGGGGAGGGAACCGGATTGGGATTGTCGTTAAGCTATGACATAATAGTAAAGGGCCACGGCGGCAGCATTACTGTTGATACAAAAGAGGGTGAGTTTACGGAGTTTACTGTTATATTGCCATCATAAACTTAACGATGAAACCTATCTGCTTTTACCTGTTCCTTTTTTGTTGTTTTGGCATTATTAGTTCGTCGTTTGCGCAAAATGATATCTCGCGGCCGCAGATGGACTCCCTGAAGAATATCCTTTCTCAGCAAAAAACCACGAAAGACAGCATCCTGGTTTTACAAAAATTGGTTGATTTAACTCCTATCCGTGTAGGTGAAACGCTGCGTTACCCTGATTATCTTAAAAAATTAATTGAGCTGAATACCCGGCTGAAAATTGTTGAGGCCTCGCCTTACAAAGAATTGCAGGAAGGCAACCGGCAATGGAATGATAAGCAATACAAAACTGCCCTTGGCACCTTGCAAGCGGCTATAGCCGATTTCGATAAACAACATAAAGTGATTTATCCGCTGCTGTTTAACCTGCGTATTTTGTACAATATAACGGACGACCAGGAAAGCAGGCTAAAATATTATCAGCAAAAACTGGAATATTACCAGGTGAATGGCCCGGCGGTAAATACAGCGCCTTGTTACCATGGTATTGCAGGGTATTATTATTATAAAGGCGCTTATAACCAAGCCATCAGTTACTATCTTAGAGGAGCCGAAGCGTTCAGGCAAATTGATCTTCATTATTACGTTAATGCCATCTCAGTAATTAGTAATAACTATACGGAATGGGGCAATGCAAAAAAAGCCAATGATTACCTGTTGAAGGCGCTGCCATTGGCAAAAGCTATTAAGGATTACAATATGATTTCAGCAAATGGCGATTTGCTGAGTAAAGTTTTATTTAATGACCGGCAATATGAAAGGGCCCTTGAATATAGTAACGAGGCGATACAATATACCGACAAGAAGCCAAGCCAGCGGCTGGAGGGTATCATGACTTTCAATGCAGAACTTTATCTTAAGCTTAACCAGCCCGAAAAGGCGCTGGCTATAATCAAAAAGGTAAAGTTTGAGGCTGATTCTGCCTCGTTTAAAATGACGAGTAATTTCAGTTACATGGAAGTCGACTATGATTTCTATTTATATTATTTAAGCCAGGGCGACGTTAAAATGGCGGAAAAGTCGCTGTTAGCTGCCATTGAAAAGGCTGTTGCAGAAAAAGCGGTTCCGCTGCAGCTGAAATATTTAAGGGAGCTGGCATATTTTTATAAAAAGCAAAACGAGCCGGGTCAGTCCGTAAAATACTTCGACAAATATATCGGAGCAATAGATGCCCGGGAAAAAGGCCTCGACCAGTTCAAGATTGCACAATACGAAATAGACCAGAACGACAAGCAGCAACGCGAACACATTAACGAGTTAAAACAGGAAAAAGCCGTGCAGGATTTCCAGATCAGCAGGCGTAATGCTTTGTTATGGAGTTCTCTGGCTATCCTCTTGTTAATCTCGGGCTTGCTGGTATTTATTTACAGGCAGTACGTGTCAAATAAACTTACACTGGTTTCCCTGCGCCAAACACAAACCCAGCTTATACAATCCGAAAAAATGGCTTCACTCGGCGAACTCACGGCTGGTATCGCACACGAAATACAAAACCCTTTAAACTTCGTGAACAACTTTTCGGACGTAAATATTGAATTGCTCGAAGAAATGGAAGCCGAGTTAGACAGGGGCGATATAAAAGAAGCAAAGTCGATAAGCAGCGATGTAAAACAGAACCTCGAAAAGATACGCCATCATGGCAACCGGGCCGATAGCATTGTAAAAGGCATGCTGCAGCATTCGAGGGCCAGCAGCGGGCAAAAGGAACCTACAGACATCAATGTATTGGCCGATGAATACCTTCGGTTAGCCTACCATGGCTTAAGGGCAAAGGACAAAACATTTAATGCCGAAATTAAAACAGCATTTGCCGAAGGGTTACTGCTGGCGGCTGTTGTTCCGCAGGATGTTGGCAGGGTATTATTAAACCTGTTTACAAATGCGTTTTATGCAGTGCAGCAAAAACAGAAAGAAACCGGGGGCAACTATCAGCCAAAAGTAGAGTTGACAACAAGGGCGGCAACAAGCGTTAAAGGTGCAACAGGGATAGAAATAGTTGTAAAAGACAACGGAACAGGTATTGCTGATAACATAAGGGACAAAATTATGCAGCCATTTTTTACCACCAAGCCTACCGGGCAAGGTACGGGGCTGGGCCTGTCGATGAGTTATGATATTATTGTAAAGGGGCATGGCGGCAATATCGATATCAGCAGCAAAATTGGCGAGGGTTCGGAGTTTACCGTTTCGATCCCTGTAAGTTAACAGGCTTATGGCTTATTCGCCCGTAGCTTGTATACATCAAACAATAAATGGTAATTAGAAAAATGTATTTGCATGGAAGCATTTATTTACGCGGCTACTTTTTTATTGATACGGCGTTTGCAAAACTCTCTTAAATTTTCGCCTTTGCAGCTTAAATGGAAAAGCGTATTGAATGTTGCATTGGCGGTATCAATTTTGCTTTTTATAGCGGCCATGATTTTTTTTGAAGGGCCGGTGATTTCTTTTGCGGGTTGTGCAATGCTATCTGCACTATTGATATACATTGATAAAGAGCCCGACTTTGTATCGATGAAGTCCTACACAAGGGCGCATTATCCTCTTGTGGCAGCTGTGCTGTTGTCAAGTTTGGTTGAGCTAATTGCACCTGCTTTCTACGAAAAATGGGACAACTTTTTCAAGTTTGCTATTATAGCTGCTTTTGTTTGGATCTTTGCAAGGTGGGCGTCAACCAAAAAACAGCGGGAAGAATTAAATATTATTAGCCTGCAAAACCAACAATTGGATAAGCTGGTGGCCGAACGTACATCTGAGCTTACACGGCAAAAAAATGAGCTGCAGGAAACTATTTTGTTGCTGCAAACCACACAGCAGCAACTTATACAATCGGAAAAATTAGCATCGTTAGGAGAGCTAACAGCAGGAATAGCCCATGAAATACAAAATCCCTTAAATTTTGTGAGTAATTTTTCGGAAGTAAGCATTGAACTTTCGGCAGAAATGAAAGAGGAACTAAAAAATGGAAATACCAGTGACGCGATCGCTATAGCCGAAGATATAGAACAAAATCTGCAAAAAATAATTCATCACGGTAAAAGGGCCGATGCAATTGTAAAAGGTATGCTGCAGCATTCAAGGGCCAGCAACGGGCAAATGGAACCAACGGATATCAACGTTTTGGCAGACGAATATCTTCGCTTAGCCTATCACGGATTACGGGCCAAAGACAAAACTTTTAACGTGGATATGGTAACTGATTTCAGTAAAGAGCTGCCCTTAATTAATGTTATTCCGCAAGATGTAGGCCGGGTGATGCTTAATTTGTTTACCAACTCTTTTTATGCGGTTCAGCATAAGCAAAAAACCGCGGGCGATGGATATAAGCCAACATTGGAATTAAGTACAAGAGCCATATCTTTTAACACGGGCAGTAAAAATTCTATAGCAGGCAGGGGAATTGAAATCAGTGTAAAGGATAACGGCATAGGCATCCCGGACGACATCAAAGACAAAATTATGCAGCCGTTTTTTACCACCAAGCCAACCGGCCAGGGCACGGGATTAGGGTTGTCAATGAGTTATGATATCATCGTTAAAGGGCACAGCGGCAAAATAGATATTAATACAAAAGAAGGAGAGTTCACAGAATTTATAGTTTCACTGCCATCCTAATTTTTAAATCGCTATTTTTAAACCAATTATATGAAAATATTAGTAGTAGATGACGAAGCGGACGTTCAACCGCTTTTTTTACAACGCTTCCGCAAAGAGATAAAAGAAGGGGCTTTCGACTTTTCATTTGCCCTTTCGGGGGAAGAGGCCCTTAATTATCTGCACTCTGCTCACTCAGAGGTGGTACTAATATTATCAGACATCAATATGCCGGGTATGAGTGGTATTGAGTTACTAATGCACATCAGGGAGGAATATGAAACCCCGCCACCTGTAGTGATGATGATAACCGCATATGGCGATGAGGAAAACCACCGCCAGGCGATGCAAAATGGCGCCAATGAATTTTTAACCAAGCCGCTTGACTTTACTTTATTAAAAGAGAAGCTTAAAACTTTTATCGAAAAAACTAATGGCTAAAATTTTGGTAGTTGATGACGAGGCGGATCTGGAGCTCCTTGTTAAACAAAAATTCAGGCGAAAGATAAGAGAGAACGTTTACGAATTTGTTTTTGCACAAAACGGCGAAGATGCGCTTGCTAAATTACAGGAGTTCCCTGATATTGATGTGATGTTAAGCGACATTAACATGCCGGTTATGGACGGTTTGACTTTGTTGACAAGGTTGACCGAATCAAACCCCATCCTAAAATCGGTTATGGTATCTGCTTATGGCGATATGCAAAATATTCGTACCGCCATGAACCGTGGTGCCTTTGATTTCGTTTGCAAGCCGGTAGATTTTGAAGATCTTGATTTAACCATCGAAAAAACGTTAAATCATGTGCTGCAGATGCGGTCGACACTAAACGCTATAAAAGAAAATAACATCCTCAAAATGTACGTGGATGAGAATGTACTGAATTTTATGACGAGCAAGGAGTTTGAAAAAAGCCTGCTCGAAAATGAAACCGTTGAAGCAACAGTAATGTTCATAGATATTTGCGGATTTACTGCGATTACGGAGAATGTACCAGCCAATGCGGTAGTAAAAATTATCAACCGCCTTTTTGATAAAATAGTGAAGGAAGTTATTGCACAAAAGGGCCACGTAGATAAGTTTATGGGCGATGCGGTAATGGCTGTTTTCAGGGGGGAATATCACCTCGACCGTGCAATAGACGTGGCGCTGGCAGTAAGGGAGCAACTGAAATCTGTAGAGGAAGCCATTGAAGGGCATGATGTTTTTAAGCCCCAGGTTTCTATCGGGATCAATTCCGGCGAAATGGTATCGGGTAATATTGGTTCGGCTTCATTAAAACGCCTTGACTATACGGTGATCGGCGATGCCGTAAATCTCGCGCAACGCCTGCAAACTACCGCAAAAGCAGGGCAGATAGTGATAACCGAAGCCGTTTATGAAAAAGCCAAAGAATCGTTCAAATGCCAGAAAATCGGCGAAGTAAACCTTAAAAATAAAGCCAAGCCGGTAATGATTTACGAAGTGCTTGAATAAACCTCCAAGACAAGTTAATGCCTGGCCCGCTTTTTCAGCACGCCGCCGGCGGCTTCTTTTATAGTCCCTGTAAACATAAAAGCCTTCGGGTCTATACTTTGAACAATATTTTTTAAGCGCCTTACCTCCAACCGGGTTACTACGGTAAAGATAATATCAACAGGGTGGCTTACTTCGAAACTGTCCTTCAAGAAGCCCCGTTCGCCTTTATAAATGGTTATTCCGCGCCCCAACTCCAGCACCAGTTTTTCTTTTATCAACTCACTCTGCCCGGATATAATGGTAAAGCCTGTGTATTCTTCCAGGCCCTCTATCACGAAGTTGATGGTATGCGAGGCCGCATAATAGGTCATTACTGAATAAAGCGCAGTTGGAATTCCGAGCTTAAAAGCCGCAATGCCAAATATCAGTACGTTTATTCCGAGGATGATTTCGCTTACGGTAAAGCTGCTCTTTTTTAGCGTGTACAAGGCCAATACTTCAATACCATCAAGCGCGCAGCCCCCTCTTATGGCCAGGCCGATCCCGGTACCCATAAAAACGCCGCCAAAAATACAAACCAGCAATTTATCGTGGGTAATACCCTGTGGGTAAGGGATAAATTGCAGGCATATACCAACACCAATTATAGCTGCAAATGTTTTCCAGGCAAACCTGCTGTTAACCTGGAACGCGCCCATAATAATAAATGGAATGTTCGCTGTAATAATTATATAAGCAATGTTGATATGGTAAATCTCGTGGATAAGTAAGGATATACCGGTTACTCCTCCATCAAAAAAAGCATTAGGCACCAAAAAACTCTTTAAGGCAAAACCGCAAATTAAAATGCCCGCTATAATGTACCCTATATCTTTTATTACCTGCGTAACCGGCTTATGCTCTGGTTTGAGTAAAAGGTTTGCCATTTTAAATCTTTGATTTAATTAAGTCGATATATCGTTCCTTTTTAGCGTTTCTCAAATTTATGGAAGTTGCTGTAAAATAATGATGCCCTTCCATAAAATCGGCCTGCTCCCTGTTCCATTCATCTTCATTGTTTAAAATGCTTTCGGCTTTTAGCTCTGAAAACAATTTATTGCTGAGTATAAAAAAATCATCACGTCCCAAATAATCCAGATCGGCATCACATAATATTTTTTCGAGGTGGCTCTGCGGCGACTGGGGAATTTTAGTTGCCCGTATCAGGCCGCATATCAATTCAACTTCATCCGGCTTGTAATTATACTCCGGCAAAAAATGCTCCGCTATAACACACGACTCTGCTTCGTGTTCGTACCTGCCTTTTAAAAACCCCGAATCATGAAATAACGCCGCTGTAAGTAATAAACGTTTATCATTTTCCGTAACACCTTCATGGCTGGCAATGTTTTCAGTTGCCTGCAAAACATCTAACGTATGATCTTTATTATGGTAAGATAAGTAAGCAGGCAGCCCATTTTCCAGTTTGCCTAAAATTACCTCTTTTAGCTGCTTAAATTGCGTCAAGTATCAGGGATTGATTGAGTTGCTAATATATCAAATGTTTTGATCTTGAGGGTCACAAATACCGCTCCCTATAACGTTTTTAACGAAAAAACCGGCAATCCAATATCTGGACTCCCGGTTTTTCCTGATAGGTTATTTCGCCTATTAATGTACAACCATTGATTTCATCATTTCGTCAAGGTCTAATTCCAGTCCTTTGGCAACTGCCATCCCCAAACCAATATCAGCCCTAAACCAATGGCAAAGCTGCCTGTTTACGATGAGCTCGCGTTTCGGGCCATCAATGCCCTTCATGGAGTGAGTAATGTTTTTTATCAGATCATGTTTCGCTTCCGCGCTCATTAGCCGGTATAGATTACCCGGTTGCGTGTAATGATCGTTTTCACCTTCGGCGTTACGATCATACCAGTCTGCAACGCCCGTTCCTAAATCCCATGATGGTTCTTTGTAGCTCTCGTCAGCGACAATATCATCAAAGCTGTTGGGGAAGTAATTTGGCGCCGACCCATGATTGCCGTTTACCGTCATTTGCCCATCGCGCTCATAATTGTTTATAGCGAAAGGACACCTGTTTACCGGTATCTGTTCGTAATTGCCGCCCAAACGGTGACGGTGGGCATCGGGGTAGGATAACAACCGCCCCTGCAGCATCTTATCCGGAGAATAGCCTATCCCGTCAACCACGTGTGCAGGCGCGAAGGCAGACTGCTCCACATGTGCAAAATAGTTGTCCGGGTTCTTATTTAACTCCAGCACGCCCACGTCGATCAGCGGGAAATCTGCGTGCGGCCACACTTTGGTTAAATCGAAGGGGTTCCAGTGATAGGTTTTCGCTTCTGCTTCAGTCATCACCTGTATCTTCATTTCCCATTTAGGGAATTCTCCGTTGTCAATGTGCGTTAACAGGTCGTGTTGTGCAAAATCAGGGTTTTTGCCGCGCATTTCGCCGGCGGCTTCGTCCGTAAAGTTTTTTATACCCTGTTTGGTTTTAAAATGGAACTTTACCCAATGCCTTTCATTTTTTGCGTTGATCATCGAAAAGGTATGGCTGCCAAAACCATCCATGTGGCGATAGCCATAGGGCGTTCCCCTATCCGACATCAGGATAGTCACCTGGTGCAGGCTTTCTGGATTTAACGACCAAAAATCCCACATCATAGTGGGGCTTTTGCAGTTGGTATAAGGGTCCCTTTTTTGGGTATGGATAAAATCACCGAATTTTTTGGGATCCTTCACAAAAAACACCGGTGTGTTATTGCCAACCAGGTCCCAGTTTCCTTCTTCTGTGTAAAACTTCAACGCAAAGCCGCGCGGGTCGCGCTCGGTATCAGCAGACCCTTTTTCGCCGCCCACGGTAGAAAACCGCAAAAAGGTTTTTGTTTCCTTGCCAATCATATTAAAAACTTTCGCCCGCGTATATTTAGAAATATCATGTGTAACCGTGAAAGTCCCGTAAGCACCAGATCCCTTGGCATGTACAACCCGTTCGGGGATGCGCTCGCGGTTAAAGTGGGCCATCTTTTCGTGCAAAATAAAATCCTGCAGCAATATCGGGCCTCGCGGCCCAACCGTCATGGAGTTTTCATTTTCAGCGTAAGGTATACCGGATGCGGTTGTCAGCTTTTTTTTGTTGGTTTCCATAGTGTTTGGTTTATATATCAAACTTGGTCAAAATATTTCAATAGAAAAAATCAATAATTACTATATTTGAATAGACAATATCTATATTGTTGGGTATAAGAATCAGTAAGCAAGAGTCAAGAGCCAGGATAAATTAGTTGGTAATGTCAATTTCTAACGTTAACCTGATCTGTTTATTTTTATTAAATTGATTTGTTTCCAATCTTGGCTCTTGTTTCTGTTTATTGTCTCTAAACATCTTAACGCTACCTCATGACTATAACCCAGCTTGAATACATTGTCGCCGTTGATACTTATCGTAGTTTCGTAGCGGCAGCAGAAAAATGTTTTGTAACCCAGCCTACCTTAAGTATGCAGGTACAGAAACTGGAAGATACGCTTGGCGTAAAGCTTTTTGACCGCAGCAAGCAACCGGTTACACCTACCGAAATAGGTATCGAGATCATTGCGCAGGCAAGGATTCTTTTATCCGAAAGTGAAAAGATCAAAGAGATCATCACCGACCGGCAACGTGAATTGTCCGGCGAGTTGAAGGTCGGCATCATTCCTACGGTATCGCCTTATATACTGCCAAAGATATTGCACGGATTTATTGCCAAATATCCGCAGGTAAAGTTGATTGTATGGGAACAAACCAGCGAACAGATCATCCAGCAATTAAAATTAGGATTGATCGATTGCGGCATCCTTTCGACACCGCTGCACGAGAGCAATTTAACCGAAATACCCGTGTTTTATGAAAACTTTGTGGCTTATGTCTCCAAAAACAGCAAGCTTTCGAAAAAGAAAAGCATAACTCCGGACGATATCGACATGGAAGAGATATGGATATTAAACGAAGGGCATTGCATGCGCGAACAGGTTTTAAATATTTGCCAGCGCCGCAAAAGCACACAGGGTTTTAAACATTTTGAGTACAATACCGGTAGCGTCGAAACGCTAAAACGTATGGTCGACCAAAATAACGGAGCCACCATATTGCCCGAACTTGCATTGTCTGACCTGAGCGATAAGCAACTGGATAAGGTGCGGTACTTTAAATCGCCCGAGCCGGCGCGGGAGGTAAGCATCGTTATTCAGCGCAACTTTTTAAAGCGCCGAATGATTGAGGCCCTTAAAACAGAGATCCTGGAGTTTTTGCCAAAGCGGATGAAAAACAAAAAGAAAAAAGAAGTGATTGATATTTGAGGGGGTCGGAAAGTCGGCAAAGTCCGGAAAGAGAAAGCGCTAAATAAAAGGGCTTTTGACATTAAATAATATTACTTAAATTAGCATAAAAGTTCAGCAAATGCGTACCACTGTTCCTGCAACGGCCATAGATGTATACCGAATGCTACCCGAGGGTACCAGGTGCGAGGTATTATATAATCAACTAATTATGACACCGGCACCAAATACGGCCCATCAATTTATATCGATAAAGCTTTCTGCATTGCTATTTAATTTTTTAGAAAAATCAAATAAAGGTGTTGTGCTCGCTGCACCCACCGATGTTTACTTTGAGGATCAGCAATCTGTTATTCAGCCTGACGTTTTTGTTATCGTTAACGAGAATAAACATATCATTCAGGATGACGGAATACATGGAGCGCCGGACATCGTTTTTGAAATACTTTCAGGCAACCGTATACATGATACGCTGAAAAAGAAAAGCCTCTATGAAACGGGCGGCGTAAAGGAATATTTTATCATTGACCCTTTCGACAAGACCGTGATCATGTTTGCCTACAATGCCGATAGGAAATACGAACTGGTATATGAATTAAAAGGAAAAATAACTTCCGAAGTTTTAGGCTGCAGCTTTGACTTGTAGGCAGCCTCGTTGATTCTTGTCGTCCGCTAGTCATCTTTCCTTTGATGAATTGATTTCTTATTTGATCGCAGCGTGGCCAACATTCCGACTTCCAAATCAATTAAATCCGTACTTTTGAACTATGGCTACCGTTCAATTTTTTGAAAATAATCCCTACCAGGAAAACACTTATATCCTGTACGATGAAACCGGCGAATGCGCGATTATCGACCCGGGGATGTACACAGCTTCCGAGCAAAATGCAGTGGTGAATTTTATCCGCGATAAGCAGTTAAAACCTGTTCTGTTGCTTAATACCCATTGCCATATCGACCATGTACTCGGCAACAAGTTTATTTTTGATCAGTACGGATTAAAGCCCCGGTTTCATGCGGGCGAATTGCCTGTTTTGGAAGCGGTAGTTGCTTATGCGCCTATGATGGGTATACGGTACGAGGTATCGCCGCTACCGGATGAATATTTACCGGAAACAGGGACAATCAGTTTTGGAAATACAGGAATTTCTTTAATTTTTGCGCCGGGCCACTCGCCTGCACATTTGTGTTTTTATGACAAGGGGTCTGATATCGTGATCGGTGGCGATGTGCTGTTCAGGAACAGTATCGGGCGCACCGATCTGCCCGGCGGAAACCATAACCAACTTATAAAAAACATCGAAGAAAAGTTGTTTACCTTACCCGACGATTGTATCGTATATCCCGGTCACGGCCCAAAGACTACGATAGGTTTCGAAAAACAAACCAATCCCTTTTTAACTTAAAATACCTAAACAAAAAACTCACCACTCACTATTCACCACTCACCATTTGAACACCGCCGTTTATATAGCCAGAAGGTACTTGTTTTCGCGAAAGAAAATGCATGCCATCAATGTCATCTCGGGCATTTCTATGGTGGGGGTTTTAATTGGCAGCGCCGCGTTGATTATTATCCTATCTGTTTTTAATGGGTTTGAAGAAGTGATCCTATCGCTATACAGCAACTTTACGCCTGAAATAAAAATTGAACCCCGGCTCGGCAAAACTTTCGATCCTAATACGACTTATTTTTCATCCCTTCACCATGATTCCCGCGTGTTTTCCTATACAGAAGTTTTACAGGAAAAAGCGCTGATAAAATATGACAACAAGCCGTTTATAGGAACCATAATGGGGGTTAGTGATGAGTTTTTAAAAAACAAGCAACTGGATAGCACCATACAGAGCGGGTCATTTACCTTAAAAAATAACGGGCAAAACTTTGCCGTTATTGGCGCGACTATACAGGGCAGTTTAGGGATCAGCGTGCGCGACCAGCTTTCGCCGATTGAAATATATGCGCCCCGCCGCGAAGGTGGTAGCAGCGCGAATCCCCTGGATGAATTTGTTGTGCGATCGATCGCACCATCAGGCGTCTTTGCCATCGAACAGGAGTTTGACGACATTGTTATAGCCCCAATCGATTTTGTTCGCGACTTGCTCGATCAGCCAAAAAACGTTTCCTCCGTCGAAATTAATTATAAAAAGGGCACCGACCTGGCGTCAGTGCAGCAATCCATTCAACAAAAGATAGGCAACAGCTTTACGGTAAAGAATCGCAGCCAACAAAATACCGAGCTTTATAAAACATTAAACTACGAACGGTGGTTTATCTTCATGATCTTAACTTTTGTGCTCATCATCGCCATATTTAATATCATTGGTTCACTAACTATGCTGGTTATCGATAAGAAAAAGGACATTGCTATTTTAACAAGCCTGGGGGCCAATAAAAAACTGATCCAGGGCATATTTTTTTCGGAAGGGATGATGATATCATTTACCGGCTGCATTGCCGGTATAGTTTTGGGATTGATATTTTGTATATTGCAGCAACGCTTCGGCCTGGTAAAAATGGGTACAAAAATGTCGGTAATAGATGCGTATCCCATTTCGTTAAGGATTACAGATTTTGTGTTGGTGTTTTTAACTGTAAGCACTATTGCTGTGGTAGCGGCCGGGATAAGCGCCCGGTTGAGCATTAAGGGCTTAAATGATATTAAGCAAGACCTGTAAATTTAAAACATGCAGTTAAGGTTAGTTAAATATTTTATACTGATAGCGCTTTTTGCGATATGCTCGTGTACGGGAAATTCCAAAAAGAAATCGAAATATATTGTTTACAAGGGCGTGTACAGCTTCGGCCCTGAAGTAAAAACATTTAAAGACTGTGACAACGGTCACGAGTTTTGGGTTACCGATAACTCCGCACAATTGGAGTTAAAGTATTCGCAGCTTGATTTTGAAAAACCTTATGAGCCGGTTTATGTTGAGGTGGAAGGCGTAAAGGTACGATCAGGCAAAGAGGGCATGGGGTCGGAGTATGACAGCACGCTGGTTGTTAAAAAATTGATAAAAATAACTAAAGAGATCCCGCAGGATAT
>CAZZUU010000005.1:0-36838 GCA_964657275.1 uncultured Mucilaginibacter sp. | reverse complement strand
CTGAAAAAGATGCTAAAGATACCGGTGAAAACCGGGAAGGAATGTTTTTTGCAGTTAAATATCTGTTTGTGAAGCTTGGCCAAACACTGGGCATTGCGCTGTTTGCCTTCCTTACGGTATATGGAAAAGACCCCGGTAATGATTATGGCTTGCGCCTGAATGGTATTTGCGGATTTGCACTCTGCCTTATTGCATTTGTGTTTTTTACTCGCTTTAAAGAGCAAAAAGCTTCTTGATTGGAATGCAGTTAACCAATCAACTCGATCTAACCTAATCCAACTTAATCAACTAACCAATCACCTCAACGTATTATTTGGCCGCGCATAAACCAATTGCATTACGCTGATGTTGCGCATATCGAATGCTGCTTCGCAATAACATAAATAATAGTTCCACTTGCGGATAAAATGGTCGTCGAAACCCAGCGATTTTACTGTTGGCAGGTTTGCATTAAAAGCATCGAACCACAATTTTAAGGTTTTGGCGTAATCAAGTCCGAAGTCTTTCAAATCAACCATGGAAAGGTCGCCCGTACGGTTTACAGCTCCATTAATTGCAGCCACTGAAGGTAGCAGCGAACCCGGAAAAATATGTTTTTGTATCCAGTCAACACCCTTTCTCAAACTTTCGTACCTTGAATCGGGAGATGTAATTACCTGCAGGGCAAGTATTCCGTTCTTTTTCAACAGATCATGACATTTCTTAAAATATACATCCAGGTAACTGAAACCAACAGCTTCCAGCATTTCAACGGAAACTATCTTGTCAAAAACACCTTCCATTAAACGGTAGTCCTTTAACAATATCTGGACCTTATCAGCAAGACCCGCTGCCTCAACCCGTTCCACAGCCATTTTATGCTGCTCCTCTGATATGGTTAACGACGTTACCTTACAACCATATTTTTTGGCCATATAAATAGCGTTGCCGCCCCAGCCGCTGCCAATTTCCAATACATGATCGCTGGGGCGCAAATGTAATTGCATGCACAAACGCTCGTACTTTGCCAGTTGCGCGTCCTCCAGGCTCAAACCGTCTTTATAAAAATAAGCGCTGGAATAGGTCATGGTAGGATCCAGAAAACTGGCGAAAAAGTCATTGTTCAGATCGTAATGTTCAGCAATGTTCCTGCGCGATCCGTCAACAGTATTCGCCCGCTTAAAATGAGACAGTTTGTTAAACCATTTCAATAAATTAAGTGAAACGGTTTGTATGTTGCTGCCCGAAACACCGGGGGCGTTATCGATATTCAGCAATACCCATTTAATCACTTTTGTGATATCATCGGTATCCCACAAGCCATCAACAAACGCTTCGCCAAAGCCGATATCGCCAAACAGGATGATTCGTTTATAGAACTCATTGTCGTTGATCATGATATTGGCCGATATACCGCCTTCGCCATTACCAAGAGTTAGTTGTTCGCCGTCAGCCAGGGTAAGGTGCAAAGTGCCCTTATCCATTTTGGCCAGGAGTCTTAAAACAATGTCCTGGTAAAAGCTGGTTTTGTTAACGATCGAAATAGTATTGGCCATGATAAAGCTACTGTAAATGGTAATTTTAAGTATTTACGTAATTAAATCGGTTTAAAGTTTTGGAAAGATACAAAGTTAGCATCAATTATATGGCCTGTAAACCTCTTTTTGAAGATGGATGTTTGCGCCTTTTTTATGATAAGGCAATTTTTTTAGCCACAGTTTTAATGCCTGCCAATGTATTAAGCCAATAACTTTTAATGTTATAAGCGGAAAGCTAAAAAAATAACGCAGCAAATTACCGTCGGTCAATCGTTTCCGGTCACCGTTTAGCGTGCTGATAAAAAACCGCTTGCCTGCTTTATCGTAATCATCAATCTTTACCTGTAATTTTTCACCGGGAATATGCAGGTCGAAATCAAAATTAGTATCCATATCGATAAATGGCGATACATAAAAATATTTCTCGGTATTTAATTTAAACTGATCGCCTGTCTTCGTATCCGCACCTAAAAAATAAGGCTTCATCTCCCGGAAGGTATTGCATATCTCCACAATAGAATAAACCGGTTTCCCGGCCTCATCATAACAAAAATAAAATGACACAGGGTTAAACTGGTAACCAAATGTGCATAAATTGGTCAACACCATGATGCGGCCGTGGCCAATGCTTACGCCATTTTCATGTAAATAGTCAGTAATATGCTGGCGTATGTTTTTAGAGGTATCCGGGTTTTCTCGCGGCAGCTGCAAATGATCTTTATCCCTGAAATTGAAAAGATTGAACCGGTTACGGCTCATATATTTAAGCCGTTTAGCGAGGCCGTCGATCTCATCCAGGTCCAGGTAAAACATAAATACGTCATAATGAAACCGGTGTACCTTCGGCGCCAGCCGGCTGTGCGTTACGCGCGCTTTATATAGGCAGGAGTTTATATCGGCATTTGCCATGAGTGAATATACGGATTATTGGTTTATTTGGATGGATAGGGAAAAGTAAGTCATCCTGAACTCGTTTCAGGATCCCTCTCGCAATGTAAGTGCGGGACAAGTAAACGCTATGTAAGTTGCATACCGTGGATGGCGTTTACAGTCCTGAGGGGTGCTGAAACGAGTTCAGCATGACGTTATGATTTTTCATCATAAATTTCCTTCCCCAGCAGTTGCGAACAAAGCTGTACCGCGCTTGCAAAGGCATCCTCATGAAAGCCATACTTAAAATAGCTGCCGCAAAAATAGACGGGGCCGGTTTTATTGAGTTTATGCAATTCATCCTGCGCATTTATGGCCGGCACATCAAACAAAGGATGTTCATAATCTATTTCCTTTATGATCTTTTTAGGATCGATATTATCATGCGGGTTGATGGAAACGAAATAATCCTTTTTGTCGGATACTTGCTGCAGGCTGTTCATCCAGTAAATAGTGCTTGGTATTAATTTTCCGTTTTCCATTTGGATCCGATAGTTCCAGCTGCTCCAGGCCAGCTTCTTTTTTGGCATGATGCTTTTATCGGTATGCAATACCGCTTTGTTATACTGGTATTTAAAGGTGGATAATAACCGTCGTTCATCATAAGTAGGATTGGCCAGCATTTCAAGGGCCTGGTCGCCATGTGAAGCGATGATCACCCTGTCGAAAGTTTCCTGCGTGCCATCTGATGCATGGACTGTTACCTTTCCATTTTCACGAAATACTTTTATGGCCTTGCGGTTGGTATAGATACGGTCTTTAAAAGGTTTGATCAATATTTCGCGATAGGATTGGCTTCCCTTTTCGAGCGTGTACCATTGGTGTTGGGTATCCAAACCTAAAAAGCCATGGTTCTTAAAAAAGCGGATAAGCGTTACCGCCGGAAAATCCAGCATTTGCTCCATCGGTGTAGACCATACTGCTGAGCTCATCGGGACCAAGTATTTCCACAGCATATCCTCGCCAAAACCAAACTCATTTACATATTGTCCTATGGAATAGTTGGCATATTTCGGATCGTCTACTATTTTTACACTTTCCTTATTAAAGCGGCCAATCTGGTTCAACATCTTAATATACTTCAGATTGAAAATATTCCTTCGTTGCGCAAAGAGATGGTTAACGCTCGATCCGCTATATTCCAAACCCGATGGAACGTGCTGCACACTAAAAGACATTTCCGTTTTTTTAACCGGCGCTTTTATTTCGGCAAACAGTTTGCAAAGATTAGGATAGGTTTGGTAGTTAAAAACCATAAATCCGGTGTCGATGTAAACCGGGCTGCCATCTTCATCTACCGTTACCGTATTGGTATGGCCGCCAACGTAATTATCTTGTTCATAAATGGTCAGGTCATCATACCTATGCAAAAAATGTCCGCAACCCATCCCCGCAATGCCGGTGCCTATAATAGCTGTTTTCTGCATTATTTTGTGATCGTATTTAAAAAAGTTTCAACAGCGTAAGTAGAAAGCTGCCCGCCCGGACCATTTAAATTGTAATCAAACCCATGCGTAGCCCAGGGCAATTTAAGCCAATAATGTTTTATGCCGTTTTGCTGCAATTTTTCGTTTAGCCGGCGACTATGTTCATAGGCAACAAGCACATCATTTTTTCCGTGAATGATAAGTGTGGGTATGGAGCTTTTATTTACGAATTCAATAGGTGAGCTGGCCGCGTATTTTTGCGGAACCTGTTTATAACTACCGCCGATATACCGGTCCATAACGCCGCGCGAATCCATAATCCATGGATTGGATGGAATGGAGTAACCCCAAACCATATCTGCCGGGCCGTAAAAGTCTATAACACCTTTAAGGCCGGGTTCATGTAATGTGTACGCCGCCAACAAAGCTATTTGCGAGCCCGCCGACCGGCCAAGCAATACATATTGATTGGTATCAATATGCAAGCCGTTTGCATGTTTAGTGAGATAGTCTATTGCAGCTTTTATATCTTCTACCGGCGCCGGAGTTTGATATTTAGGCGCCATACGATAATTGATAGCCGCTACATTGTATCCTTTTTTGGCGAGTTCGCTGTTTAATTCGGGCAATTGTTTACTGTCGCCGCTGCTCCATGAGCCGCCATGCACCACGATGATACAGGGCTTTGTCCCGGCAATCTGCGCGGGGTAAAAATCCAGCGTCATGGAGGTGTCCGGATATTTTACATAGGTTAAAGTGCTATAAGGGATAGCCTTTGCTGATCTAAGTAAATTAAAAAAACTAAACGGTGGTTGATCAGTTGGTTTTGCATTTAATGCCTGGGCCATCTCCTGCTTCATATTTTTAGCAACCCCATAGGCTCGTAGGATGGGCGATAAAAAAATCGTCAAAGTAATAATTCCTAAAATAGTTCCCGAGAGTTGGTATTTCTGTACCCAAAAACCAGTGGAAATTAATACGATGGTGATACCGGAAAATATTAAGGGAAACTCTGTAACCGCGATTGCCAGCAGCCATAAATAGTACGCAGGCGCCTTAAATAAGCTGAGCAATGAGATCAGGAAAAATAAAATAATTAATATCAAACGAATCATAAAATAGCTATTCTCAGCAAGTCTTGTGAAATAAATAATGACTAACCATCCACTCGTTGCCTTTATTATAGTTCCAAAGCTCGGCGCAGGCCATATAAAATAAGCGCCAGTAAACCCACCATTTTACAGCCTGGTCCTTGCCATAGGTTTCTTCAAAAATGGGCATGATCTCCGACTTGTGCTTATCCATATTTTTAAGCCATGCCTCGGCAGTTTTACCGTAGTGCGTCCCGTTCACATGCCAGTGTTTTTCAACTGCCAGGTTGTCGTTAAAATAAAATAACAGGTTATCGCTTGGCATAATGCCGCCGGTAAAAAAGTATTTGCTCATCCAATCAGTCTCGTCCTTCACTTCGAACAAATAAGCAAAAGTTTTATGCGTAAATATATGGATGAACAGCGTGCCATCCGGTTTTAGAAACGACGCCACCTTTTTCATCAGTAGTTCGTAGTTGCGCATATGCTCAAACATCTCTACCGATACAATACGATCGAATTGCTCGTTAATTTTAAAAGTGTTCATATCGGCAGTGATCACTGTTAAATTGGTGATGTGCCTTTCTTTGGCCTGGCCGTCGATGTAAATTTTTTGGGTGCCTGAGTTGGAAACCACTTTAAACGTGCTGTCCGGAAATTTCGCCGCCATATAAAGCGATAGCGATCCCCACCCGCAGCCCAGCTCCAGTACATGCTGGCCGTTTTTCAACCCCGCACGATGGCAGGTTAGTGCGAGCATATCATCTTCTGCGGTATCCAGGTCGGTAACGCTAGGTTTGTAATAGCAGCCGGAATATTTGAGGTTTTTACCCAGGCAGTATTGATAAAATTGGGTTGGTACTTCATAATGCTGCTGGTTGGCATCGGCGGTATTAACGGCGATAGGCGAAGCCTTTAGCTCCCTGATCAATCCGAACAAATGAGCCTGCTGCGCTTCAACATCTCCTTTGTCTTCATCGCGCAAGCGCTGTTTTAATAAATTTCTGATGCCTTTTCGTAGCAGCAGGTCGGGGACTTTATTTTGTTCTATTAGTTTATCGTACCACATTAAAATAAAGGTTAATTAATATTCTATTCAGCATAATGCGATGCCTGAAATCTCACCGATCGCCGTTGCGGGGAACATCCTGTCCTGATTCGTTTCGGGAAAGCAATCGCTACACCCGCTAATCATGAACCTGAATTAAATTATATCTGAATACATCTTTATGCTACTAACTTTATTATTTGGTTCAAGTGATAATCCCCCCGCTCAATTGCCGCGGAGGCTTTGTCACTTTTGGCTTGACCCAAAAGTAACCAAAAAGTCAAGACAGAAAAAAGCTTCCGCCCGCAGGCAAAACACCCTGGCCCGCTTTTCTGTCAGGCCTTTACACGCTTTTATCATTTCTTAAACCACGGCACAAAAACGCTTACCTTTTGCTGGTATTTTTTAAATGCTTCGCCTTTTGAGCGGAGGGATTGCTCCTCCGTCATCGGTATGCCGGTTATCTTTAACAGCAGGTATAATATAATTGCCGGGCTTATAATGGCAATATAACCATAAGGCGATGCCAGCGCAAATGCAAAGTAAGAAACCCACATCAGCCATTCGAAAAAATAATTCGGGTGCCGGGAATATCCCCAAAGCCCGGTATCGCATACCTTGCCTTTATTATTCGGGTCTTTTTTAAATGCCGAGAGCTGTGCGTCCGCGATGGCCTCACCTAAAACACTGATGAACCATAAGACTGCGCCTCCGTATTCTAATGGCGATAATTCCGGGTTGGTATTAAAAGCTATTATAAAAAACGGAACCGCTAATATCACATTTGAAATGGCCTGGAATTGGAAAAAGAAGAAAAACTTCCGGTCGGGATTGGGTACCCATTCCTTGCGTAATTGCTGGTAACGGCCTTCTTCCACATCCAGGTGCCTGGTTATGCGGAGGGCAAGATGCGTTCCCAAACGCACACCTGCAATGATCACCATTCCGCAGATAATCAGCTTACGGGTTTCAAACCCGGGCGCAAGCAGCAGCAAGATAACAGCTATCACCGGGAAATTATACGACCAGAAGATATCTACTACTCCGGCATTTTTAATTTTATACGCCCATAACCATACCAAAAACATGATGATACAGCAGGCCAGCAGGCAATAAATGATAATTGCACCCGGTGAATGATACATTGAATTACTATCCATTTTGTTTACTAAAAAATTCCTTTAATCCTTCGCTGGGTTTTAGTTTGAAAAGCTGTATCAGCACGTATGCACAACTGGCAATACTGCCTAAAGCTACTAATAATATCAGCCAAATAAGTTTGAGCATAATCCCTTTTTCCTTATAACAAACCCATATATAAATTACAACTACGTTGGCATAAAAATCCCAAAGGGTAGCCCTCATCCACGGGATCCCGCCCAGGAAATCCCATTCCTTAAATAGGTTGCTTTGTAAGCTGGTGCTGATCACCACATAGCACATCCAAACAAACAGTATGCTGAAAAATATCTTGAGGCCGGTGATCATGTTATTTTGTTTTTGCCGCTTTTATAAAGTTTAAAGCATCATCAGCATGCTCTTTACCCTGCAGCATGGCTTCATGTTCATAAACTATCTTTCCCTTCAAATCAACTACAAACGTTTCCCTGCCCGACATGAACATTTTACCTTTTACGCCAAACAGATCATAAACCTTATTTCCAGGATCGCTCAGTAAAATAAATGGTAATTTATAATGCTGTTGAAAGCTTTTATGGCTGGCAACTGTACCGCCGTTTATGCCGATAACCATAGCGCCCGCTTTTTTAAATTCATCAAAACTATCGCGAAAAGCGCATGCTTCTTTGGTGCAAACCATGCTTTCGTCTTTAGGATAAAAATAAAAAACCATTACCTTTTTTCCTATATAATCAGCTACGTTAAATAGGTGCCCATCCTGGTCGGTTAATGAAAATTGCGGGACAGCATCGCCGGCTACCAATGTTTTTTTGGAAGATTGCGCGTGCCCGCTGCCTGTTAACAGGATAACAAATGCAAAAAGGCAAAGCGGTTTAAACAAGCGTTGTTTTTTCATATCTGTACTTACGTTAAACAAGGTAGTTAGCGATTTGTAATATTAAAAATTAATATCCCCGATATCAATTGAGCAAGCTGTTTTTCCGTCATTACAGATAATAAAAAAGCCAGCCTTTCAACTGAAAGCCTGGCCGGAAGTAACTGAATGAAAAAATCTTAAACTAAATTATTTTTGATATAGTTATAGCTCTGCGTGATGCTGACGAAAGGATCGCCGGGGCATTTGTCCTGTTCAACAAAAAAGTATTTTAACCCCGCTTTTTTCGAATGTTTAAATATTTCCTTGAAGTCGATAATGCCATTACCCACCTCGGTAAACATACGGTCGGGGGTTTTGTCCATGTCTTTGATGTGCCATAGCGGGAAGCGGCCGGGGTGTTCGTTAATCAAAGCAATTGGATCCTGTTTAGCTTTGGCTAACCAATAAATATCCATTTCCATTTTTACCAGGTCCTTATCACTATTGGCCAGCAACGTTTCGTAAGGATATTTGCCATCTTCCTGTTCAAATTCAAAATCGTGGTTATGGTAGCAAAGCTGGATGCCAGCCTTTTTGCACACTTCTCCCGCCTTGCTCAAATCTTCGCCAACTTTTTTATAATGATCCAGGTGCCCACGCTCGGCCGGTGACAACCATGCGCATATCATGTATTTTAAACCTATCGCGGCAGCATCGTCCACAGCCTTGTTCCAGTCGTTGAGGATGGTGCCTTTGGTTTCCTGTTCTTCGCCCAAACGATAATGGCTGCTCGGCATAAACAGGCCGTTATCTTTCAGCACTTTTGAAAAATCTGCACCGCTCATCCCGTAAAACATTTCAGTGCCGGTATAAGTAGCTGCTTCCACCGAATTATACCCAACTTTAGCAACCTGTGCAAGCGTGGCAACGGGGTCTTTCTGCATAGCATCCCTTACGGTGTACAATTGCAGGCCGATATATTTTTTATCGTAAGCAAATAATTGAGGGGCCGCTAAAAGTCCGGCAGAAAGAACAGCCGAAGTTTTGAGGAATGAACGTCTGGTGGTCATAAAATTTATAGTTGGTTGTGGTAAATATAGATTATTAATGACACCAAACAAAAATGAAACAGATTTGATACACTAAATCTGTGAGC
The DNA here is from genome assembly GCA_964657275.1 of uncultured Mucilaginibacter sp. Lineage (GTDB taxonomy): Bacteria > Bacteroidota > Bacteroidia > Sphingobacteriales > Sphingobacteriaceae > Mucilaginibacter. The sequence goes on along the minus strand of CAZZUU010000005.1, from coordinate 27,673 downwards.
ATCCCGCCGGGGTCAACATTGTTGAAGTTATATGTGAAACCAGCTTCGCATCCGCATAGTCGGGAATGGCGCTTATTTTTTTCCATTCAGGATCGCTGCCAAAGGCTTTCCAATGACTATCATGAGCGGCCATATCATCGAAGGTTATCATATAGGTAAGGTTCGGGCGCAGTTCGCCGATGAGTGTCTCACCAAAAAATACAGGGTTAAAGCCCAGGCGTTTAAAAATGTCTATCTCACCGGCATCATTAAACATTTCGAGTTTTTTCTTGCCTGCGCTTTCGCTGGCATGCTCATACCTGCGCAATTCAAATATCCGGGGAGTATTTGCCGGCGCGTGTAATTTCGGCATGTGTTTAAATGCTTTAATCAGTGAGCTTTGTATGCGATCATAAGCTGGATCTGTAGCCGGTGCATTCAAATAAGCCGCACCTTTTTTTAAATATTCCGCATCGGCGGCCAACCCATCCTGAACCGCCAAAAAATCACCCCACGAATTATATGGGATCAAAACATATAATTTGATTTGATCAGTCGGCTTTAGCTCAGTAAATACGCCGATATGATTACTTCCCAAACGATTTAACGCAGGTATGGCGGCATTCTCAAAATAATCTTCCACCAGTTTTTGCTGCTGCTCATTTTTTAAGGAATACACCCGCAGCTCATAAAATTCCTGCGTGGCAGTTACCGGCTTTCCTGAAGCTTTACTGATCGCAGGAGCTATGGCGCTTAATGCGGTTGTTATTAAAGAGGTTTTTACGAAAGAGCGCCTTTTCATGGTAAAGATTAATTGATTTTGCAGGATAAAACTACGATAAACTTATTAGGTAACAAACCAACAGAACCGCATACGGTTTTTTGCCGCCTTAATCGTTAGTTTACCCCATTTTTTTTAATAGTTTACCGATAATCAGTTGCATGGATACTATCGGAGAAATAGTTTTGATAGTATATCAAACATACACCAAATGAATTGCTAATAACTTTCATTAAATGAGCAAAGCGATTGAAAACAAAAACATCCTGATTTCTGGTGCCAGTATCGCCGGTCCTGCCTTGGCCTGGTGGTTAAAACATTACGGCTTTAATGTTACGGTTGTTGAAAAAGCTCCTTTTATCCGTAAAGGCGGTTATCGGATCGATGTTCGCGGCATCGCCGTTAAAGTGGCCACACGAATGAACGTGATGGACGATATCAGGAAGTCGGGCACTAATTTAAAAGGCTCATCATTTGTTAACAGTGTGGGTAAACGCATAGTCAATTTTGATGACCCCAGCTTATTCGGCATGCGGCAAAAAGACGATGCTGAAATTATGCGCGGCGATTTGGCCCACATCCTCTATCAGGCCACAAAAAACGATGCGGAATATATATTCAATGATTCCATCGACAATATGGTTCAAACAGACGAAGGGGTAACGGTAACCTTCCGGCATAGCACCCCCCGAAATTATGACCTGGTTATTGGAGCTGACGGCTTACGTTCCAATGTGCGGAATTTAGCTTTCGGTCCGGATGATGGCCGTGTAAAAAACTTCGGGTATTACCTGGTTGTTTTTACAATTCCTAATCATTTGCAGCTTAATCTTTGGGAGCTGTCGTATCTCTCGCCGGGCCGTGCTATTAATGTATATAGCCTTGATAATAACGAAACAAGCGTGTTCCTGATGTTTTCGTCCGATTTGGACCATAATCATCGCGATATTGCACAACAAAAGAAAGCGGTATATGAAAACTTTATCGATGCAGGTTGGGAAATGCCCACCATATTAAAAGCAATGGAGAAATCGGACGATTTCTATTTCGATTCCATCAGCCAGGTGTATATGGAAAATTTATCGAATGGTCGCGTAGCTTTACTTGGCGATGCGGGATATTGTCCGTCACCTGCATCCGGCCAGGGAACCAGCATGGCCCTGGTAGGGGCATATATTTTGGCAGGGGAATTGGCTGCCTCGGCAGGAGATTATAAGAAAGCTTTCTACGCCTATCAAATGGAGATGGGACCTTTTATTGAAAAGAATCAGCAATTGGGTCTCAATGCTTTGAAGCAGATGTTTCCTAAATCAAAAAAACAAGTATGGCTGCAAATTAATGTGATGCGTTTGCTGCTTCATTTGCCATGGAAAAAGAAAGTTTTGAAAGGTTTGTTTAAAAGAATACAGCAAAAGGTGGATGAAGCTGCTAATGGGGCAAGTTTAAAGAATTATTAAAGGGCGGTATAGGTCAACTTTTTTAATTTTTTGATGTTAAGGAAATATTATAACTTGCCTCCCTAACTGTCCTCAAAACCATGAAAAAATTAACCTATCTCCCGGTGTTGGTTGTTTTATTTATTGCTTCGTCATGCACAAATAAACAACAATCGGATGATCAAACCGCTAAACCCGCGGCTAACCCCTTTTTAGAACCCAGTAAATTACCTTTCCATGCCCCTGATTTTAACAGTATAAAAGATACTGATTTCAGAACGGCCATTGACGAAGGGATGAAGCAGCAGCAAGCCGAAGTGCAAAAAATTGCTGACAACACTGAAGCCCCTAATTTTGATAACACTTTAGTTGCCCTTGAAAGGAGCGGGCAAGTGTTAAAACGCACACTCAGCGTATTTGGCGCGTTAACCAGTGCAAATACCAACCCCACCCTGCAAAAAACGCAAGAAGATGAAGCGCCAAAACTGGCTGCAAACAATGACGCCATTAACCTGAATGCAAAACTTTACAAGCGCATTGTGGCGGTGTATGACCAACGTGCCAGTCTAAAGCTTGACCCGGAATCAATGCGTTTGCTGGAATACGAAAAGCAGCAATTTGAATTGGCCGGCGCAAAATTATCCGATGCGGATAAAGCTAAAATGAAAGATCTTAATAAAGAAGAAGCAACGTTAAGTATCAAATTTAACAGTCAATTATTAGCGGGTACAAAAGCAGGCGCCCTTATTATCGGCGATACCACGGAGCTTGCAGGAATGTCGGGCGGATCATTACAGGCTGCAGCCCAAAATGCAAAGGCCAATAAGCTGGACGGCAAATGGATGATATCCCTGCAAAATACCACACAACAACCCGGCCTGTCGTCGCTTTCAAACCGGGCTACAAGACAAAAACTTTTTGAAGCATCGTGGACCCGTACTGAAAAAAGCGATAGCAACGATACGCGAAAAGTAATTGCCCGTATTGCACAAATAAGGGCTCAGAAAGCTAAGTTGATGAATTTCAAAAGCTATGCAGAATGGCGCCTGCAGGATCAGATGGCTAAAACGCCGGCTGCGGTTGAGCGGTTTATGCAACAATTGGTTCCGGCTACCACTGCCAAAGCGCGCGAAGAAGCCGCGACCATACAGGCCCTTATCGACCAGCAAAAGGGCGGATTTAAACTACAACCATGGGATTGGAACTATTACTCAGAGCAGGTGCGGAAAGCCAAATATAACCTGAATGACGATGAGATAAAGCCATACTTCGAACTGGACAAAGTGTTGCAGAAGGGTGTGTTTTATGCCGCTAACCAGTTGTATGGACTTACCTTTAAAGAGCGCCACGACTTGCCGGTGTACCAAAAGGACGTGCGTACTTTTGATGTATTTGACAAAGATGGCAGCCAGATAGGCTTGTTTTATTGCGATTATTTTAAGCGGGATAACAAACAAGGCGGTGCCTGGATGGATAACCTGGTTGTGCAATCAAAACTACTGGGTAACAAACCGGTGATTTATAATGTGTGCAATTTTACAAAGCCCGCTCCCGGCCAACCGGCACTTTTAAGCTATGACGATGTAAAAACGATGTTTCACGAATTCGGGCATGGTTTGCACGGGCTTTTTGCCAGCCAGCAATACCCAAGTATCTCAGGCGCCAACACGGCGCGGGATTTTGTGGAGTTTCCATCACAGTTTAATGAAAATTGGGCCTTATACCCAAAAGTGCTATCTAACTATGCAGTAAATTACAAAACGGGTGCGCCTATACCGCAGGCTTTGATCGATAAAATCAAAAAATCTTCCACCTTTAACCAGGGGTATGCATTGACCGAAGCGTTGGCTGCCGCCGATCTTGATCTGCAATGGCATACGCTGAGCCCAGATGCGCCTTTGCAGGATATAGATAAATTTGAAACCGAAGCGCTCCACAAAACCAAACTCGACTTGCCACAAGTACCTCCACGTTATCGCACCAGCTATTTTTTACATATATGGGCAAACGGTTACCAGGCAGGATATTATGCCTACGCATGGACAGAGATGCTGGATCACGATGCTTTTGCCTGGTTTGAACAACATGGCGGCTTAACCCGCGAAAATGGGCAACGCTTCCGCGATATGATATTGTCAAAAGGTAACACGATGGATTATGGAACAATGTTCAGGAACTTTACCGGGCACGATCCAAATATCCGGCCGATGCTGGCCTTTAGGGGATTAGTTAAAAACTAGTCCATCCGCTCAAGATAAAGAAGCGGTGCTTTTATTTTGCCATTAGGTTGATTAAAGCACCGCTTCATTATTTTACCGTGACTATTTATCTTCTTTTACTTCAAACTCCCCCAGTATAATAATTTCGGGGTCGGCGTTTATTGAAGTGGGCCTCGTTTTTGCCGGAAACTCAACTTCCGTTTCTTTGTTTCTTATGCCGATGATATTAAATTGATCCCCTATAGCGATCTCCAGTGGAAATTCGAATGATGTCTCTTGTTGTTGTGTTATCTTTAGGCTGATAGTCGCGTTGGCCTGATCGTATTTCCATCTAATCGCCACTTGCGGGTGCCCCGGCGTGTACAGCCATTGTTTAAAAAACTGCTCCAGGTTTTGCCCGCTTATTTCTTCCATCACTGCCCTAAAATCAGCCGTGTTGGCATTACTGCCATTGTATTTTTTGTAATAGCTTCTAATGCCTGCCCAAAATGCGCCCTCGCCAATTTTTTGCCTCAGCATTTGCAGTACCCAGCCTCCCTTTTTATAGGTATCGGCGTTTAGCAATTGCATATAATCGCCTTTAAAGCTTGTATCAACCACAGCTGTTCCGGCTTTTTTTTCAAACTTAAAAACCGCCTCCCGGTCATCCGCCAATCTCTTTTTCAGCGTATCAGTCCCATATTTATTTTCCAGGTAGGCATTGGTCATAAAAGTTGCAAACCCTTCGCTTAACCACAAATGGTTAAAATTCTTTTCTGTTACGCCGTCGCCAAACCATTGATGGGCAATTTCGTGTGCCATTAGCTCTTCCACTCCCTTCGAGTTAACAGAGTTTTCTTCATAAAAAATGGCATTTGCATTTTCCATGCCGCCAAATTTTGTTGCCGACTGCACGTTGGCTAATTTTTTATAAGGGTATTGCCCGATTTTTTCCGTATAAAAGTCCATTATCTCTTTGGCGAAGCCATAGCTTTTAAAACCCGCGTCTTTGTTTTCAGGAAAAACATAAGAATAGATCGGCACACCGTTAAAATCACCGGGATGATCTATCGCGAAATCAGCAACGCCAATGATCATTATTTTAGTGGGTAATTCAACCGTCTCCTTCCAGTGCGTCAGTTTCAGATGATTGGATAGCCGGGTCTCCTTTATTAAAAGGCCGTTGGAAACAACCTGGTAATGGTCGGGTGCGGTAACTAAAAAATCAACAGACGCTTTATCCGAGGGGTTGTCATTACAGGGTAGCCAGCCATGGGCATTAACGGGCCAGTTATCGCCAAAAAAAGTACGGTGGCCAAATTTGTTCTTTGATATGGTGAAGCCCCTGTCGGGAATGCCCTGATAAGTAATTTTAAAACTGTGCAGGCTGTTTTTCTTCACGGGAGAAGTAATCTTCAACTCATCGTCGTCCTGCGTGAATGGCAATTTTACTCCATCTCCGGTAACGGTGGATACCATCATCCCAAAGCCTTTTTTGTTTCGTTTCTCCAGGTTTAGATGAAATGTACTTACATCGTTTTGAAACTTGATTAACACGGTTGCGCGTCCTTTGAGTGTATCGTTTAAATCGTTTAGTTCTATTTCAAAATTATAATGCTGAACGTCAACGATACTATCAACGCCAGTGGTTTGAATAGTAAGGTTTGGCGTTATCCCGAACCCGAACCCGGGTATCAGGCAACAAATTAAAACAGAAATTATTCTTGCAAAACGGCTTAAAAAGTAATTTATCGATGAAGAAAATAGATTAGTGAATTTTGGGCGTGGGGTCATATTGTAGATTAATAATTAAGCATACAATACTAACCATTAATATGTTTTTGTTATAGCCTTAAACCAAATTATATGCCACAAAAAGGCCCCGCAAGAATTCACTTACAGGGCCTTAATTATTTAATCAAATAAAATTTATTTGGCGCGGTGTGCCGGATGTTTTACACCATCACGACGGGCTTCGCGGATATCCTTTTTCAACTCCTTTTTATCAGCTTTTAAATCTTTCTGATCAGCTTGCGCTGCTGTAATATCACCGGATTTTACCGCTTTTTGTTCAGCAACTTTGTCGCTTTTAATGTCTTTAACATCGGTTTTAACGGCTTTTTCGTCAATTTTTTTAACTTGCTTGTCGGCTAATTTAACAGGATGTGTAACACCCTCACTTTTTAAGGTTTTTGCATCGGCCTTTATGTCCTGTTTGTCTGCCTTAGCAGCAGCAATATCGGTTTTGGCAGCAGTAAGATCGCCTTTTTTAATAGCTGTTTTTGCTTCCGCCTTTTCTTTGTCGTAAGCGCGCACATCCTTACGCAGATCTTTCATCTGTGTTTTTACAACAGGATTTTGGGCTGGGGTAGTGGTTGCCGGTGTTGTTGTAGCCGGTGTAGTTGTTTGTGCAAATGTTGCAGACGCGCATAAAAGTACGCCTGTAATTAAACCTAGTGTTCTCATTTTTTATTGTTTTTAATTAATTGTTTATTGTTCGTTGCGGTTTATGACTTGGCTAATTATCAAAGGTTTAAATAAAAAAAATAAACCTTATCTAATTAAACCATTGTACGTATAAGGTGTCAGGTATGTTCAATTTATCAACAAAACCCCTTATGATTAAATTATTACACAAACCAATTATTATAGCAGCCTTACTTTGTTTTTCTTTTAACACTTTCGGTAAAACAGTATCAGATAGAGCCGCGCAACAGCCTGTTAAGGCGGATACCGTTAAGGAAAAATCATCTTTTAAAATTGGTGTCGATTATTTGAGTGACAATGTTTTTATGGGCCGTACGGGCCCCACAGCCACGCCGACAATTGCCCCCGAAACTAAATTCACGTTCAAATCGGGGATTTACATTTCAGGTACCGTTGATTATGTCCCCAGCAATAAAAAGCAAAAATTGGACGGTGGTGATTTAGGAGCCGGGTACGATTTCGATATTACAGACGATCTGTCAGGTGGCGTAGCGTACACAAAATTATTTAATAACGCTAACAGCAAACGGATCGGTTCAGCTATCAGCAGCACCGTGAGCGCATTCTTTGATTATGATATTGCAGGCATTATAACGCCATCAATAGGGGGCGACTATGACCTGAATAAACAAGGTATCAGTAACGATGCATTTTTTAACGTTGGGCTATCTCATGATTTTATAATTGATAATGTTTTTACAGACGAGGATTTTATATTTATTTCGCCAACTGTTACCGGTAACGCAGGTACACAGAATTTTTACGATGCCTATTTAAATACGAAAGTTTTAAAAAGCGCAAAGAAAACTGCCGCGCAAGATGCCTTGATAGCTCAATTTAAACAAAATACCAGCCAGTTTAAAATGCTTGATTATGAATTTTCGGCCCCGATCGAATATAAAGCCGGTCATTTTATTTTGCAATTTTCGCCTTCGTATGCCATCGTTCAAAACGAGTTTAAACCCGCTGCCGCAAAAGCCCTGGGATTATCAGATAAACCTTCAATATTTTATTTTACAACGGGCGCTGCTTTTAAATTTTAGACTCCGAAACTTACCAGTCAAGCTTTACTAACGCAACAGCCTGGCGTGATAGTTTTATTGTAAGCAGAATCGAGCCATTTTTTGTGATTACTTTTTGTGCAGGTTCCAGTTTTTGCAGGTGCACGGCTTTCTCCAGCGTGTTTATTTGTTCGTTGGTGGGATTTTGAGGCGATCCCATTTTTTTCCATACCTCATAGGCATTGCTGTGGTCGTTGTCGATAATATATTGCGTTAATTTCACCGATTTTGCAGGGATATCATTGATAAATACCTGTACCGGTTCACCAGGGCTTTGTATATCTGCATCGTGGTAATTCCAAATCATCACAGTCGCTGTGTGCGCATCTTTACTTGCAAGGGCGCCGATATCTGTTTGAGTGCTCCTGATGCTTGAGTCTAACACCGTTTGAAGAGGGTACATGCGGTTGCTCGTCGCCTCAACCCGATTTCCTTTCATCATACCAAACATCCTAAAGACATTGAGTACAGGTTTATCAACGCCATTTGTGGCCAGGTCGCGGAATCCTGCAAACCACGGCTGCCCTTCAAACTCAAACGACCATGAAACCGCTCCTGTTAAATTTGTATGGAAATCATCGGCAAGCTCGTAATGCCGTGCAAATGCAGCCGCAGTATAACTGGAATACATGGTGCCATTACGATAGGCATTCTCGGGGTTTGTGGCCATCCCGCAGGCGGCGCAACCCTCCGGATCGGACTCACCTATAATTATCGGAATATTCTTTAACTGTGGAAAGCTGTTGATGGTAGCAAAATGATCGGCGATATTTTTTAGTTGTTGCCTGATGTTCATCACCACAATGCCGTTTACAACTTTAGGCGAACCTTTTGCATGGAAAGATATGAGATCAAGCGGCGAACCTATTTTACCGGTTACGTAATTGGTATCGGCCACGCAATGTTTGAGAAAAGACCCCAGCCACTTTGAAGCACCGCCGGTAACATCCGGGCCGCCAACCCGGGCTGTTGGTAATGCCCTTTTTACACCGTCGGTAGCATAATCATATAATTTAAAAAACTCAGGCATCGTACCCTTCCAGTAACCAATGTTGGGCTCGTTCCAAACTTCCCAATACCAGCTTTCCACTTCTTTTTTGCCATAACGTGCTACGCAATGCTTTACCCATTGATAAACAAGTTCTCCAAATTTTTTATAGTCCTTTGGTGGGTAACCCCAGCCACCTTCAATGCTGCCGCCTGGAGGTGCCCAATGATGGCGGTATGGCTCGGGGTGAGCAGACAACGCTTCGGGCATAAAACCGATCTGCGCAAGCGGCTTCATGCCAAGTTTGATGTAAGTATCAAAAATACTGTCGACAATGCGATAATTATAAACCGGGTTGCCGCTCGCATCTTCGGTATATATATTAGTTGACCCCCATTTTAAAGAGGCTGTTCCGTCGCCCGAGGTAAGCAAATTATGGGTACGCACATACACAGGCAAAGGGCTTAATGCAGCCAGTTCAGCCAGCAATTTTTTGCCATCCTTCATGTAAGTATAATTATCCTCGTCGTACCCAAACCATGCCCAGATGGGTTTCATCGGCCCAATTTCTTTATTTAAGCTTACGCGGATAACCGCCGGAGGTGCCGGTATATTTTGCGCATAACTATATACCGGCGATAAAAATGCGATTGCCGCCAATACCAAACGATGTTTTAAGGATTTTAACATAGGCCATAATTAGCTATAAAATTTAAGTATTCCTAAAAAATGTGAGTTCAACCTTTTAGTGGTTACTTGTTGGCTTTGGGTTTTAATTCATTGGTTTTTGTAAATGATGCCAATCAACTTTTTGTCTTAATAAGTAGTCATTTTATTGTTTTTTTCGCTAAAAAGTTCACCATAGAGATAGGTTCGCTTAACACCATAAATTTAAAAGTGAAGCTGATAAGCCCATAATTACCGCGTATTTGTTTTAACGGAATGATTTTTGCATCTTATTGATTTTCAAATACTAAAACCTTAAAATTATGAGCAAAGTAGTGATGATAGATGATAATCAGATGGAGCACTTAATTATGCAAAAAATGTGCGACCGCTATGAATTGCTCCCCGATTTGACGCACTGCGACGATGGCAGGGAAATTTTAGAGTTTTTAAAGAAAAACCAGGCAAAGCCTGAAGAATTGCCCGATATCATATTTTTGGATTTAAATATGCCGCAGTTCAGCGGTTGGCAGTTTTTGGACCAGTTTAAAAAACTGTATCCGTTTATAAAAAAAACAATTAATATTTACATATTTTCTTCGTCTGTTGACAAGGCTGACAAATTAAGATCAAAATTGTATCCCTTTGTCAAAGACTTTTATCAAAAACCTATAAAAAGGGAAAACCTTGAGCTATTATTTTGCTCTTATACTAATATTAACCGGATTGCCGGTTAATTTCCATACGTTTACCATCGCCTCATCTTAACAGGACAAGTTGCCAAAATTCGATATGATTATCAAGAACTTAACGGATGAACTGATCCTTGCCAACAAGGAACTGGTTGTTCAAAACGAACAGAAGGAAAAGATTGCCGAAGAACTGGTTATTGCAAATAAGGAATTGTTTTTTCAAAACGAGGAAAGGGCAAAACGTGCCGCAGAATTAATCCTGGCAAACATCGAACTTGATTTTCAAAATGAAGAAAAAAGAAAGCGTGCAGCGGAGCTTATTATTGCAAACAAGGCATTTGATTTTCAAAATGAAGAACGGGAAAAGCGCGCGGCAGAATTGGTTATTGCAAATATAGAGCTCGATTTTCAAAATGGCGAAAAGGAAAAGCGTGCCGCTGAGTTAATAATTGCCAACATAGAACTCGACTTTCAAAACGGCGAAAAGAAAAAGCGCGCTGCTGAACTCACGCTGGCCAACATCGAACTTAAATTTCAAAATAAGGAAAAAGATAAACGGGCAAATGAGCTAAGCATCGCAAATAAGGAATTGCTTTTTCAAAACGAAGAAAAAGAAAAGCGTGCTGCGGAACTCATAATTGCCAATACCGAACTGATATTCCAAAATCAAGAAAAGGAAAAGCGCGCGGCGGAATTGATTGTTGCCAATAACGAATTGTTATTTCAAAACGGAGAAAAGGAAAAGCGCTCAAACGAGTTGATGATCGCTAACAATGAATTGATTTTTCAAAACCAGGAAAAGGAAAAACGAGCTGAGGCCGAAGCCAAAAAGGATGAGTTTTTTAACATGGTTAGCCATGAACTTAAAACACCGTTAACTAATATAAAAGCCATTAACCAGGTTCTTGAAAAAACCCTGAACAAAAACGATAGGAGTTACCCGTTTGTTATAAAAGCAAGCCATAGCATTAAAAGGCTGGAAAGGTTAATTGCGGACCTGCTCGACGTTACAAAAATTAATTCAGGAGATATAGATCTGAATATAAGTGTCTTTAGTTTTAGCGATGCTTTAAATCAAAGTATTTCAACTGTACAGCAAATTTCACCCAATCATCAGATCCTGCTGGAAAATTCGGTTCAAATTAATTACACCGGTGATCAGTTCCGGATAGAGAGAGTTATAATCAATCTGCTCAATAATGCGATCAAATATTCACCTGACGCCAGCATAATTGTGGTAGGGGCTAATGTAGATTCGAATCAAATTGTTGTTAGTGTAGAAGATTTTGGAATAGGAATAGAAAAAGAAGATATCGATCAATTATTTAAGCGTTTTTTCAGGGTAAGTAAAACAGCTATGCAATACCAGGGTGTTGGTTTGGGCTTGTATATTGCTTCGGAAATCGTCAAAAAACATAATGGTCACTTCAGCATTGAAAGTGAACCGGGTAAGGGAAGCAGCTTTTGCTTTACGTTGCCGATAGTGGCTGGATTGCAGCAAGCTGTTTAATTTTATTGCTTGAAGGTTCAGCCACACCGAGCTATCGGATACATCAACCCCATGTAACTTTACACATTAAATCAACTTACGGTTTAACCCCCTGTAAATATTCCTTAACTTTGTGCTCCAATAAAATACAATTCTATGCAATACGATGTTATCGTTATCGGTTCGGGCCCTGGCGGCTATGTGGCCGCTATACGTTGTGCCCAGCTGGGTTTAAAAACTGCTATCATTGAAAAATATAATACATTAGGGGGTACCTGTTTAAATGTAGGGTGCATCCCTTCAAAGGCGTTGCTTGATTCATCTGAACATTATCATAACGCCGCACATGCTTTTGCAACACACGGCATTAAACTGGATAATTTGAAGGTTGATTTCGCTCAGATGATAAAACGCAAACAGGAAGTTGTGGATGCCAATACCAGCGGCATCAGCTACCTGATGAAAAAGAACAAGATTGATGTTCATACAGGCGTAGGATCATTTAAAGATAAAAATACCATTATTATAACCGGGGCTGATGGCAGTTCAACAGAGATTACCGGCACAAACATTATTATTGCTACCGGTTCAAAGCCCTCGTCTTTACCATTTCTAAAAATTGATAAAAAGCGTATTATCACCTCGACTGAAGCCCTAACTTTGACTGAAATACCTAAACACCTGGTATTAATTGGCGGTGGTGTTATCGGTTTAGAGTTGGGATCGGTATATGCGCGTTTAGGTTCAAAGGTATCGGTTATCGAGTTTATGGATTCCATTATCCCTACCATGGATAAAGGATTGGGCCGCGAGCTGCAAAAGGTACTGCAAAAAATAGGGATAGAATTTTACCTGGGCCATAAAGTTACAGGCGCAACGGTAAAAGGCAAAGAAGTTACCGTAACATTCGATAATCCGAAAGGAGAGAAAAAGGAACTGAAAGGCGATTATTGCCTGGTAGCCGTTGGGCGCATTGCTTACACGGATGGCTTAGGTTTGGATAAGATTGGTCTTGCTGTAGAAGAACGGGGACGCAAGATCAATGTTGATGACCACCTGGAAACCAGTGTAAAAGGTGTTTACGCCATAGGCGATGTGATAAAAGGTGCTATGCTGGCACATAAGGCCGAAGATGAGGGTACGCTTGTCGCGGAGATTATTGCCGGCCAAAAGCCACATATCGATTATAACCTGATACCTGGCGTGGTTTATACCTGGCCAGAGGTTGCTGCTGTAGGACAAACCGAAGAACAATTGAAAGAAAAAGGTATAAAATATAAAGTTGGCTCGTTCCCGTTCAAAGCCAGCGGCCGTGCCCGTGCCAGCGGTGACTTGGATGGCTTTGTAAAAGTACTGGCTGATGCCTCAACCGACGAGATATTGGGCGTTCACATGATAGGCCCCCGTGCTGCAGATATGATCGCCGAGGCTGTTGTGGCGATGGAGTACCGCGCTTCTGCGGAAGACATTTCACGTATGAGCCATGCTCATCCAACCTATACTGAGGCCATGCGCGAGGCCTGCCTTGCCGCTACGGAGAATAGGGCGATACACATATAAATTCGATTTATATATAGTTCAAGCAAAGCTGATCAACTTCATAGTTCATCAGCTTTTTGTTTATCTCCTTATTTTGCAATAATAAGCCGTTTTTAAATCTACTAAATCGTATCCAACTAACACAGGCAACCTTCTATTGCCATTATCTATTTCCAGCATTTATTTACAAATAAATCCAGCTCTTTTTTGTTGATGTTTCTTAATAGGCAATAATGGAAAATTACTTCTTAACTAAAGAAAAACACATGCTGAGTGCGTCACCTTTCTAAAAAAGGTGTTTTAACCAAGGTTATGGGTGTTTTAACGGTATAAAATAGGGTGTTTTAACAAATTAAGAATGGCAACAATAATCCGTTAATTGGCGTATATGTACCAATAGTTAATGTTTAATGTAACTATTGGGCAATAATAATCCAGTGGTGTGATTTCACGGTTTCAGTATTTGTTATGATGCGGTTTGAATGTTTTAGCCGATCCGGAATTTCCAAATTAGTGCTATGCTTAATGGTACTGCTTTGTTTTGCATGTAAGGGTCATGCTACTACAAAAACATGGGTTGGTGCATTTTTAGGATTAGGTAACGGCGTTTGGAATACAGCCGGCAATTGGTCGCCCGCATCGGTACCTACATCGTCTGATGATGTTGTAATAAACGAACTGGCGTTAGGTTACACCATATCATTAACCGGCAGCGCTAACGCTAAATCAATAACCATAAATAGCGCTATCGGCTTAATAGGGGGCGTAACAATCAGCACAGGGGGCAATACATTAACTGTTGCAAGCAGTTTAAATGTTGGTGCTTTTTCGCTTTTGCTACCCACTTCTTTAACGTTTACCGGCTCCGGCATAGTTACGCTTAATAACGCTGTTAATTTATACGCGGCTTCCAATCTTACATTTAATTCGGGTACATCCATTGCAATTGTTGGAGCCACCGTTACCGGAAACAATAACGCTACTTTAACCAATGCGGGTACAATCACTACCAGTGCCTCATCAGTAATTAATTTAAGCGGCAGCAGCAGTACCGTGGCAAATAGCGGCACTTTAAATGGTAACTCGTTAACAGTAAATTTAACGGGCACCAATTGTACCATTACCAACACCGGCAACTTTAATCTGGGGCCGGGTTCCATAATTTATCCTACATCAACTTCGGCATCGGTAGCAAATGTCAGTCCCGGCGTTTTTACGCTGCAATCCGACGCCACCGGCTCGGCAGCAATAGGACCCATTATTTCATCAACGCCGGTATTTAGCGGGATCTATAATGTGCAGCGTTTTTTAGAAGGGGGCAGTACATTTTCGGGCGGCCGGTGGGTTTATCGTAATTACCGATTGATTTCGTCACCGGTTAATGCCGGCCTTGTATCAGGTAATTACCGCTACACCATCAACTACATGGCCGCAAACGCAATTGTAACCGGCGCAAAATCATCTTTTGGCACTATTGGCGGTAATACCACTATTTTTTTGTTTAGCGAAGATTATACGCCCAGCAATGTTACGTTTACAAGTGGTAACTTTAAGGGCGTTACTGACATCGGCAACTTAAGTAGTCCATATGCACTGTCGATAACCAACAATGGGAGCACCCAGGCATTATCTGTCGGTAATGGCTTCATGTTTTTCTTCAGGGGAGATAATATTCATTGTGTTGGAACCAGTCCCGGCAAAACCACTTACCCATTTGTTGCTCCTGAAAGTGTGGTGTTTACCGCTTCAGGTTCCCTGAATCAAAATAGCTACAACGTAAATAATTGGTATAACAGTAGTAACTTGCTATATACTACTGTTACATCGCCGTTGCCCGGCAATGCGGCCGTGAGAGGTATTAATCTTGTAGGCAATCCTTATGCATGTACAATCGATTGGAACACCATTAACACAGGAGGTATTACCGCAACAAATGTAAATCCTACTATTTGGGTTTTTGATCCGGTGAATAACCAGTATGATACCTATTCTTCGAGTTCATTAATGGGGAATCCTGTTTCTTTTACAGGGTTAATAGCAAGCGGCCAGGGCTTTTTCGTCCAGGCGAATAACATCAATCCGCTGGCTACGCCTGCATTGGTTTTTAATGAAACCGCCAAGTCGCCCACATCGCAGTTAACAAGTACCAACTTATTGATGGGTACACCGGTTGCACAAGGTACCGGGAAGCAGTTATTGCGTTTGCGGCTTAGTATAGACTCGTTAAATTACGATGACATTGCTATCGGTTTTAATTCAAATTCATCTCCCAAATATAATATAACGGAAGACTCCCGGTACCTTGAAGGGATAGGTGCGGCTGAAGGACTTTCAAGCCTTTCAGCAGACAGTGTTCAGTTAGCCATTAATGTTTTACCGTTACCAAAGCTTACACCGCAGGCAATAAACCTGGATGTTGAGGCCGCAAACAGCGGCGAGCTTACATTCCGGAAAACAGCGCTTAATGCCATCCCCGAACTTTATGAGATCTGGCTTATGGATAAGTACAAAAAAGATTCGCTGGATATGCGCAGCAATTCAAACTATGTATTTAATATCGATAAAGGTGATTCGGCGAGCTTTGGGAAAAACAGGTTTCGGCTCGTAATTCGCCAAAACCCTGCGCTTGCGGTACGGTTGTTAGATTTTAATGCACAGAAAAACAATGCAGGAGTGCAAACAACCTGGAAAGTAGAAAATGAACAAAACTATACTGATTTTACGGTCGAGCGCAGCAGAGATAACGGGGCTACTTTCGATGTATTAAACGGTACTTTATCCAGCGGCCAGGGCACCTATAGTTTTTTTGATAAAAACCCCGACGCTTTAGTTAACATTTACCGGCTAAAAATTGAGGATTTAAATGGCGCTATTACGTATTCAAAACCTGTAACCATAATTTACACGGATGGCCGTAATACTATAACCAACAATCAGATAAATGTTTATCCTAATCCGGTTACGAACAGCATAAATTTGTTGTCGGCTCAATTCAGCGCTGCTTCAAATCTGCCGACCCATCAGACTATAGCTCTGCCAACTTTAAATATCCCGGTTAACGGAACGCAGTCTTATAATATTAAGATTACCAATATTACCGGATTGCTGGTAAAAACAGCCAAATCGTCAACAATAGAGTGGCACGGAAATATAGGCGACCTGCAGCCGGGCACTTATATTATACAGGTGTGGAACAATAAAGATAATAGCCTGATCGGAAAAACCACGTTTATTAAACTTTAGCTTTACAGCAGTTCCGGCTTAATTTTCTCTGTAAATTCCTTCGCAAACTTGTGCAGCTTTGGTTGTATAACAGCCGCGCAATATGGATTACCGGGATTATTGGCAAAATAGTTTTGGTGGTAGTCTTCCGCTTTATAAAACTCGGTTGCCGGGGTAATTTCAGTTACGATGGGCCGGTCAAAAACCTTTTCATCAGTTAACCTTTTTATCATAGCTTCCGATTGTTGTTTTTGCTGATCGTTATAATAGAATATTGCCGAGCGGTATTGCGTTCCCACATCACCCCCCTGCCGGTTTAATGTTGTTGGATTGTGCGTTTTAAAAAACACCAATAAAAGCTCGTCGAACGATAAAATATCAGCGTCATATTCCAAATCAATTACCTCTGCATGGCCCGTAGTGCCGTTGCATACCTCTTTATAGCTAGGATTTTGGGTATGACCGCCCATGTAACCGGATGTCACTTTCGTTACGCCTTTTAGTGATTCAAATACTGCCTCTGTACACCAGAAACAGCCGTTCCCAAATGTTATTCTCTGTATGTTCATAGTATTATATAGCGATTTAGTACAAAATTAAGGATTGTGTAATTTATATAAGCAACACACCATTAATATGTTAGTTTGATTACAAACCCAATAATCTGCTGCTTTTGATGACATCAGTAATTATTTTGAGCTTAAATCACCCATAAAGGCTACATTAACATTACCCAGTTAGGATTTAACACGCTTTAGTTAATTTTTTTTCGTAACCATTGATTTTTCACGCCGTATAAAGCCTGTATGGTTGACAGCTACTGTCAACAAAATAATTAACACTGATTAATAAATTATTTAGTCCTGGTTATTTTGAAAAGATTTGTGCGTTACTTTTTATCCGTTTTTTTACTGGCATTTACTTTGATAAATGTCAATGCAGCGGTACCGGTTATAACTTACACACCCCCCCCCGTTTACACTGTTGGTACGGCAATTACTACATTATCACCAAACAGTTCTGGTGGTGGTGCTGTTCCGGCTACTATATTTAGTACGGTAAGCACTTTTGTGCCATCCAGTTCAGCAATACAAAACCCACGCGGTCTTAGTACCGATGGTGCGGGCAATGTTTACGAAGCCGATTTTAACGGGAACAAAATATATAAGATCACCTCAACAGGTGTTGTAAGTGTAATTGCAGGCAGTGGCACGGCTGCGGAGTCAAACAATACAACTGGCTCATTAGCTCAATTCAACGGACCTTCGGGAGTTGTGTATGATGCATCCGGATATCTTTATGTAACCGACTATACAGGCAACACCGTACGCAGAATTACGCTTACTGCGCCATATGCCGTTATTACAATAGCCGGTACAGGCACTGCTGCCGAATTGGACAACGCAACCGGAACATCGGCAAAATTTAATGCCCCTGCAGGTATTGATTATGATGGCTCGGCTAACATATATGTAGCGGACTATGCAGGTAATAAGATTAGAAAAATAAGCAAAACCGCTCCTTACGCAGTTACCACTATTGCCGGTAATGGCACAGCGGCCGAAGTAAATAATACAACCGGAACATCGGCGCAGTTTAAAGCTCCTGCGGGAATCGTTTATACATCAGCAAATTTATTTGTTTGCGATTTTTCGGGTAATACAGTCAGGCAAATAAGTCTTACTGCCCCTTACGCAGTTACTACGTTGGCCGGAAGCGGAACAGCCGGCTCAACTAATGCAACCGGAACTGCCGCAACTTTTAAAACCCCTTATGGCGTCGCAGTCGACGCCTCGGGCAATTTATACGTAGCCGATGAAGGAAATAACCTGATCAGGATGATCTCATCGGGCGGGGTGGTAACTACCCTTGCCGGGAGCGGTGCGCAGAACGATCTGGACGGTGTTGGTACTGCTGCGCAGTTTTACAGCCCTTACTGTATCGAAGCTGATAATGCGGGTAACCTATTTGTAGGCGATAATAACACCACAAATTCTACCTGCCGTAAAATATTATTAACAGGCTACACCATTAGCCCAACGTTACCGGCCGGGTTGGCTTTTGACGGCACCACAGGTAATATCACCGGCAATCCTACAACCGTTTCAGCAGCAACCACTTATACGGTGACTGCTTATAATGCATCCGGCAGCGTTTCAACCACTGTTAGTATTGCTGTAAATCCGTCGGCACCAACGGCTACACCGGGAACTGGTTGCGGCGCGGGTTCGGTAACGCTATCCGCATCCGGCGGTTCGCCGTCCGGGGGCAGTTACAATTGGTATAGTGCATTAACCGGCGGCAGCGTTTTGGCTACCGGGAGTACTTATTCTCCATCAATTACAACAACAACAACCTTTTATGTTACTTACATGTCGGGCGGTATCGAAAGCTCGCCCCGTACTGCTGTAACTGCAACTGTATATTCAACACCAGTTATTTCAACTGCGCCTACAAGCCCTACGGCCAGCCTATATTTGTCGTATCCGTTCACAGGCAACGCAAATGATGTTTCGGGCAATAGCAATAATGGTACAGTACAGGCATCGGCGCCACTAACAACAGATCGCTATGGCGCAGCCAACAGCGCTTATAGTTTTGATGGTGCAACGCAATACATTTCAACCGCCACACCTTCAAATTCACCGGGACCTCAAAATTTTTCAATCAGCGTTTGGTTTAAAACCAGTACAGCTGGAGGGTTGCTGGTAGGGTACGGGGCAACTCAAACAGGTGCCAGCAGCATGTATGACCGGCATATCTATATGAGCAATAGCGGTCAGTTATATTTCGGACTATATCCAAGTGCGGTTAAAACAATAAATACCACGGCTACTTATGCTGATGGCAGCTGGCATCATGCAGTGGCAACAGTATCAACAACTACCGGCTCAAGCCTATATGTTGATGGTGCCTTGCAGGCAGTTGATGCTACAATGACCACCTCACAAAATTATGGCACAACCGGTTACTGGCGTGTAGCTTATAATAGCATAAGTGGCTGGACAAATCAACCCAGCAACTTTTATTTTACAGGCTCGTTGGATGATATTGCAGTTTACAATACAACACTAACGGCAGCGCAGGTTTATACATTATACGGTGCAGGCAGTTCGCCGGTTTGTGCTGGCAGTACGCTTAGCTTACAGGCCAATACGGTGACAGGCGCAACAGGTTATTCATGGAGCGGCCCGGGGGGCTACACATCCACATCGCAAAACCCCACAGTAACCACAAATGCAACAACTGCCAACGCAGGTACTTATACATTAACGGTTACCGGAGCGCATAGCTGTACATCTACCATAGCGGTTACGGCAGTGGTAAATGCGTTGCCGAGCGCTGTGTTTACCGCACCCACCGCAGTTGATGCGGGAACAAATGCAACAATAACTTATACCGGAACTGATCCTGTAACCTCAACATACGTGTGGGATTTTAACGGCGGAAGTCCGGCCACAGGTTCTGGGCAGGGACCATTCTCAGTCCAATGGTCTACATCCGGTATTAAAACGATAACACTTACGGTAACCAATGCCGGGGGATGCTCGACAGTATATACACAAACCGTCACCGTTAACGGCACAACTTACAGCACTTATGCTAACAGGATGTTATTGACGTTAAAAACAACCAGTTTGGGCATCAGTAATGATCTCACCAATTTTCCGTTCCTCGTAACCATTACAGATCCATCGTTGATTGTTACCACGGGTGGTTGCAGTAATAATGTGCAGTTTCCAAACGGGCCAAATTATGATTTTGCGTTTGTTGATGCCGTTGCCGGCGAAATTCCTTACCAGGTTGAAAGCTATAATTCCACAACAGGGGTGTTGTTAGTTTGGGTTAAAATACCAACGCTGACCCACCTTGTAAACAATACCATTTCATTTTATTATGGTGCGCCAACTGCTCCTGCAACGCATACAACAGCTTTCTACCAATCAACCTGGGCGAGTGATTACCTCGCAGTTTATCATTTTAACGAAACTACTTACACAGGTACAACGGCAGACGGCACCAGCAATGCGCATACAGGCACAACATCCGGTATGACATCCGCCAGCCTGGTATCAGGTAAAATCGGTAATGCTTATACATTCAATGGCTCCAACACAAAAGTGGCATCATCAAATAATGCTGATATCACCGGGAACTTTACGTTATCGGCATGGATAAATATGTCGGTCGCCTCCAAAGATCAAAAGATAATAACAAACGAAGGCAGCGCAGGCGGCTACAAATTGGGGGTTTACAACAATAACATTGCTGAGGTTGAAACCAGGAACGCGTCTGGAAGTCCGGTAACCAGTCGTAGCGCAAACAGCGGCACCGCACTTGCTGCAAATACCTGGTATTACGTACAAGGTGTTTTTAATGGCACGAACTTAACAATGTTTGTTAATGGGGTTCAGGACTGCACTTACGCAACCGCACAAAGCCCTGCTGTAGGAAGTGTTGTTAATATTGGTGTTGAAGCAAGCGGTGCAAGCGGCTTTAACTTTAACGGTATAATTGACGAGCCCCGTATATCAAATGTGGCTAAGAGTTCGGATTGGATAAAGGCAGAATATGCCAACCAAAACAGCCCGGCTACCTTTATCAATGCCGGCAGTTATACTACCAATTATGCAAATGCCGTGAATATAAACGGAGGTGTTGTTTATAGTACAGCTAACGGGGTCAGTTACACTTATACGCTTAATTCAGTTACCTCATCAGGGACACCTGCCAATAACGGCACAGCCAGCGTTATAGTAACGGGAAACGTAACCTTGCCGTCAACAGCATCCGTTTATGCCCTCACCGTAAATTCAAGCGATAAGATCGATTTAAACGGCTTAACAGTAAACGTGGGTTGTAATATCGTAAACAACGGCACAATAACTAATTCATCAGGCACCGCAGGGTCAATAGTTTTTAACGGATCGGCGGCTACGCAAACCTATACAGGTTCGGCGTTGAGCGCGGGAACCATAGATAATTTAACCGTTAATAACTCCGCTGCCGGAACGGTTACAATAACGGGTGGCGCTGTGAGCGTTACCAATTTACTTACACTTACCAGCGGCAGCCTTTTTATTGATAATACTAACAGCGGTGCATTGACTTTAACAAGCACCGCAACGAAATCTGCCAGCGTGGCCGCAATACCTTCGGCAAGTTCTATAACAGGAACGGTAAATGTACAGCGCTACATCAGCGGGGGCAATAATACTTTCCGGGGCTACCGGCTAATGTCATCGCCGGTTTATAATGGTGCTGACAGTCACAGCAATAATATATACAGCATAAATTATGTGCAAACGTCTGCCTTAGTAACCGGCACAAGTGCTTCGGGCGGCTTTGACAAGGTAGGTAATCCAAGTATCTATCTTTTCCGGCAGGATCAAGCTCCAAATAACCAAACATTTACAACGGGTAATTTTTGGGGTATCAGTAAAATAAACAACTCGCCTAATTATAACTATTACTTTAACGGCGGTTCAACAGCTTACAATATCCCGGTAGGCAACGGTTTTATGTTCTTTTTCAGGGGCGACAGGACTACCAATCTTGCAGCAAAATACACATCAACAACCAGTGCCGAAGCCGTCACCATGAGTACCAGCGGAACATTAAACCAGGGGCCTGTTACTGTTAAGGATTGGTACACACCAACGTTAGGTGGTTTAGATTACACCAGCACAACGGGTAATACAAATTCCGCCGTACTTGGTTATAATTTAGTAGGGAACCCTTACGCCAGTTCAATTAACTGGGATACGTACAGCACAACAGTTGCAACCGCAGGTATTTATGCTCCGGGAATTAACAATTACATTTACGTTTATAATTCAACCAGTAAAAATTATGGCGTATATGTGGCCAATGCCACAGGGGGCACCGGGACAAACGGAACCACTAAAACCATTCCGAGCGGACAGGGATTTTTTGTGAGGTCCTTCAATGCATCTAATGTTATGACTTTTAACGAAGCTGCCAAAGTAAGTACACAGGTAACGGGTACCAATTTGTTATTGGGTACGCCGATTGCGAATAAGATTGACAAGTTCCTTCGTCTTAAATTCATTAAGGATACGATCAATACAGACGATATCATACTTAATTTTGATCAAAACAGCACTGCAAGTTATAATGTAGTTGAAGATGCGGCTACCTATCCCGGTAACGGTGTATTAAGTTTATCCAGCCTGTCTACTGATAACGTTCCGCTGGCTTATAACACACTGCCATTACCAAAGCAGAGCCAGATAGTAAATTTGAAAATAAACGCGACAAGTAGCGGAGTTTATCAGTTGATGATGACTGAAATCCAGGCAATACCCCAGCTTTACGATATTTGGCTGATGGACGCTTATAAAAAAGATTCGTTGGATATGAGGCACAACACCACGTATGCGTTTGATGTTGACGTTAATGATACCACTACCTATCTTTCAAAGCGCTTTAGCCTGGTGATACGTCAAAATCCGGCGCTTGCATTGCACCTGATAAACTTTAATGCAGCAAAAGCGACAAGCGGCGCCCAAATAATCTGGAAAACCGAAAACGAACAAAACTATACCAACTTTACCGTTGAAAGAAGTACAGATAACGGAAAAACATTTGATGTGTTGGGCGGCTTTGTGTCCAGCGCAAGCGGAACATACAGTTTTCTGGATAAAAATCCCGTGCAAACTACAACGGATAGGTACCGCTTAAAACTTGAGGATTTGGATGGTACCATTACCTATTCAAATGTTGTGCCGCTGCAATACACCAATTTAAGTGATAACGGGACCAGCAATGCATTAACCGTGTACCCCAATCCTACTAGTGGCATGGTGAATTTGTCTATCGATCAAAATGCTGCTATAGCATCTGATTTATCTGCGTTGCAGTCGTTGAGCAGCGCTCCGGGTTTAATAGGCGGCAAAACGGCATCTTCCAATGTGTATGAAATTAAAATAATCAGCATAAATGGAGCCGTTATAAAAACGGTGACATCATCGCAACCAAACTGGCAAGGCAACTTTACCGGTTTAGTACCGGGAACCTATATTATCCAGGTAATAAATAATAAAGACAATAGCCTGGTTGGTAAAAGCACTTTTGTAAAACTATAGCTTACCTCTTTTAATTATTTAACTCCCGTTACCTAAATAGCTTTAGTTCTAGCATAAGAAATTGATTGTCAAAGCGACATTTATATTTATTGTAACCTTTCGTGTTTTCATCCGTACAAATAAATGGACTTTTATTGTGAAAGTTAACCTAAGTGCCAAAATAAACGGGCATACAGTTGCCGGGATATATTGTTAACACTTAGCAAATGTGTGTATGGTTACAAGTTCTTTACGTTGTTTTATAGCCCCGGGCGGACAGTTACTAATTTTTAGCGACATAACTGCACCAATTCCTTATATCAGGTATAAGCTTTCTGCGGATACTTACCAGTTGAATTTTTCGAATACTAATTTTACCCGGATAAAATCGTATGATTTTACCTGTTCAACAACTTTCAGCGGTGAGCTATTTAGCAAAAGGTATAGTTTGGCTTAACGGGTAATTGGTAATTAATAGTATTGCGGGTAAATTTTTTATAAAGTAGTTTTTTTAAAAATGAGAATTTTAACCAGTCAAACGCGATTTGCTTTTTAGTAAAACCAACGGTTAAAATAAAAAAGAGGGGATATTAATTTAATCAGCAAGAAACTCCTGATGCTTAATTTTAGCACGGTTTTCTTCTTAAACAATAACGGTTTCTGATATCAACATCAATGTTGATATGTTGACAATAATTGATGTGAAAAGTGGCTGAAAATTGTTTATTTGCATGAGTAGATATTAATAATTGTGTTTAATTTTATGAAAATTAATTGTTGATCAGACGGATATTTTAACGCTTAGATCGTCTTATTTACAGTTTTTCATATATAAACTTAATCTGATTAACACTTGCTATTTTGAAAAGACTTATATTTTGTTCTTTAGCTATTATTGGGTTAACATTCATTATTAATAATGTTTATGCTCAGTTGCCTGTTATTTCCTATACTACACCCGATGTTTACACCGTTGGTTCCGCTATCACTCCTTTGGCCGCAACCAGTACGGGCGGCGCGGTTCCCGTTCAACTATATTCTGCAGTAACTAATATACTGGGTACCGGTACGTTGAACAATCCACAGGCAATAGCTTGCGATAATTCAGGTAATTCTTATGTCGCCGATTATGGTAATAACATCATACGCCAGGTTACTTCCGCCGGGGTGGTGAGCGTGTTGGCCGGTAGCGGTGCCGCTGCAGAACTTGACGGGAATGGGGCAGCGGCAAAATTTAACGGGCCCGATGGTATTGCATATGACGGCGCAGGTAATTTATATGTTGCAGATGCAGGTGGGAATACTATTCGTAAAATAGTAATTGCAACCAAAGCGGTAACTACCTACGCCGGGATTGCAGGTACTGCAGGCAGCGCCAATAGCACACTTTTAGCATCTACGTTTAGCGGCCCTGCCGGGCTTGATGTAGATCCCGCAACAGGGAACATATATGTTTGCGATCAGGGGAACAATACCATAAGGAAGATATCAGGCGGCAACGTGACTCTTCTGGCAGGTACCGTCGGTACCGCAAGCGCCGTAAATGCAACCGGTGCTGCCGCAACTTTTAACCAGCCCAATGATTTATGTACCGATGGAGCAGGCAATGTTTACGTTGCGGATTATGGCAACAGCCTGGTCAGAAAAATTGTTATTAGTACAGCCGCGGTAACCACTTTTGCAGGCAGTACGGCGGGATACCTGGATGCTACCGGTACAGCAGCGAAATTAAACCGGCTGGGAAGTATAGCTGTAGACGGATTAGGAAATTTATATGTTGCCGACTTGTCTAATAACAGGATAAGAATGATAACTACGCCAGGCGCAGTAGTTACTACTATAGCTGGCAGCGGCACAGCGTCGGAACTGGCCGGAACTGGTGTAGCTGCAACCTTTAGTGGCCCGGGTGGTATTGATGTTGATAACTCTGGTAATTGTTTTATTGTTGATTTCCAGACGGGTACTACCGGAACCGTGCGTAAAATGCTAACAACGGGCTATTTTCTTCCAACTGCACCTGCTTTGCCAACCGGGTTATCTTTTACAACCACGCCCGGTTCTTTCACAGGCACACCCACAGCTGTTTCAGCGGCTACAAATTATACAGTAACGGCCTATAATACTTCGGGGAGTGCCAGTTGTGTTGTGAACATAGCGGTGGGTACAACAGTTGCCTGGACGGCTGCCAATAATACCCAGTTATGGGCAACCGCCACAAACTGGAGCTCCAATGCGGTGCCTACTGTTAATGATGCAGTAACGATTGGCGTTTCGGCATATACTAAGGCAAAAGAGCCGATAATAACCACTGCTGTAACGGTTAACTCGTTAACATTTGGGAACAATGGCGGAAACCATATTTTGACGGTAACTTCCCCCGGCACATTAACCGTTAACTCGGCTATGACAGTTAATACTGGGGTAACACCAACTATCACCGGAACCGGCTCTATCAATATTGCCGCTGGTGCCACCTTAAATATTACCGGAACCGGCGTATTAAATACCACCTTAAGTTTGCCGGGAAAACTTACCCTAAAATCAAATGCCACAGGTTCAGCATCTGTGGGCCAGATAACCGCCACTTCTATTACCGGGAGCGCAGCCGACTCTATTCACGTAGAGCGCTACATGACGGGCGGTGCAGGGTATCGTGGTTACAGGCTGTTATCATCACCGGTTTACGTAGCCACAACCGGCGGAAACAATGTTGCCGGCTTACAATATTTAAGCAATAGTATTTTTCTTACCGGAGCGGCCGGCGGTGGATTTAATAAAACCGGAAACCCAACAATTTTCCTTTTCAGGGAAGATCAGGTACCCAATAATCAAACATTTACAACAGGTAATTTTTGGGGTATCAGCGCAATTAATAATGCCACTTCATACAATTATTTTACAAATGGCGGTTCAACCGTATATAATATTCCTGTGGGCAACGGGTACATGGTTTTTTTCCGTGGCGACAGGTTGGCCGCTACTGTTGCTGCCGAAACGGTTTCCACATACACGCCTGTTGCAACCACTTTAAGTGCTTACGGTTTCTTAAATGCGGGGCCGGTAGTTGTTCATAACTGGTATACGCCTGCATTAACAACAATAGGCTATACGACTACTGTGGTAGGTGCCAATAATAATGCTCTTGTAAGGGGCTTTAACCTTATCGGCAACCCATACGCCAGTTCAATTGATTGGGAGCAATATAATACGGCCTCTACTACCACAGGTATTTATGTAAAAAACGTGGGTACAACTGTTTACGAGCTTAATCCGGCGACTAATAACTATGATACTTACCAGGTAGGCGGAGCGTTTACAAACAACGGCTCCCGGACGATAGTAAGTGGCCAGGCATTTTTTGTAATTGGCAATTTTACCGGAAGTATATTACCACAATTGATCTTTAATGAATCGGCAAAAGCCAGTTCGCCATACACACAAAATACGGGATTAAATCTTTTTGAAGCAGATAAAGGCGCTATTGCAAGCCTGAGTACTGCAGGTGCCGATCAGCATTTGCGGATACAATTGTCAAGAAGCGGTACTGCTACGGATGACACTTACATCGGTTTTAATACGAAAGCAAAAGCTGAATACGTTGATAATGAAGACGCGCCGTACAAGCCCGGTAACGGGCAAGTGGGATTGGCCAGTATGTCAAGCGATCGTATTGCACTTGCTATTAATTTCACAAAATTGCCTGTAACCGGCGAAATTATCAAGCTAACTTTTAATGCGAATATTGATAGTGTTTACACCCTGAAAATGCTCCAGATAAAATCTATCCCGCAGCTTTACGATATCTGGTTGAAGGACGCCTACAGGCAAGATTCAATTGATATGAGGCATAACAACAGCTATTCTTTTGACGTAGTTAAAGCCGATACCAATACTTATGGCTCAAACCGCTTTAGTTTGGTTATCCGCCAAAACGCTGCCCTTGCTTTACGTTTATTAAGCTTTACAGCTGCCAAAACAACAAGCGGCGCACAAATAACCTGGACAACAGAAAACGAACAAAATTATACCAACTTCACTGTTGAGCGT
>CAZZUU010000004.1:15672-43346 GCA_964657275.1 uncultured Mucilaginibacter sp. | reverse complement strand
TACCCAATTAAAAACGCCTGAAAGTTCGCTTGCGATTATTTTTTTTGCCAGTTCTTTATCTTGTTCATGGTCAGGGATTGTTATATCAAAAGGTACTATTAAAAAACGGCGAAAAAAAGCATGTGATTGTTCAACTTCCTTTGGCAGTTCATTGCAGTTAAATATGAGCTTGGCGTAATTGGTCATTGTAAAAGGATTGCCATAAGGTAACCTTGCTTCGACAGGTTCACCAGAGGCAAGAAGTTTAAAAATTGATGATTCAAGCTTGCCGTTAATCTCACTGGCGTAATTGACTAATTTATTTGCAATCATTGCTCTCGCATAGCCAGTGTCGTTAGTCAAATTTTGCAGCGAATAGCTACTTACATTCTCAACACCACCTAACAGGGCATTTACCACTTCAAAAAAGACTGACTTACCGTTTGCTCCCGTACCATAAAGCAATAAAACCTTCTCAAGTTTCAGCGTACTACTTTTGATAAAAAGGTATCCTAAATATTCAGCCAGTATTTTTTGCCTTTCAATGTCCGGCATTACGGTATTCAAATATTTTTCGAACAAAGGTGCCTTTGCAGGTTTGTTATATTCAAACGGTAGCTGATATGTTAAGAAATCTGCGGGTGCCGGTGGTCTTAAACAATTACCCTTGACACCAATATCATAAGTGCCGTTTTTTAAATTTATCGAAACCAAATCATCGGACGTCAATGGTTTTGACAAATAACATTCTGAAAGAAACTGCTTAAGTAATTGTTCCCTAAATGTATAGTACTTAGCGTCGAATTTGTCAACCCCCATTTTGAGTGATGCTTTGCCGAGGAATGCCTGCATTTCGTCCCTTTCAAGAAAACTCCAAAAAGCCCCATTGAATAAATAGATAAACCCAAGGTTTTTGCAAATCTGCCAATTATTCAATTTTGCGGTTTCCAACGTATGCTCTATACTTACTACTAATATATGTTTGAGCTTTAAACTTTGCTTTTCGTCAGTTAGCTCTGCCTTTTCCCTAAAATCAATTTTTTCAATCTGTTTTAACAGCCTGGCTAGCACTTCACCGTGTGCAACAGGCTCAAATCGCTCAACAATCCTTTCTGCATCGGATAATATCGCGACTGCGGTAATGTCCGATGTAGAAAGTTTTTCTTCCCTAATCTCAGGGCTTCCATCGACGATACCAACAATACTTTCATCAGCCAAATTATCTTCAATTATATTTTTTAACGCGCCCATGTTAACCTCCCCACTTTAAGGTTATCGCGATCAATCTCAGCATTCAATTCATCAATCGAAGAAATCCGATTGCGCGTCAGGTATTGATCAACATCCGACTTTAAGAAATAAATTTTCCGTCCCGCAGGGCGGTACTTTGGAAGCACATTCCTGTGCGATAGTTTATAGACAGTCGAAAGAGAAATTTTTAAATATTGGCATAACTCCCCCGATGTCATGAAATCAGTGTTCATGATTTATATTTTTTTAATTAAAAATTAGTTAATTATCGAGTTTGAGTTGTGTTTAAGTTGAGTCAAACCCAGCATCGCGCTGGTTGAAAAATCGGTCAGGGTTTACAAATTCTACAAAGAAAATTAGTAAAGTTTTCATTGCAATCAAAAAGCAAAGTGTTAACCCTTCGCGCTCCGATCCCGACCGACCCATTTAAAATCGAACAAAAATCCTGCTCCACGTTACAACGGTGATTTACGGAGATATTTGTACCATTTTCATTCATTGATGTCAAGGTCGACAATCGAATTGGAAACAAAAAAAAAATTTTAAAATTTCTTAATGCGATTACCGCCGTCGTTCGAGACCGCATAAATTGCGGGTTAACTTTTATTAACCTATTTTTGCAGTTCATTTACTGCTAATTTTCGTCAAAAGTTAACAGGGAAAATCAATATTTAATGGATGCTTGTTGTTCAAGGTCATTTATTTGTGTTACTGATCTGTTACTCGTTCAATTTAAGTAGTTGAATAACAACACTATGTCAATTTTCCACACCGAAAATAAAATAATCATCACCTGTAATAAACGACTGTCGCCTTACTTACAGCAGGAAGTTGAGGCACTTGGCTTTACGCCGATACGGGTATTTCAAACTGGGGTTGAGCTGTTGGGTACCGTAACCGACTGCATTGCATTAAACCTTAATTTGCGCTGCGCCAGCCAGGTTTTATACCTGTTAAAGCACTTTAATGCCAGCGATCCGCAGCAGCTTTACGACGAACTGGTTAAAATTGAATGGGAACAGCTCATCGACTTTAGCGGCTATTTCTCCGTATCGTCAAATGTTAACAATGAGCATATCCGCACGCCGCTGTTTGCCAACGTAAAGGTAAAAGACGCTATTGCCGACAGGATAAAATCCATTAAAGGGATAAGACCGAATTCAGGCGCCGAAGTAAATAAAACGCTGGTTCACCTGTACTGGCAGGAGGATGAAGCAGATATATTTTTAGATACATCCGGCGAAACGCTGGCTAAGCATAGTTATCGTAAAATTCCCGGAAAGGCTCCTATGCTCGAGGCTCTGGCAGCATCAACCATTGTGGCAACCCGCTGGGATAAAAACAGCACCTTTATAAACCCCATGTGCGGCTCAGGCACGCTTGCTATTGAAGCGGCATTGCTGGCAACGGATAAATGCCCGGGGCTGTTCAGGATGAATTATGGCTTTATGCACATCATGGGCTATGACGAAACGGTTTTTTTTACAGAACGAAGAAAACTAAAGGATAAGGCAAAAAAGGAAATTGGCTTTAGAATTATAGCTACCGACATTTCTGATGACGCCGTTGACATCGCTCAAAAGAACGCTAAAACCGCCGGTGTAGAACATTTGATAGAATTTAGCGTTTGTGATTTTGCAGATACGCCTGTACCCGAAGAACCCGGCATCGTAATGTTTAATCCTGAATATGGTGAACGCCTTGGTGTGCATACCAAGCTGGAAGCGACTTATAAACGCATAGGCGATTTTATGAAAAAAGATTGCCTGGGTTACCGGGGATATGTTTTTACCGGCAATGCCGACCTGGCAAAGAAAATAGGCTTAAGCGCAGCACGAAGAATTGAATTTTATAACGGAAAACTGGATTGCCGCTTATTGGAATACGAGCTATACACAGGCAGCAAAAGAGAACCTAAAGACGAACCGGAAAAAAAGAATCAAGAACCAAGAGT
Organism: uncultured Mucilaginibacter sp.; assembly: GCA_964657275.1. Classification (GTDB taxonomy): domain Bacteria; phylum Bacteroidota; class Bacteroidia; order Sphingobacteriales; family Sphingobacteriaceae; genus Mucilaginibacter. The sequence goes on along the minus strand of CAZZUU010000004.1, from coordinate 40,162 downwards.
CAAGAATCAAGATTGACAGAAGTAAATTGGTAACCGCTGTAATTGTTTTCGATTTGCGGTTGAGATTACTATTTAACTTGTCGCTTGATTCTTGGCTCTTGACTCGCGTCAGCACATCATTATTAATATAACATGAAAAAGATCCTAATATCCCTAACGGCTATTTTGTTATGCCTTCACTGCATAGCGCAGGAGCAACTGGCGTTTCCTTTCCAGGGCGGTAAAGATGTGATGACCGGTTTCTTTAAGGACAGCCTGTCGGTGTCGCCTGATATTATACAAAAGAGAGCCACAGGGGTAGTGATCTTTAAATTTACGGCAGATGAAAAAGGGAGCATCACCAAGCTCGTTATTTATTATGCAGATGATGCAATTTTAATACCGCCGGTTATTGATGCGATAAAAAAATCTAACCATAAATGGGTCATACCCGATCATGAGAAGTTTCATGATTTTATATTGCAATTTGTAGTGAGTTTTAATCCGCCTGAATCGCCGGTAAAGGGTCTTCAAAAAGCTGTTTATGATTATAGCCGCCACCGCAAGCCTATGGTTACCACCAACCAAGTGCCGTTGAATGAGGCTACGCTATTGCCAACTGTGATGGTGAATTATGATATTACTGAGTAACCAATTTTACCGCCGTTGCTGCAAGTCGTAACGCCGCTGCAAGGAACGAAGCAGACGCTGAACTTTGCTAATCAAACAGACAAATGTTATTTCAAAACGGTTAACGGCCAACCTCACCAAGCGCCACAGGAGCAAATCATGAACCGGAACTAGCTTATATCTGAATACAGCACTATGCTACTGACTTTATTGTTGTCTTCGACTCGTAATCCGCCCGCTCAATTGCCGCGGGGCTAGTCCTTTTTGTCTTGATACAAAAAGTACCAAAAAAATCAAGACAGAAAAAAGCTTCCGCCCACAGGCCAGACTCCCTGGCCCGCTTTTCTGTCGGGCCTTTACCCGCTTTTGTTTTTTTGATAGGACAATACGGCTGGGCAATTTTAATTTTTTATAGTATATTAGCAATATCAACGGCAATTCTGATATGACTTTAATAAGAAAAATCATTTTTAATAATAGCGTATTTACGCAAGTACTTTTGGTAATCGTAATCGCATTATTAGTTTCTTTTATGGGCTATATGTTTGGGAAATTTGCATGGTACTTGTCCCACTAACTATTCAGTTCAAAAAGGAAAACCCACAAGAGAGACCAAAGAACTTTCTTATGAATAATGAAAGCATCCGTAACGCCCAATAAAGTTAAAAGCCCTGTTTGTGGTGCGGGTGCGAAGAAGATTAAGGACTATGAATGCCCAAATGGGCATAAGTTTACAGATAAAATATCCTTGTATGGCTTTAGTGCTTATTCTAATATTAACATTCTTTGTGTATTTAATAAACAGAAAGAAATTTAGAGGCAAAACCATTGCTCAAAAAATATTGTGGCTTATCTTTTATGCAATATGTTCGCTTTTGGGGTTGTTTGTTTTCTTTGAAATTTTACACATTATAAAATACCATGAAATAAGTTTGTAAACGTGCATGGTCTAACACACGCATACGCGCCTTTAATACAAAAACTGTCTCGGCCAAAGGGTAAGGATATAAAAAGCCTGCGCTCGCGGGTCTGACTCGGTTCCGCTTTTCTTTCCGGCCTTCACCCGTATTCACTTTTTTTGTTAAACAATGCACATATTTCCCAAATTCCTGCTTATCCTGAACAATAACAAAGACAGTATATTTGTATAAGACACAAAGTATTGCATCTTATACAGGTTTATGGAGACAATGCCGTTTCAGGTTTATCGTAAAATCATTCATATCGATATGGACGCATTTTATGCTTCTGTTGAGCAGCGCGATTTTCCGGAGTACCGCGGTAAGGCGCTGGTGGTCGGTGGCTCGCCCGAGGGACGCGGCGGGGTGGTGGCTACCGCAAGTTATGAGGCGCGTAAGTTTGGAATCCGATCAGCAATGTCATCCAAGCAAGCACTGCAGCTTTGTCCGCATGTGCTTTTTGTGCGCCCAAGGTTTGCAGCCTATAAAGAAGCGTCGCAAAATATACGCGAAATATTCAGACGCTATACCGATATTATTGAACCGCTTTCACTGGATGAAGCCTACCTGGACGTTACTGAGGATAAACTGAACATCGGATCAGCCATCGAAATAGCCAAACAAATAAAACAGGCTATAAAGGACGAATTGCAGCTGACTGCCTCCGCCGGGGTGTCCATCAATAAGTTTGTTGCAAAAACTGCTTCTGATATTAACAAGCCTGACGGACTAACCTTTATTGGCCCATCAGCCATAGAAGCTTTTATGGAGAAGTTGCCGGTCGAAAAGTTTTTTGGCGTTGGCAAGGTAACGGCCCAAAAAATGAAGAAGATGGGTTTGCATACCGGCGCCGACCTCAAAACCCTGGCTGAACATGAATTAATCAAACACTTTGGCAAAACCGGGAAGTTCTACTACCAGATTGTACGAGGGATCGACAATCGCGAGGTTCAGCCCCATCGCGAAACAAAATCGCTGGCAGCTGAAGATACGTTTGCTTATGACCTGACCACCGCCGAAGAAATGGAGGCTGAACTGGATAAGATAGCAAAGACGGTTTGCAACCGACTGCAGAATTACCAATTGAAGGGGCGCACCATCACCCTTAAAATAAAGTACAGCGATTTTAAACAGATCACTCGTAATCAATCATTTCCAGTTGCTGTGGATGATTTGGAAACTATTAGCTCAACGGCAAAGCGCCTGCTGGCAGCAACTGAGCCGGAAGATAAAAAGGTAAGGCTGCTGGGTATTTCACTTTCGAACTTTGGGGAGATTACTGTGAAGGAAAAGATAGAGATGCCGAGCGATCAACTGAGGCTTTTTGAGTTTTAAAAAGGCTTGTTTGTAGCTTCATAAAAACTTAAATATTTATCATCTTTAAAGCGTAATGCTGAATCAACAAAACATAATAGATTGCTATAATAAGACCGCATCGGCCTATGCTGAAAAATTTATTAACGAGCTTGAACATAAACATTTAGACGCTATCCTGCTCAAAGCATTTGCCGACGAAAACCGGGCAATGGGCCGTATAATTGACATCGGGTGCGGGCCGGGGCAAACCACGCAATTTTTAATTAACCATGGTATCAGAGATGTGTTGGGTGTCGACATATCCCCTGAGATGGTGAGTATTGCACAAACGTTAAACCCGAAGGCGAAGTTTGAGGTAGCCGATATGTTAGCGCTGAAATATCCAGACGGATCATTCGGGGCAATAGTGGCATTTTATGCTATTGTGCACCTGGGCTATGAATTTTTACCGGCGGCTTTTGAGGAATTTAGCCGGGTATTGTTACCTGGTGGGAAGGCATTGTTTTCTTTCCACGTGGGAGATGAAAAAATTCACCAGGATATATTTCTTGATCAAAAGGTAGACGTCGACTTTGTTTTTTATAAAACAACTGCTATACTCGATATGCTGTCAATAGCCGGATTCCGGGTTATCGACGTTGTAGAGCGGCAGCCTTATCCCGGGGTGGAATACCCCAGCACCAGGGCTTACGTGTGGATCGCAAAAAAAGAGTAGCAACTATTTAAATGAAATACCGTGTTTTATACAACAGCGGTTTAAAAGGTGAGGAAAAGCGATTTAGATCGTTACCTACTGGCAGCTTTAGATGCCCGCTTGGCTTTAATCAAATTCTTCGATCTTGTGCAGCGGGAAGTATCCCAAATGGATCTCGTCAACCGTTAAATCCAAAGTGGGCGTGATCATAATTTGATATTTCTGTTTTAATTCGGGCGCTAGTATATCTTCAATCCTGTACACATCATCTACATCAATGCCATACTTTTCATCAATGTGCGAATTGGCTCCCTTCATGGAGTTTGTTTTGAAAAATACTGACGCCTTGGCCTGCAGCACGGCCTGTGACTTGTTGTCCTGTAAGGTTAGAACGGTATAATGCTGCTCTTCCAGTTTATTTTGCTGGTAACCGCCGAGGTTAATGAAGAATAATTTTTTTGAAGACGGAACATAGTCCTCATTTCTTAAAGTTACTTTTATTACGTGACCCTCCACCACGTTTACTTCGCGCCATCCATCTATGTGGATGTTGTCGCCGGCCTCGGGCCAGAATGCTTTAATCGCGGGTAAAAGCGCCTTCAAAGTTGTGGCAATGCCAAAAAAATAATCGTGCTGCTCAACGTTTCTTCCCGGCGCTTTTGAGCCCAGCAATATTTGAAATAGCTTTAAGTCAGCCGGATCGTTTAATCGTTTACTCATTCTTCAACAATGTTTTGATAATGCGGGATGAAGCCTCCTCGCAAAAGTCCAGTCCGGAATAATCGGGATTATAGCCGCCAATATACGGAACCGCCATGATAAAAATACGCTCGTTGTATGCGCCGTAATTGTCTACCACCTGGAAATTATCATTTATCGTAATTCCCGACACCTTCAAATAATAATCGCCGTTGCTACCTGTTTCTACATCTTCATTTCCCTCGGCTATGGCCTGCAGCCCCTGCTCAGCCGATTTAAACCTTAAGCGTGCAGGGGTAACCGTGTTTTTTGTAAGCAAGCCTTTAAAGGGAAATTCTTTGTACGATAAATGCGGTTGGCCTACACAGTTTATATAAGTTTTATAATAAACAGACTGTGGCTGGTTTGCTTCGTCTGTAAAATGATAGGTAGCGCCTTCTTCGGGATGCGCTTCTACTTCACTTTCAGATCCTACTGCAATAATATCGAGAATACCGGCCTCGTGCAGGGCCAGCAGCTCCTCGCTCGAACCCTGGGGGATATAGGCGATCACTATAGAAATTAAAGGACTTAACACCGTTTTCAGCCGTTGCATATCCTCAGCTGACAAATGCTTTGCGGGATAATTCATAGCGAAGCTTAAAACACCAAGTATTTCTTTCCAGTAAATAGATTGTTTGCGTTTAATTGATTTTTCCGCCTCGGCATACTCTGCTTTAAAAAGCTCGAATGGTGCTACGCGCTCACGCATTTCCATGATGTATGTTACAAAGCCTTCCATGTTCATATTCCTGATCTGCTCGTAAAAGTCAGGCTCCTTTTTGCGCAATATTTCTTTAAAGTCTTTTTCAAATAAAAAATCCAACGATAAAAACCCCTCATTTTCAGCGATGTGTGCTGTGATCTCTTCCGGGGTAAGCAATGAGTCATTCTCGAGATGAGAATCCTCCAGGTGAAACCTCACTGCCGGAAGCATTCCATCCCGCGAATGCATGATTATTTTAAGCCCGCTGCTGTCGTCCGAAAGTTGGTATGAGAGTTTGCCTGCCTTATCCTTTTTAAAGGTTCCGTTATGGCGTGAAAGCGTACGGATGGCATCAACCGCCGTAAGCGATGAGCCCCTGATAGCAACGGGATGGCTAAGTTTTAACGCCAGTTTAGACGGGGGATACGGCGCATCGAAATAGCCGGCAATCACTCCTTCATACTTTACCGGCCAGTTGTGCCCGGTACTGATAATTAAAAAATCGAATTTTTCAACGCCCACGTCCTCAACATCAACCCAAACTTCATCCAAATCAGGGTGATCAATAATATCGGTAACTTCACTATTGAGACGTACATGGGTAACAATTCCCGATCGTTCAGCGCTTTTTTGCAATAATTCAAATTGTGCCGACAAATAATGGCCAAAAAGCAGCCGCGGTAACACCTTATACTCATTAAACCTTGCCGGGTTTATGTTAAACCGTTCCAGAATATCTGCAGGAGCGGTTTGCGCCCATTCTTCAATAGAGGTGACGATTTTTGGTATCTCGTTATCAGATACGTTAGTAACATGCTCGTCATTTGCACCCTCGGGGCTATAAGGCATACCAACGCCAAGCCGCGCCTTTTTTTCAAAAATGGTTATCTCAAAATCTTCTCTGGCCGATTCAACTAATCGTTTATACATAAACAAACCGCCCGGCCCTCCGCCGATGATAGCTACTTTTGTTTTGTCTTTTGCAGTTTTTATGGGCACTTTATTACGATTTATTTTGTTATGGTCGCTCATTTCTGGTAGTGTGAGGCCACTCATTAACAATGCGATTTAATAACGGTTTGCTACCTTTACGAAATGATTGATGTGTTATTAAAAAAGGGCAAAGAGAAAGCTGTTTTGCACCGCCATCCCTGGGTATTTTCAGGTGCAATTGAAAAGGTAAAGGGTAAGCCCGCAAATGGCGATATTGTGCGCCTGCTGAACGCCAAAGATGAATTTATGGCCTATGGCTTTTATAACGATCAATCGCGGGTTGCACTACGGCTATTGGAATGGGATGAAAAAACTGAAGTTGATGAGCAATGGTTTAGAAATAAAGTTGCTGATGCAATAGCTAGTCGGGATAGCTTATTGGCTGATGGAAGCACCAATACCTGCCGTTTGATATTCAGTGAATCCGATTATCTTCCTGGATTGATCGTAGATAAATACGCCGGTCACGTGGCCGTGCAGGTGCTTACCACTGGTATGGAAAAAGCAATGTCCGTTATTTTGGATGAACTGAAGCGTTTGTTAAAACCCGAAAGTATTTTTGATAAGAGTGATTCAGCATCAAGGGAACATGAAGGGCTCGAAACTTTAAATACTGCTTTATCGGACAGCCATCCACCTGAAAGGGTGGAGGTTAAAGAAAATAACATCATTTATAATATCCACATCGCATCGGGGCAAAAATCCGGGTTTTATTGTGATCAGCGGGATAATCGTAAAATACTTGCCCGTTACAGCAAAGGCAAAAAGGTGCTGGATTGCTTTTGTTACAGCGGTGGGTTTACCTTAAATTGCTTAAAAAATGGAGCTGCATCTGTCACGGCCGTTGATAGTTCCGTGCCTGCTTTAGAGACGCTGAAAGAAAATATTATCCTGAATAAGCTTGAAAGCGGCAAAGTAAACATCATATCATCGGATGTAAATAAGCAATTAAGAAAGTTCAAAGAAGAAGAGGAAACGTTTGATGTCATCGTGCTTGACCCACCAAAATATGCCCCGTCGCGTTCAGCACTCGACAGGGCATCGCGGGCTTATAAGGATTTAAACCGCCTGGCGATGTTATTGCTGAATAAAGGCGGTTTACTGGCCACCTTCTCGTGTTCGGGGGCAATGGACATGGAAACCTTCAAACAGGTGCTGGCGTGGGCGGCTTTAGACGCAGGCAAGCAGGTGCAATTCATTCACCAGTTTTGCCAGCCGGAAGATCACCCGGTAAGGGCCTCATTTCCGGAAGGGGAGTATTTAAAAGGGTTGCTTTGCAGGGTGTTTTGAGCGCAAGAATGAAGAGCCGGGAATCAAGAGCCAAGGATCAGGAAAAAAGACACGCGGGCCACAAACTATGCAATACAAATGACCAGAGTATTTAAAATTAATTTTTCATCAGTTGTCCTGTTTCAAAATCTTCATTCGTCATTGCGGTATAAACATTAAAAATTAGCATTATGAAAGATTACTTATTCGTTTACAGAAACGACTTCAAGAACCAACCTTCTGGTTCGCCAGAAGAATTGCAGGCAATTATGAAAAAATGGATGGACTGGATGGGTGGTATTGCAGCGCAAAACAAATTAGTGAGCCAGGGCAACCGTTTAGGCTCAGAAGGCCGCGTAGTAAAGCCAGGCAATGTTATAACCGACGGGCCGTACACCGAAATTAAAGAACTGATTGGCGGTTATACCGTTGTTAAGGCTGAATCTTTTGAAGAGGCTGCTGAAATGGCTAAAGGCTGCCCGATATTGGAAGTTGGCGGTAATGTGGAAGTTAGGGACATCGTCCCTATGTAAGGATAATGTCGAACATTGAATATCGAATGTTGAATAATGAAGTTACTTCAGTGTTCGATATTCAGTGTTCATTATTGGATATTTAATTTTACTCAAGCCTTTGTACTTTTACAAGGGCTTTTTTATTATGGACCAACAGGAACTGATACCGCATTTATTCAGAACGGAGTTTAGTAAGATAACCGCCGTATTGGGGAAGCTATTTGGTTTTGAACACATTGAAATTGCCGAGGATATAGCCAGCGATACTTTTTTATTAGCATCGGAAACATGGGGACTGAAAGGCTTACCTGATAACCCGGTAGCGTGGCTCTATACGGTGGCAAAAAATAAGGCCAGGGACTATTTAAGGCGAAATAAACTATTTTCCGAAAAAATAACTGCTGATATTCAATATGCCAGCACGGATCTTAACGAAATAAATATCGACCTCTCTGACCATAACATTATGGATAGCCAGTTGCAAATGATGTTTGCCATTTGTCACCCGCTTATACCTGCGGAGGCTCAGATCGGTTTATCGTTGCGTATACTTTGCGGCTTTGGTATTGAAGAAATTGCTGATGCATTTTTAAGTAATAAGGAGACGATCAATAAACGATTATTCAGGGCGAAGGAAAAGCTAAGAAATGAAAAGGTAAAGATCGAGATGCCATTGCCCATTGAGATCAACAACCGGCTGGAAAGCGTGCTTACCACTTTGTACTTGTTGTTTAATGAAGGTTATTATTCGTTATCTCAAAACACGACGGTAAGAAAAGAACTTTGTTTTGAGGCTATACGGTTAAACCGGCTCTTGATCGAAAATGAAAATACCAATCAACCATTTGTAAACGCCCTGCTGGCATTGATGTGTTTCCAGGCTTCGCGGTTTGAGGCCAGGATTAATAAAAACGGCGGACTGGTTTTGTATGAAGATCAGGATGCTTCGCTTTGGGACGATGAATTGGTTTTACAAGGAAAATATTACCTCAACAAAGCCGCAACCGGCGACGAGGTCACCAAATATCACCTGGAGGCAGCTATAGCCTATTGGCATACCATTAAGGAAGATACGCCCGAAAAATGGGAGGGGATATTACAAACTTACAATCGCTTACTGCAAATTGAATATTCGCCGGTCGCGGCCCTTAACCGTACCTACGCGCTTGCAAGGGCAAGGGATAAACCAACTGCTATAATTGAAGCTGAAAAACTTAATCTTACCAACAGCCATTTATATTATTCGCTGCTCGGTTATTTATATACAGATGTTGACGATGAGATGGCCATAGCTCACTTTAACACTGCTCTAAATTTAGCCAAATCAAAAAACGATAAAGAGACCATCGTCAAAAAAATATGGAACCTTAGGTAGACTTACCTTTAGATTAGCTTCAACAATAATAACAACCTGTTTATTTTTGTTGAAGCTAATCTAAAGGTAAGTCTAAAAGATGTCTAATCAAAATGTACGCCGCCATAGCTGGTATGGATATTTACCTGTGCGTCAGTCCCGCCTTTGCCCACGTGGCCTTTATAATTGCGGGTCATGCTCACATGTTTGCTGCCATCCGGAGGGGTTTTGCTGGTTATAGTTGTTTTGTCGCCATTATAATTAAAGCCACCGTAGCTTGTAGTTACGTCAAAATCAAAGTTATTATCAGGAACACCTAACGATACCCCCGAATAAGAGGAATTTATATTCAACCGCTTAAAGGTGTTGGCAACTTCAGTTATTTTAAAGCCCCCAACATAGGATAGGTCCATATCTGCTGCGCCGGTCAACTTACCGAGCTTAAACGATCCGTAACTTAAATCGGCTTTAATATTATTGCATTCGGCCACATCAACACTACCGTACGAAAAATCAAGGTGGCAGCCATTCAGATTAACCAGCTTTATACTTCCGTAACTCCCCTGTATATCATTAGTTGTATTAGAAAGACTTTGACCAGACACACTGCCATATGATGAGTGTATCTTAACCTTCCCATCAAGGTCGGGCAGCACGATCGCGCCGTAGCTTTGTTCAATATCGAGGTCGGTTTTAGCGGGCATGTAAACGGTATAGTTTATTTCAAGCTTGCGTACCTTGCCGCCGCCCCAGCTAAACAGTTTCCACGAACCATTGTCGTTACGGGCAATTTCTGTTTTGAATGATACCAAGTCGCCATTTTTGCTGTCGTTTATCTGCACGCCGTCCAATAATTTTTGCGCGTCGTCATCGTCGTTTGCATCTGCCTTTATCTGTACATCAACCTTAATTTCGTGCTTATCCCAAGTGGTAACATTGATTTTACCATACTGATTGCTTAGCTTTAGTTTATCGTTGGCGTCAACCGGGTAGCTTTTACTGTAGTTTTTGATCTTCTCCTTTATCTCGCCGCTCGCTATTTTCTCCTTCAAGCTTTTGCCATCGTAATTAAAGTTTAAATCACGGTCAAGGTGTAAATCAATTTTTGGTGCGATATTATCCAGGTTAAAATTAAAACTCTTATCCATCCCCTTTAGCTCCAGTTCAATCTTAGGCGCTATGGTGCTTAGCTGCTGGAGGTTTTTTTCGAGGGTTTTCATATCCATCTTCAGATTAAGGTCAAAGCCATCCATGTTTAACTGGAAGTTATCGAAATTAAGGGCTTTGGGAGCAACAGGTGGCTTCGGCGGCGCGGCAGCAGGTGCATCCTGAGCAATACCGGCGGTATGCATCGCGAAAAGAGCGACCACTACCAAAAGGGCTGACTTAAATATTTTTGGTTTCATTTTTTTGATCTTTTTTCATTTCATTAAATTGTTCAATAACACTCAATTGCTGATTAAGCACTTCTGTTTGTATCTGCAAGTTCCGGATCATTGCATGTAAAACGCGCTCCTGGTTAGGGCTGCTGGCCAAATCGTTATTTAATTGTTTGTAAGTAGAATCCATTTTTGCTATTTCGCCGCTAAACTCTTTGTAAAGTTGCGGATCAGATTTAGAAATTGTTTTGAGCTCCTCACGCTTAGTTTCAATCAGCGAGGTATAATGAATTTGCTGTTCGGCATAAACCGGATTAATTGCTGCAAAATCAACGCCCGCCCTTTTTTCTTTTCGCAGGTACAAAGCGAAACTGATGCCCATCACGACGATAACCGATGCGGCTACGCGCAGCACAAAGCCGAGCGAAAACGATTTTGATTCGCGTTTTTTTAGTGCGCCATCCTGTGCCGGCAAATGTTTTTCAATCCGGGCCCAAAGATCTGCCGACGGTTCAAGGTCGTCAAATTCTTCACGGTTCGTTTTTATAAAATCCTCTAATGGCTTGCTCATGATGGTATTCCTTTCTTATTTAATAGCTCAATAATTTTTCTTTTCGCCCTCAAAAACTGCGTTCGTGAGGTGTTTTCACTGATGTTCAATATCTGTCCAATTTCTTCGTGGTCATAACCCTCCAGCAAATACAACGATATCACTAAACGGTAACCTTCGGGTAGTTCCATTATGGCCTCTTTTACCCTTGCCGCTTGGTATTTTATATCATCGTCATCCTCAGCGGTTTCATCGGCTATGTTTTCTAACTGCTCACCTTCCAATTCAACCAGATCAAGTTTTCGCTTTCGCAGCAGGTTGATGGATCGGTTAACGACAATTTGTTTTAACCATAAACCGAAGGTGGTATCCTGCCTGAAATCCTTTACTTTGCTGAAAGCGTCTAAGAAAGCTTCCTGTAAAACATCTTCAGCTTCGGCAATATTTCCCACTATCCTAAAGGCAACGTTCAGCATCGCTTTAGCATACAACTTATACAATTCATAACAGGCTTTTTTACTCCCCTGTTTACATTCAACCACCAGGTTGTAGTGTTTGTCAATATATACGGCTTCCAAATTGTGAACAGCTTTCATACTATATGACGCATCGTTTTTTACAACGTTGCATGAAGTTAGAGGAATTTCGGATTTCGGATGTTCGATTTCGGATTTATTTGGATGCGGGGCGGCGTTATTGCGGGATGCGGAATGTCGAATGCGGAATTAGTGTTTGAATGAAAGTCTCCAAATCATTCCGCATTTGGCATTCCGACTTCTGACTTCAAAAGCGCATCAATCGCATTAACAGCGTTGTCATATCTTTCAGGGCCCGCACCTGAAATGAGCACGTAGCTTGCTTTTAGCTCTTCAAGCTCCTTATACCAAACATCCATAAAATGTTCGCGCATGTGGGGGAAATCGCGAAGCGGGTCTTCTTCCCAGGGCAGGTCAATGTCTAATAACAGGTAAAGATCATAGGGATGTTTTGGCAGTTCGTCCAGTACTTCCTGCGGCGTTTTTCCGAATGTGTAATCGCTCCATATCTTTACGGTTATAAAGGTGGTATCGCAGATGAGAATTTTATTGGCTCGCGGTAACAGTTCATTTTCAAGCGCCAACTGGCCATAAAACATATTAATCTCGTCCTGCCAGGTTGGCGCCGCCGTTAGTTTTTCGCAATAACCGCGCGCGAACTCAGGTACCCAGGTGGTTTGGTAATGATTTGCCAGGAAAGCTGACATACTTGATTTCCCAGTCGACTCCGGGCCAACTAAAGCTATTTTTTTGATTTCGGATTTCGGATTTTCCATTTCGGATTTTATTGGGTTTTCATAAATCCGAGCCGCCAACTGGCGGACCGAAATCCGAAATACTCTTTCTGTATTCTTTCTGCCAGTCTACATGCCCTAACCACGCCAGCACTAACAATACGACGTATAATATGGCGGTTACATATAAATCCTTGTAGATATATAAAGGCACATAACATATATCGACGAATATCCACAGCGCCCAGTTTTGCAGCACTTTGCGAGTCATCAATATTTGTGCTATAAAGCTAATTGCTGTGCAAAAACCGTCGATGTAGGGTACATTGGTGGGTGTAAATCTTTTTAAAAATAATCCAAGCAACAGAGAAAGGATAGCCGTAGCGATAATAACCAGCGTGTATTCTTTGGTGTTCAAACTGGTTACAGGTTTTTCGTTATTTTCTCTTTTCTTTATCCAAAAATACCAGCCGTAAATACTGGTGCCTAAAAAATACACTTGAAGGCCGGCATCGCCGTAAAGCTGGCTTTTAAAAAAAACGACCGTATAGGCAACGACGCTGATTATAGCTACCGGCCAGTTCCAGATGTTTTGTTTTGCAGCGAGGTAAACGCAATAAATACCGGTTACAGCGCCTACCCATTCTAATAAAGTGGTTTGTTTAAATTCATGAACAATGTGCTGTCCTACCGATAAAGCTAAAAGCTGCATGGGCAAATATAAAAAAGAGGCGGCATCAATAGGTCGATAATAAAAATCGAAATAGAATTATATTGTACACGACTAACTCTTAGTGCCTCATTGTGAAAGTCTTCGTGTCCCTCGTGGTTGAAAAATTTACCACGAAGACCACAAGGAGAAAACACAAAGATCACGAAGCAACTATTATTTTTACCTTTTTTACCGGAACCCTTTTACCAGATTTTAACCCTCTTATCAGGATCGAGCCACATTTTATCGCCCTTTTGTATGTGAAAGGCTTCATAAAATTCGGGAACATCTGTAAATGGTCCGTTAACGCGCATAAAACCGGGCGAATGCTCATTGGTCAATATTTGACTGGATAACGCTTCTTTTCGCGTTTGCCCCAACCATCCCAATGCATAACCCAGGAAAAAGCGCTGCATTGGCGTAAACCCGTTAATTAACTTACCCTCTTTGTATTGGTCTGTTTTTTTAAAGGCATCCAGGCCGATAACAATACCTCCCAGGTCGGCAATGTTTTCGCCCAATGTAGCTTTGCCATTAATGTGCAGGCCATAAATGCTATACCCGCTGAACTGGTTAACCAGCATTTGCGTATGCTGGGTAAACTTTATAGAATCCTCAGGAAGCCACCATCCTTTTAAATTTCCTTTTGCATCAAATTGTCGCCCTTCATCGTCGAAGCCGTGGGTCATCTCGTGCCCTATAGTTGATGCTGCTGCGTAGCCGTAAACTACCGCGTCATCAACATCCTCGTCTTTTACGCCGGGTATCATAAACTGAGCTGCCGGCAGTACGATCTCGTTATTGGAAGGATTATAATAGGCATTATAGGTTTGTGGCGTCATCCCCCATTCAGTACGGTCAACAGGTTTGCCTAACTTATTAGCCTCGTATCGGTGCCAAAAGTTATTGCCGCGCATCACATTTAGCGCATAAGGCCCGCGATCAATAGTAAGTGAAGAAAAGTCTTTCCAATGATCCGGGTATCCTACTTTCGGGTTAACTTTTGCCAGTTTGTCGTAAGCGCGCTGTTTGGTTTGCGGGCTCATCCAATCCAATTTTTCAATGTGCTCTTTAAAGCTGGTACGCATGGCTTCTACCATGTTTACGTAGCGTTCTTTTTCCTTTTCGGGAAAATATTCCTTTACAAAAATTTGTCCCAATACCTCACCCATCAAGCCGTTTTCGGCATCTAAAACCCGCTTCCAACGCGGCAGCTGCTCTTTCTCGCCCGATAACACCGTTCCATAAAACCTGAAAATTTCAGTATCAAAAGGTTTGCTCAGGTACGATCCAAATGCTGTTACCAGGTTTTTACGCAAATAGTTTTTCCAATCATCTATGGTATAAACCTTTAATGCTTTATTTAGTGCCCTGTAATATTCCGGCTGGCCAACAATAACGGTATCGGCATTTTTGTAGTCCATCTCATCAAATGTCCGTTTCCAGTCGATATCCGGTGCCAGCTTTGTGAGGCCGCTTAAGGGCATTTTGTTGTAATTGTGATAGGGATCACGCAAGTCCTGAAGTTTGCGGGAGCTATCGGCTAAAAACTGTTCGAGGCTATAGGTTTTTTTACTTGCCGCAGTTGCTGCATCAGCAGTTAAGCCCGACAATTTATAAATCGCAGGTAAATGTTTAGCCTGATAATCCGTTCTTATATCAACGCTGTGCTGATCGGTATTAAAATAATAGTCGCGGTTTGGAAGCCCGATGCCACCCTGGTAAAGCTGCAGCATGTTTTTATCGCTGTTTTTTGGATCCTGGCCGATACCTGCCGCAATGGGCGATTCAACCCCGATAGTTTGCAGGTGCGCAAATTCGTCAGCCAGATCCTTAATGTCTTTAAGCCCATCTATTTTATCAAGTTCAGCTTTAAGCGGACTCAATCCCTCCTTTTCAATATCCACCGTATCCATCCCGCTGAAATAAAAATCGCCTATTTTTTGTGTATTGCTGCCTTTTTCGGCATTAGCCGTTAATGCTTCCTCGTTTATTTTTTTGAGACGGTCCCTTAACTCCTCTTCAACCACATTGCCAATGCCCCAGGAATGATATGCAGCCGGTATCGGATTTTTTTTAAGCCATCCGCCGTTCGCATAGCTAAAAAAGTCGTCTCCGGGTTTAATCGTTGTATCCAGATCTTTGAACACGACGTCGTTGGCCGCATAGATTTTTGTTTTATCCTTACATGCGCCGATCAGTAATGTACCAAGAGCGACAATTAAAATGGGTTTAATAGCAAATTTTGTAGTCATTTTTTAATTTGTGTAGGTAAAAAAATACAGCTGGTGTATTAAATAGCGGACAAATTTTTCAGAAAAAGCTAAAATTAGTACACTTTCTGCCCTGTTTTTATGATGCAAGCTAAATAATTAAAATTAATTTATCCCTAGGCTGTAATAAAATTGTGATGTTGGCCAATTTTTAACTGAAAAGACATATTGCCCTCGTTTTATGGCTTAACATTTGTTGTAATGTGGGTGGCCCTGCATACGATCTTGAAAAACATAAAACATCTACCGATGAAAAACTTGTTTTGAATTCTCAGACGCCCAAGTTGAGATTTTTTGTTCTTTGTTTTGGGTTTAATCAATAGTTTAAATTAATTAGGGGAAAGGGAGCTTCAAAAAGGCTCTCTTTTTTTTGTGATATATTTTTTACTATGCATGCATAACATTAAATTTACCAATGTTTTGCTCCGCCGGAGCAAGTAACAGTACGATAGCCTATGTATTTTGAATTAACCGAAGAGCAACTCATGATACGCGACGCAGCCCGCGAATTTGCACAGGCTGAACTTAAGCCGGGTGTAATTGAGCGCGACGAACATCAAAAATTCCCGGCCGAGCAGATAAAAATGCTGGGCGAGTTGGGTTTTTTGGGTATGATGGTCTCGCCGGAATACGGCGGAAGCGGGATGGATGCTATTTCGTATGTGTTGGCTTTGGAAGAATTGTCAAAGGTTGACGCTTCGGCTTCTGTAGTAGTATCAGTAAACAACTCACTGGTGTGTTACGGGCTGGAGAAATACGGAAGCGAGGAGCAGAAGCAAAAATATTTGGTGCCACTGGCCAAAGGCGAAAAAATCGGCGCTTTTTGTTTGTCGGAGCCCGAGGCAGGTTCAGATGCCACATCGCAAAAGTCCACCGCCGTAGACATGGGCGATTATTACCTGCTCAACGGGATCAAAAATTGGATAACCAACGGCAATTCTGCATCAACGTACCTGGTTATGGCGCAAACCGATGCCGCCAAAAGGTACCATGGCATCAATGCCTTGATAGTTGAACGTGGTATGGAAGGGTTTACCATCGGCACTAAAGAAAACAAGCTGGGTATTCGCGGTTCTGATACACATTCGCTCATGTTCACTGATGTTAAAGTGCCTAAGGAAAACCGCATCGGCGAAGATGGGTTTGGATTTAAATTTGCTATGAACACACTTGAAGGCGGCCGCATCGGCATTGCCGCGCAGGCGTTAGGTATCGCATCCGGCGCTTATGAACTTGCACTCAATTATTCAAAGGCACGCAAAGCTTTCGGTAAAACCATTGCCGACCTGCAGGCCACCCAGTTTAAACTAGCCGATATGGCTACTGAAATAGAAGCCGCCCGCTTATTATGTTTGAAAGCAGCCTGGTTAAAAGATAAAGGCCTGCCTTATGCGCAAGCCAGCTCCATGGCGAAATTATATGCTTCGGAAGTAGCTATGAGAACTACCGTGGAAGCGGTACAGATACATGGCGGTTACGGCTACGTAAAAGAATACCATGTAGAGCGCCTGATGCGCGATGCCAAGATCACGCAGATATACGAAGGAACCTCTGAAGTTCAAAGAATTGTCATTTCGAGAGAGGTATTGAAGTAGTTGGCCTGAATTTTAATAGGTTTGGGTATGTGCTTCAAAAAACTCCATCTATTAATCCTGTCGTTTTTACTTACGTCCATTAATGTTTCGGCGCAAGCCAAACTTAACACGGATACCTGGCGCGGGGTTTTAATAAACAAGACCGCAAATCAATTACCGTTTAATTTTGATGTGGAAACCGTTGGCGGCCACCAGCAAATCGCCATTATTAATGGAGCCGAACGCTTTAAGGTAACCGATATAAAAGTTAAAAGCGATTCGGTGTTTATTCATATGCCGCTGTTTAATTCGGAGTTTAAGCTGAAGTTTGTGGGTAAAGGCTTAAAGGGCCAATGGATAAAGCATTTGGGAGATAAGGATGCCGCAATGGATTTTACTGCTGAACCCAATACTTCCTGGCGCTTTTTTAAGAATCCTGTAAAATCGTCCTTTAATGTTACAGGCCGATGGGCCACAGTTTTTGACGCCGGTACACCCCATGAAGAAAAGCTGGTTGGCGAGTTCAAACAAATAGGATCGAAGGTAACCGGTACATTTTTAAGCATCAGCGGCGATTACCGTTACCTGGAAGGAACGGTAAGCGGCAATAAATTTTATCTTTCGTGTTTTGACGGCGGGCATGCTTATTTATTTACGGCGGGTATCAGCAATGAAAAAACACTGAGCCAGGGGATGTATTATGCAGGCCTGTCAGGTGTGGACACGTGGGCAGCTGTAAAAGATCCGAATGCCAAACTACCCGATGCCTATTCGTTAACCGCATTAAAACCGGGTTATAATAAAATAGCATTTACCTTCCGGGATATTAACGGCCATAACGTTTCGTTAAGTGATAACCGTTTTAAAAACAAGGTGGTTATCGTGCAGATATTAGGCTCGTGGTGCCCAAATTGTATGGACGAAACCAATTTTATAGTCAATAATTATTATCCTAAATATCATCCGAAAGGTGTGGAGATTATCGGCCTCGCTTACGAGCGCTCCGCAGATTTTGCCAAATCCCGAAAAACATTGCAGCAATTAAAAACGCATTTTAATATAACTTACCCTTTGCTGATCACCGGCTACACCCCCGCAAAAGGTGATCCGCAGAAAAGCCTGCCCATGCTGGCCGATTTTAAGGGCTTCCCCACCACCATCATCATCGATAAAAAAGGCGTAGTGCGCAAAATACACACCGGCTTCAGCGGCCCCGGTACCGGGGTTTACTACACGCAGTTTATCAGCGAATTTGATAAACTGACGGATGAGTTGTTAGCTGAAAGCCCGTAGACGCAGTCTACAGACAACGATTTAATTATAGCGGTATTTCTCCAGTTTAGAGTGGAAAGTTACGGCTTATATACCTCGCTGGCCCCCTCCGGCTGGTTCTCATGAGATTCGAATAATTCAATTGTTATTTGCTTGTCTTCCCTCTTTCGAAACATCGTTACAGGTGCGCCGCCGCCCATGCCGATTCCAACGGAAGCCAAAATTATCAGCAGCACAACGCATATGAGCTTCAAGTCTTTCTTTAAGCCTTTCATAATGGATTTAATAAATAATAGGAACTTGCCGACTATGCAGCATAGACTATGAACCAGACCTACCCCCCCAAAAGGATAAGCTTTAAACAACCGCAGATGGTTCGTGGCCGGAGTGATAAAAAATGCAGGCTATGCAGGGCATTTGGACTACCCGGCGAATAGTATTAAACTGTTTGGAAAGAAAGTCGAAGCGGATATTTACCAAAAGAGTGCAGCGCAAGACAAGCCCGCTGTTTTCAGCCTTTGAACTATAGCTATTCTCCGCTGCCGGACGTGCATGATAATAGTAAACGGTGGAATTTCCAGAAGGCTTGTTATTACTTAAATGAACAAGCTCTGTAGCTGCGGGTTGACATTGCTGCGAAGAAACCGAAGCCGGCACCGAAAACCCAAAAAATGAAAATACAAGTGTGACGGTTATCAACCATTTGGCAAATTGCCCTTTATGAGATTTGGATGGCTTTACACGCATAAATAATAACAAATATAGGTTTTATCGCTATGAATGCGTGATGCGTCAATACTGTTTACAAAGATTCCTTGAGTTGTTATAAAAGGCAAGATTTAGATTATTCGAACTTTGATGGTAGTTGAAAACGACTCATATGGAAGTTCGTAGATTGCGTCTACAGAGGGCAGGTTTTATGTTATTTTTTTACTCCAGCATTTGCGTAAGTGTTTTATACCAATCTTTATCATGCGTATATACCCCATTGAAATCAATAATGAGATAGATGGTTTGGGTTCCGATAGAATCGGTGTAATATGTTATTCTCAACGGCTGCCAAAATAAGCCCAACCCCTTGACCGACGACATTGTGAATACATCATCAAACCCAAGATAGATTTGTTTCAATTTATTAAGCGGGATTGTTAAATTCTCGTCATCATCACTTATGCCTTCAATAATTAGTTCTGTGTTAGTTAGAGCGATATTACCTTCATGACGATGTAAAGGCGGCATAAAGGATGTTATCGATACGATAGCCTTCTGCATATCTGTAAACTCAGCCATTTCATAATCGTAGCTCCATTTTGTAGTACCTTGTAGCAGAAATTTGTTCGACATAATGATTTAGGTTTGTTTAAAGGTAAACTTATTTTGATCAGTTCGCACGAATGGCGAGCAGAAAGAAATCCTTTATAGTTATGCACATTTATTAAAATTTAAATATTCCGGATTTTTCCTTGTTAAAAACTCCGTATATTCATTAAGTTTTTCAGGCCATTTATATTTCCTTATTGAAGCCTTATTGCAATGAAGATCGCGCTGCTTTTTTTGTTTTTTGCCGGGACTTTAACGTTAAATACAACAGCGCAAATCATCGCGCGCGATTCGGCAGGTATCATCAGGAAAGCGCGGCGCGATGCAGTCCGGTTCAAATTAAAAACCAACGATCTTAAAAAATTTATACTCGAACACTGGCCCGCTAGTTCTGATTATTTTAAACCTGTAGCAAGTCGTGGTGTTGACCGCTCCCTTTTGAAAGATTCTGTTTATGTAGCTGCTTACCGGAACGCCGCTTTTATAAGTGCAGCACATGAAAGATCCTTGCTGATAAGACACGAATCGATATTAAAGAAATCTGATACCATACCCGCTGACTCAAACAAGTTAAACAAAGAGCACCTGGCCCGCGACGATGTAAAGAATTTTAATTTTAGCAAAGACATGCTGAAACGCTCAAAAGAAGAGCGTTTCAAAATTACGTCGGATTATTTTAGTCCGACAATACAAACAACCGCCAATGTCGATCTGCTTAAGGATTCGGTTTACGTAAAATCATTCCGGGAAGAAGCTTACTATAAAGCTTTTAATACGCGGGTTCATCCGGTTGGCCATGTGCTGCTTCTTTCAGGAATTGGTGCCGCTGCATTTACAGTCCTTACCATAATGGTGCTATTTATTGACAGGCATGCACGCGGGTAATGATTACACACCGGTTATTGCCCAATTGCCATCCGCCAAAATAATTAATACTTTTATCATCGAATAAACATCCTTATGAAATATCAAATCGGAACAAAAGAAAACCCGATGCTGCTTAAAACGCCGCCGCTGTCGTCGGAATACACCATGCATATTGGGGAGAAAAATGGAAACGAAGTTTTGGTTTGCACTGTAGGCAAAACCGTTTTACATTATGATATCCGTTGCCTTGACGATTTGCATGCGATGTTAAAACAGCGTGGAGATTGGATGGAGCTCGGCAGCGCCGACGAACAAAAACCTGCAAAAGAGGGTACCGTTGAAGCCTGGGGCCGCTCGGAAGGCAACCCTGTTGGCGGCTGGTATGGTTTAAAGAAAGGCTTGCGCGGTCGTTTCGGAATGTATATTCCGCCGTTGATGGAGAAACTTGGCCTGGTTGAAGTTACTCATGAAGCCAAAGGGAATAAGATGCGGGCGATATAATTCCGCCTCCAAAGTTACTTCGGTCAAATTTTCTAAACGATGGTGCTATAAGAAAACGAAACACTCTATGCATTATCTTGTTTAACCGGTATGAAAATATTGCTCGCGGGTGCTAACGGGTACATCGGCACACGATTGATCCCGATATTATTGGATAAAGGGTATGATGTGGTTTGCCTGGTGCGCGATAAACGCCGTTTTCACGAAAATAGTGATTACAGCACACGGGTTACCTTATTAACCGGCGACTTGCTGGATCCCAAAAGCATAGAGCATTTCCCTAAAGATATTGACGCAGCTTATTACCTGGTGCATTCCATGACCGGGAACAAAGATTTTGAAAAGCTGGAAGAAACATCTGCCCAAAATTTTGTTGAGGCCATCGATAAAACAGGTTCTAAACAAACCATCTTTTTGAGTGGGATTACCAATGATGATAACCTTTCCAAGCACCTCAAATCGCGCAGGCATGTAGAGGATGTGTTAAAGGAGGGAAAGGCGCCGGTTACCGTTTTAAGGGCGTCGATCATTATTGGATCGGGAAGTTCATCCTTTGAAATTATAAGAGACCTTACTGAAAAACTGCCGTTGATGACTGTTCCAAGGTGGGTAAACACCAAATGCCAGCCAATTGCCATACGGGATGTGTTGGGTTACCTGGAAAGTGTATTGCTCAATAAAAAAGCATTTGATAAAGCCTTTGATATCGGTGGACCGGACATTTTGACCTTTAAGCAAATGATGCTCGATTATGCAAAAGTGCGTAAACTCGACCGGCATATTATTACCATTCCGTTTTTATCACCCAAAATATCGTCCTACTGGCTATACTTTGTTACCTCAACCAGCTATTCACTCGCGCAAAGCTTAGTGGATAGTATGAAAAATGAAACCATCGTTAAAGATCATTCTATCGACCAGGTTACGCCGCGCAAATGTTTGACCTATAAAGAAGCGCTGGAACTGGCCTTTGTGATGATCGAACAAAACTCAATAGCTTCGAGCTGGAAGGATGCGTTAAATCGCGGCTATTTGAAGCCCGGTTTTATGGACCAGTTTAAAGTGCCTCAAAATGGCACGCTGGAGTATAAGGTACGAACCCCGTTTAAACGTGACGTAAAAGAAGTTTTAAATAATCTTTGGGCCATAGGCGGTAAACGTGGCTGGTATTACTGGAACTGGATATGGAACCTGCGCGGATTTTTAGATAAAATGGTAGGTGGCGTAGGCTCCAGGCGCGGGCGTACCAGCAGCATCAATATTTCGCCTGGTGATGCCATTGATTTTTGGCGGGTGTTATTGGCCGACAAAATAAATAAGCGGCTATTGCTTTATGCCGAAATGAAACTACCGGGCGAGGCATGGCTGGAATTTAAAATAGTTGAACGCCACGGCGAAACATTTTTAAGCCAAATAGCTACCTTTAGGCCGCGCGGGTTATGGGGCCGGCTGTATTGGGCCGTAATGTTCCCCTTTCACATATTTATTTTTAAAGGAATGGCGGAGCAGATTACAAAATTTGAGCCTGTAGCATAATCCGGTGATTAACAACTTTCAAACATTTTACGATCCTTAAATTTTTATTCCCATTTTTAGCCAAATAAAATAATACGATGCTTCTTGAAAACACTTTCGTTCACCACGTTCATTTTTGGCTTAAAAATAAGGAAGACAAACAACAGCTGATCGACGGCTTAAATACATTGATCCCTATTTCGCATATCGGCAGCATCCACATCGGCGTACCGGCAAATACGAACCGGGATGTAATTGACCGTTCATACGATGTTTCACTGCTGCTTTTATTTGATACGCCCGAGGCACAGGATGCCTACCAGGTTGATCCGACGCATGTGCATTTTGCCGATAATTATGCCAAACCGCTTTGCAGTAAAGTTGTTGTTGTTGATAGCGTAAACGTTTAATTTATAATAGTTCATGGTTCATCGTTGATGGATCATGGCAGAATGGACAAAAGCGGCTGCTATGAACTATTAGCCAAACTATGAACCCAAAAAAGCACATTCTTCTCACTGGCGGATCGGGACTTATCGGCAACCAGCTTACCGAACGGTTGTTGGAAAAAGGTTACCTCGTTAGTCATTTAAGCCGGTCGCCCGGTAAAGACACGCGGGTAAAAACATTTTTGTGGGATATTGATAAGGGCGAAATTGACAAAAAAAGCCTCGAAGGTGTAGATACTATTATCCACCTGGCAGGCGCAGGAATTGCTGAAAAACGGTGGACCGATGACCGCAAGAAATTGCTCATCGAAAGCCGCACAAAATCTATCGGATTAATTTATGAGCTGATAAAAAGCACACCTAATAAGGTTAAGAACGTCATCTCTGCATCGGCCACGGGCTATTATAGCAATCGGGGCGACGAATTATTAACAGAAAATAGTAAGCCCGCACGTGATTTTTTAGGAACCTGCTGCATTGAATGGGAGGATGCTGTTGATAAAGGGGAGGCTTTGGGCCTGCGGGTTTTAAAATTCCGCACAGGTGTTGTACTCGACAAAAAAGGTGGGGCATTACCGAAACTGGCATCGCCGGTAAAATTTGGACTTGGTTCGCCGTTAGGGTCGGGCAAGCAATGGATACCCTGGATACACAGCCGGGATGTTGTTGATATGTACCTGTATGGTATAGAAAATAGCAATCTTAAGGGAGCGTACAATATGGTGGCCCCAAACCCGGTAACTAATAAACGGCTAACGCAAGCGGTAGCAAAACAATTGCATAAGCCATTATGGCTGCCTAAAATACCCTCATTTGCTTTAAAACTTTTATTGGGCGAAATGAGCCTGGTAGTATTGGGTAGTACGAAAGTTTCGGCGCAGAAAATCATTGATACAGGATTTGAGTTTACATACCCGGAAGTATCGGGGGCATTGAAAGAAATTTATGGATAAAAAATCGCCGGTTACGGTTTTCTGGTTCAGGCGCGATCTTCGTTTGGATGATAATGCCGGTTTGTACCATGCGTTGAAAAGTGGCCAGCGTGTTTTACCTGTTTTTATTTTTGATCCGGAGATACTCGATAAGCTGGAAGACAAAGACGATGCCCGTGTAACCTTTATTTACCAAACAATTGAAGCACTGGAGGACGAATTACGCAAATGCGACAGCAGTTTACTGGTTTTGCATGATAAGCCTGTTAACGCCTGGAAAAAGCTGGTGAACGATTACCAGATCGCTTCAGTTTTTACCAACCACGATTATGAACCTTACGCTAAATTAAGGGATGATGTGATTAGTAAACTGCTGAGCGAACAAAATATCCCCTTTAAAACCTATAAAGACCAGGTAATTTTCGAAAAAGATGAGGTGGTTAAAGACGATGGTAAGCCTTACACCGTTTATACACCCTATCAACGCAAGTGGTACCAGGCGCTTAAGCCGTTTTATTTAAAGCCGTATCCCAATAAAAAGTATTTCAAAAACTTTTTGCAATCGGCGTCATTTCAAATTCCAACGCTAAAGCAAATAGGGTTTGAAAAAAGCCGGACCGAATTCCCTGCAATACACTACAAAGATTTGATAGCGGATTATGCCGATAAACGGAACTTTCCGGCGGTAAAAGGAACAACCCATATAAGCCTGCACTTAAGGT
>CAZZUU010000004.1:6588-15662 GCA_964657275.1 uncultured Mucilaginibacter sp. | reverse complement strand
TTGGTACGGTAAGCATCAGGGAGCTGGCACATACTGCCCACAATTATAGCGAGAAAACATGGCTGAACGAATTGATATGGCGGGAGTTTTATATGATGATATTGTACCATTTTCCGCAAACGGCTGACCATGCCTTTAAACCTGAGTACGACCGCATTAAATGGATCAATGATGAAAAGCAATTTGAGGCGTGGTGCAACGGGCAGACAGGTTTTCCGTTAGTTGATGCGGGCATGAGGGAACTCAATACTACAGGCTACATGCATAACCGAGTGCGCATGGTAACGGCCAGTTTTTTAACGAAGGACCTGTTGATAGACTGGCGCTGGGGCGAACGGTATTTTGCCCGCAAGCTGCTCGACTATGAAATGGCCAGCAATGTTGGCGGTTGGCAATGGGCGGCCGGATCGGGAACGGATGCAGCACCTTATTTCAGGATATTTAACCCGGATGCACAACTTAAAAAGTTTGACCCTGATTTTGAATACATAAAAAAATGGGTACCCGAATATGCTGATTTTACAAGATATCCCAAACCCATTGTTGATCACGCCGCAGCACGCGAGCGGTGTTTACAAGCTTTTAAAGAGGCTTTAAAATAATATTAAGGCGTTACAGCGCTAATAGCCCAGGTAAATCTCATGCAGCTATTAGGCGGAACACCACTGAGCGACGCCTCCCCATACGCTAACCTCGACGGCATTATAATAGAAATTTTTGTACCGGCCGCAGCATAATTTTCAAATGCTTCAACCAACCCATCAGGTACAATGTCGGCGATATTATCAACGGCAGCATTAGTGCCGTTAAAGCTTCCGTCAAAGATATATCCGTTAAGAAGTGACCCGGTATAAGTTGCAGTTATGGTGCTTAGATCAGTAATCGGATCTGCCAGGCTTGGGGCCGGTGTTAATATCTGGTAATAATAATAAGTTGGAGACAATGTTGTATCCAGTTGACTTTTAATCTTCGTATATCCGGTTAAACTATTTGCTTTCAGATAATTTTGGATTACCATATCGTCATACGTCGACTGGTTGTCTGTTACCGTATTACCCATTAGGTGTACATAATAATCCAGGCACTGGTTTCCCAAAATTTTTGTGTTAACGTTAAGATTACTACCTGAGCCATATCCGCTTACCCCATATGCAAGATGAGATGGAATAAGCAGGCGAACGCTGGCTCCCCTATATTTAATAATGCTGGGAATGGCTAACTGTAATCCTATAGGTAAGTTATCGTTAAGCACATGCCCCACATAGTTATCGTAATGATTGTTAATGGTGTCAGCCGATACATATTTGCCATCAAACGATTTGAGTGAAAAAACAAATGATACTTTATCCGGAAAGTCAAGTTGTTTGCCTGCTCCTGGAAGTATTATTTTATAATAGATCCCGGTGGTATCTGCGGCTTT
The DNA here is from genome assembly GCA_964657275.1 of uncultured Mucilaginibacter sp. Classification (GTDB taxonomy): domain Bacteria; phylum Bacteroidota; class Bacteroidia; order Sphingobacteriales; family Sphingobacteriaceae; genus Mucilaginibacter. The sequence goes on along the minus strand of CAZZUU010000004.1, from coordinate 14,242 downwards.
TACCATTCCGGTTATGCCATTCACTTTTATATAATTTTGTATCTGGGCGTCGTCATATTGTTTAATGTCGGGCTGGGCCTCATTTTTCCGGCATGCGCTAAAGCTAATTGCGGTAAGTAAAAAAAAAGTACAAATAGTTTGTTTCATTTTATCATTGTTTAACGGCTAAACAACCGGCCCGGTGATGCATATACTGTAGCCTTTATGTGATTGCGTCCGTTCTTAATTAATTATATTATAAATCTTTATGTTAAAAATAAGTATCGCGTTTGCCGGTAAACCCAATTCCGGTTGTGCATAGGGCCCGTAAGCGTAACGCGAGGGCACATACAGGGTTATCGTTCCGCCTTTTTTGTCCTTTGGTATCCCCAACTGCCAGCCCCTTATGACCGACCCCAATACAAAAGTTGGGTGAAAACTATCGGTTTGTTCAAATATTTTGCCTGTTGTTAACAATGCCGCGGTATAGCCCAGTGTTACCTGCGTCGCGCTTGTAAACAGGTCGTTCCCTGTACCAACCGTATCTACAACATAACAAACGCCGGAGGTATCCACACGATTTATAGCAATCCCCTTCGCTGTTAAATAATCAGTAACTATCTTATCGTCAATAACACCCTGCGCCTTTACCTGTTCAGCAATACCATTCGATTTACTGCAGGCACCTAAAAAAACAGAGAAAAGCAATAAAACTAATACCGTTCTGTTCATTGGGTTTCTTTCCGTTTATCCGCCTTTGTTTTCAAAATCTTCAGGGTTACCCCGTAAGTTTCAAACGGCAAATTTATTCTTTTATAATTCAAAAACAGCAGCTTAACACTTTTTAACAATTACGGGCTATACCAGGCTCAAATTCTCTTGTCCAACGCATAGTAAGCGACCGTTATCATTAACGTAAACTGATGGATAAACGTGCTCTGGTTAATAATTTTTAATAGGCTCGGTAATGTGAAAAGCTAACGCTTTAATTGTCTTGCCCGGGTTTATAATTGAGGGTTAGCTGGTTTATTTTTTTTAGCGTTTTTACCAGGTGCTCTTTGTCGCTTTCGCTGATGTGTGCGTTAAGGTAATTGTTAAACTGTTTTACAAGGCCGCGTGCGAGCTGCCGTTTCTCTTTACCTAAATCTGTCAGGTAAATTTTTACCGACCGTTTATCCCCTTCATTTGATTCGCGGTATATCAAACCGGATTTTTCCAATTGACGTAGCATGCGCGAAAGACTTGTTGATTTAAGCCCGAGTAATGCCGCCGCATTTGAAACGGTAGTTCCCTCCTTTTCATCGATATTGATGAGCAGGTAACCGATTGCCTGGGTAATACCAAATTCTGTAACCAACTGGTTATACCGGTTGGCAACAGTTTGCCAAACTATTTTTAAAAAATAGTCGATAGTTTCCTGGTGTTTTACGCTACCCTGCATAACCAACAAACTTAAAGTACGCAAGTTAATTATACAAGTTAAATTTGGAAGAGTGGGCGCCGTTAATGATTACGCGGACTTTTTCATCTCTTCCTGTATGGCACGTAGAAACTCGTTGGCATGCTGCGATCCGATGATATATACCAGGCCATCCCTGTCGGTTAAATAAATGGCCTCGTTGCCTGATGCAAAAAAACGGATGGAGCCTTTTGAGTGCAGGTTGTAAACGGGGTTGTTTAAAAAATAGCGGCTATATTGTCCTTTTTCAACCTTAACAATGCTGTTCAGGTCTATTTTTACCAGGCGGGTTGTCCACAGACCGTCAAGCAAAACACTTTTATTTTCGATGCGGGTGCGAAAGTGCAGCAAAAAACCCATGATGATAGAAATGATGATGATGGCGAAGCCGACTAATGCCAGGATGTCCGCCTTTTCGTGCTCACTATTAAAAAAATTAAATGTATAAGCGGCAAAGCAAAACATTGCCAAAACCAGGCGGATGGTAATGGGTATAAATTCCCTGCCGAGGTATTGCTTTTCAATAAAAGCCGGTTTATCGCTCATTTTTTTAAATTAAAACCAATTCGAATATAGTTACTTTTTTGGTGTTATCCGTTACTTTGTACCTGTCGTCGGGCCGATAACCGCCTATCCATACCAAATCGCCGTTACCATTAACTAACAAAGGGATATTATTCTTATCATGCACAGGAACTTTTTGCCCGATAAAAAAATCACTAAGTTTTTTGCGCGACCTCATCCCCAGCGGATAAAAATAGTCGCCCTGCTGCCATCCCCGTAAGGTTAAAGGATATACCAGCAACCCGGCATCTATTGATACGGCCATCTGGTTATCTTTCACAATCAGCGGGCTATCGTCGTGCAGCAACGTTAATTTATAATTCCTGTAATTTACACTATGTTCTCCTTCACTTATTTTAAGGGATTGCGATGTGTTGTTTTCCTTTTTTGTTAAGATCAGCTTGTGGCGATCGAGTATCAATTTAAAAGCGGGCGATTCAAACGTGCGGCCGGGGTGTTTATCTAAAACGCCGATCAAATCATCAATACTGGTTTCATTAAAACCGAATTCCTGTAAAAGGCTAAACAGTAATAATCGTTTTGGGTTCAGGTTTTTTATCCCGGCCAACGGAATAACTATATTATCTTGTTCATAAACAAACAGATCCTTTTTTAACTCAGCTACACGCAATTCAAGCAGCTGTTCCAGTTCCCTGAAACGCTCAAGGTTGTTTTCAAAAGTATGCTCAAGACCCGGGTTTAGTTCCTTTAGTTTAGGGATCACTTCCAGCCGCAGTTTGTTGCGGGCGTATTTTACCGAAGAGTTTGAGCTGTCTTCTGCGTAAGGCATTTTGTTTTCATCAACCAGGGCCTTTATTTCATCCCTGTTTAAAAAAAGCATAGGGCGCGCCAGGTGCCCTTTTTTTGGTAAGATGCCATGCATGCCCGCAATACCTGTACCGCGTGTAAGGTTTAACAATATTGTTTCAATTGCATCGTTTTGGTGATGCGCGAGCGAAATAACGGTGTAACCGGATTGCTGCCTTACTTGCTCAAACCATTGATAGCGCAGTTGCCGTGCAGCCATTTGTATGGATATTTTTTGATTGGCTGCGTATGCGGATGTATCGAAGTTTACAGTGTGAAAAGGGACCCGGAATTGCTGGGCCAGGTGATGACAAAACTCCTGGTCGGCAATGGATTCATTTCCGCGCAATTGAAAGTTACAGTGGGCTATGCCGAAAGTAAATCCTGCCGATTTTAACAAATGGACCATCAATACAGAATCCATACCACCGCTCACAGCGGCTAATACTTTATCCGCATGCCCGAATAAACTATTTTGCTCAATAAAATTGTTGAAACGGTTAATAGGGAGCATCCCCAAAATTATTAATTTAAAACCCCAACAAAAAACTAATTTTGCCATCGTGAGGAAATATGTTTTAAGCTTTTTGATAATATTGATTTCGATGGCGGCGATGGGCCAAAAAAAATCAATAGTAAACCTCATCCGGTCGAAAAGCAGTACGGGCATAAAGCGCGACGGGAAAGACGTGATAAAGGTTTACCAGGGCACCTTTAAGCAGGATTATTCCCTGCTGACCTCAGATAGCGCCTACTTTTATGTGCAGGATAACGCCTTCGATGCATTTGGCCATGTGGTTATAAACCAGGGAGATACTTTAAATATTTATTCAGATAAGCTGAATTATAACGGAAACACCAAAATTGCCATCCTGACGGATAATGTAAAAATGGTAGATAAAGATGCCGTTTTAACTACCAATCACCTTACCTACAATACCGCTACGCGGATAGGTACCTACACCGACGGCGGCAAGCTGGTAAATAAAGACAATACGCTGATCAGTAAAAACGGCTATTATTTCGCTTTTTCACGCGATTCCTATTTCCGTTATAATGTATCGCTGAAAACTGCCGACGCATTGGTGCTCACAGACACCATGCGCTATAATACCGGCACCCGGATATCGTACTTTTACGGCCCCACTAACATTTACGGCGCCAAGGATAAAGACACGCTTTATACCGAAAACGGCACCTACAATACGGTTACGGAGCAGGCTGCCTTTGGCAAGAAAAACCTTTACAAAGCCGGAACGCGCTGGTTAAAGGGCGACAGTTTATTTTACGACCGGCTTAAAGGCTACGGGCGGGCAGTTAAACACGTAACTTTTACCGATAACGAACAAAAAACCACCATTCGGGGCAACCTGGGCACCTATTTTAAGGCAGATGAGCGTACTGTTGTTACAGACGATCCTTATGTGATATTGGTGACAGAGCAAAAAGATACCACCAAAACAGATTCGGTTGCCGGGCCCGATACGGCGATAAAAAAGTTGCAGGAGATAAAAAACAATGCTGCGGCGATTGGCGGTGTTGTTAAAAACACCATTCCGGTTAAATTGGACGGATCGGCAGCTAATCAAAAAAACATCCAGGCAAAAGCCGATTCAGCTATCAAAAAAAACCCTGCAGTTAAAAAGAAAGCGATGACGATGGGGCAGGTATTAAAGAATACCATCCCTGGCGTGATGGATACTTCGGCTATCAATCAAAAGAACTTTCGCTTAAAAGCCGATACGGTGCTAAAAAAACTCTCCGGCCAAAATAAGGGTTCCAAAATAACCAGGACATTGATAAAGCCTGATATAACACATAATACCGATACTGAAAAAGCCGTAGCTCCAAAAGATACCAGCAGGATAAAGCGGGATTCGCTATATATGTCGGCAGATACGATCGAAACACAGATATTAACCTATAAAAACCTAAAGGCGTACGTCGAAAAACAACGGTTGGCCCATTTATACAAACCGGATACTACTGAAAAGAAGAAAAAGATTGAGGTAAAGGAAAAGCCATCAAAGGCTTTAATAGCCGTACATGCAGGTGTGCCGGCCTTTACCGACACCAGCTACCTGCACCGCGATTATTTTGGAAAACCTAAACTCGCCGCCATTCTTCAAAGAAAGGCGGCCAGGCCGCCCACAAAAAAACAGCTTGAACAAGATAGCTTAAAAAAGAAGGCCGTGGCCGATTCTATATTAACGGCGAAGAAGGCCGAGCCAAATGATACCGCCCGCATCAGGATAATGATAGCGCACCATCACGGCAAAATATTTAAATCTGACCTGCAGGGCAAGGCCGATTCTATGTTTTACAGTACCAGTGATTCAACTATCCGGTGCTTTGTGAATCCCATCATATGGACACAAGGCTCGCAATTGTCGGGTGATACTATTTTTATGCAGATGAAAAATAAAAAGCTGGATAACATGACGATGTTCCCCAACGCTTTTATTGTGAATATCGAAAAAACGGATTCTGTACACTTTAACCAGCTTGCAGGCAAACGGATGCGGGGCCGTTTTAAAGACAATAAGCTGAGCCGCATGTTTATTGACGGCAATGCCGAGAGCATATATTACACACGCGACAGCGTTAAAAAAACAGTGAGTGGGATGCAACGATCACTCAGCAGCCGCATGCGTATTGATTTTAAGGATAACCAGGCCACCAATCTTGCGCTTTATACCAAGCCGGAAGATAAATACGGTCCGCTGGATAAGTTTAAGGAGGAAGAAAAGCTGTTAAAAGGCTTCATCTGGAAACCGGAGCTGAGGCCGGTATCGAAGGAATCTATCATACCATCATACCATAAGAAAGCGGCCGTCAAGGCAGGAAAAACGCCTCCGGGAAAAACGCCACCCAAAAAAGGAACTGCGGGTAAAAACGGCAAAAATCCAGCTCCGTTAAAGGCCCCCGGGTTAAAAGCAGGGAAGGACAGTACGCTTAACAGCATTCCCATAGCGCTGCCCGCACTAAAAACCAAAGCGGACAGTTTGAAGGGTGATTCGATAAAATTACACGGCACGAAGGCGTTGAAGGATACTGCAAGGCCGGCAACATTGCAAGCACCTGCGGTAACTACCGCCAAAGACACAGTTAAACATAGGCGATGATTATTAAATCACCAAAAAAGGGAGGCTGATTAAAATAATCGCAGAAAGTTTCGTTTTAAGTGACGATGCCCGCAGGTTAAAATTACTTCTTCAGCGTTTGTTCAAACAGCTTAAATATCCGTTTATACTCATCCGTCCAACTGCTGGGCTGTTTAAAGCCATGATCTTCCACCGGGTAAGAAGCCAGTTCCCAGTTTTCTTTATGCAATTCAATTAATCGTTGCGTTAGGCGTACGATGTCCTGGTAATTTACGTTTTGGTCTATCATACCATGCAGCATTAGCAGGTTGCCTTTTAGCCCATCTGCAAAATAAATCGGCGAGCTTTGCCGGTAAGCTTTTTCGTCGGTATAAGGAAGGTTTAAGATATTGGATGTGTAGCCGTTGTTGTAATGTGCCCAGTCGGTTACTGAACGTATAGCCGCGCCGGATGTGAATACATCAGGTGCGGTAAACATACACATAAGGGTCATGAAACCGCCGTACGAGCCGCCATAAACGCCAACCCGTTTCGGGTTTACGCCATATTTATCCACCAACATTTTCACACCGTCTACCTGGTCGGTAAGGTCTTTTCCTCCCATATGACGATAGATGGCTGTGCGCCAATCGCGACCGTAACCCGCACTGCCCGAATAATCCATGTCCAGCACGGTGTAGCCATTATCGGCAAGCATGTTATTGAACATATACTCATGGAAATAATAGCTCCATTTGTAATCTGCATTTTGCAGATAGCCCGCACCGTGCACAAAAACAACAGCTGGGTGCGAAGGAGCCGGGGTTTTAGGAAGATACAGCCGCGCATATACATCGCCGCCGTAACGGTTTTTGAAAGTGATCACTTCAGGTTCACGCCATGGGTATGATTTAAATTCCTCGCTGGTAGAATTTGTGATTTGTACGGCCTTTGCGCCTGGTTTATTGGGTTGAATAAAAAGTTCCCAGGGTTTGTTGGAGTAGGAGTAGTTAATAGCCAGCCATTTTTCATCGGGCGAAAGCACCACTTCGTTACAACCTTTCATCGACGTTAACTTAACGGGTTCGCCGCCGGTAACGGGGAGACGATAAAAATGTGCTATGCCCGGATGATCGATATTGGCGGTAAAGTAAAAGGTCTTTTTGTCGTTTGACAGATTGAGCGTTTGCACTTCCCATTTGCCGCTGGTAATTTGCTTTTTTGAACCATCGGCAACGTTAACAATATAAATATGCGAATAGCCGCTGGCCTCGCTTTGGTAATAGAAGTGAGTATTGTCAACCCAGCCTAAATTTGATGTTCCCGGCCCGCCTATCCAGGCGTCATTGTGTTCGCGGTTAAGCAGGGTTAGGCTGCCCGTTTGCGGCTCGAGCTTCATAATCCACCTGTCCTTATTGTCTTGCGCGTCAACCTCAACAACTGCATTTTTTCCGTCACCGCTCCAGTAAACATCGCTGATGTCAACTTTTCGGTCTTCGTTAGCTTTGGTGCGTTCAGCCAATTCTTTTGGATAATCTTTTATATAGTCAGAGATGTCTTTTATGCCGGCGATGTTTTTTGTTGAGATGACATAAACTGAGTCGGTTTGCGTATCAAAAATAAACGACTCAGATGTTGCCTGCGGGGCACCAACTTTAGTTCGGTTTGGTATATCCTCCGTAAAGCCAGACGCGGTTACATAATTGGGCACCACCGCATGCTTCGCCCCCTCGGGTAATTTAACTAGGCTGTAGCTGATGTA
>CAZZUU010000004.1:0-6578 GCA_964657275.1 uncultured Mucilaginibacter sp. | reverse complement strand
TTATCACTGACAAATATTTCCTTTGTTTTTGGCAGCGCAAGGTCCTTTTCTTCGATGGAATCCAGTTTCCTGGTTTTGTCCTTCACTTTTATAATATCGAATAATTCCAATTGCTGGCCTTTTAACCACTGTTCCTGGTCATTTCCTGCAGGCTGCGTTTTATCCTGCTTGTGAGCAAAATTCGTTAGCTGTACAAGTGCACCAGCGCTGAGTTTTAGAGAATAGAGGTTATCGCCACGTTTAAATATAATTTTTTGCTCATCCCCGCTGAATGATGGGGCGCTTTCGCGATCCGTAGTGTTAGTTAGCTGCTGTATTTTACTGGTTTTGGTGTTAAGGAGCCAGATATCGTCGTTTTTTTCATATACCTTTAAGGTATGTGTTTTGTTCCATGTGCCATTTACGGGACCGAAATAATTTTGCTCCTCCCAAAGGCCATTGTTGGGCCCCAGATATTTCTTCTCCTCTGCACTAACTTTTTCGGGCTTAATGCCGGAGAGTGTTACCGAATATAATCCACTTCGGAAATCATTCGCAGGGTTCCATTCAAAATACACCTTTTTGCTGTCATCGCTCCAGGTTATTTTTTCGGGCGATATACCGATCCATTTAGGATCACGCATTATTTTTTCGACTGTTAGGGTATCTAGCTTTTGTGCGGCAACTGTAGTGCAAATGGGGAACAGCAACAGCATAAATATTTTTTTCATAGAGGCATTTTAAGACAGTAAATTCAAGATAGGCTGGATTTGTAATTCCGCGCGCAAACTAATTCTTCGAACCGCACCAGATAAATCCAATGAATCAATTCTAGCCGCAAGTTAAGAATTTCGATAATCATTGTTATTTTTAAGGATTGTTTTGTTAAAAATGGAGTTACACGGAGAGGGTTTTTTGCTTAGGGGATGGAAAGTGGACGATGCGGGATCATTGCAGAAACATGGAGATAATACTGCTATCTCCGATTTTCTTTTAGACAGGTTTCCATCCCCATACACAATGGAAGATGCCATCCACTGGATCAAAAGTATGAAGTACCAGCAGCCATTTATTAATTTTGCTATAGATATTGACGGCTTTGTGGTAGGCGTTATCGGGTTAGAATTAAAAGAAGATGTTTACAGGAAAACGGCCTTATTAGGCTATTGGATAGGTGAAAGCTTTTGGGGCCGTGGGATAATCCCGAAAGCCATAAAACTAATAACTGATTATGCATTTGCCAACCTGGATATAGTGCGCATACAGGCTGGGGTATTAAGTAACAACCCGAAATCAATTCGTGTAATGGAAAAAGCCGGTTTTACAAAAGAAGGAGAACTGAAAAAAGCCATCTTAAAAAAGGGCATAATTTTGGATGAGTATATTTATGCATTAACAGACAACCGCGATTCAAAGCAAGCCGCATTTCGTCAGGAGCCGATTTAAATTATTTATAACCGCTTTGGCCTGATCTTCCTATTGAAACACAATCTTTCTTATCAGGTTATCTCCGTAATCTGCAACGTATAAATCACCATTGGTGGCAACAACAATTCCGGAGGCGTTAAAAAAAGTTGCCGTTTTACCTGGTCCATCTTTTCCGCCAGCAATTTTATCAGTAGTGTCGCCGGCTATTGTAACAACTGCCCCGTCCGGTGTAATCCTTCTAATTACATGGTAATCCGCTACATAAATATTACCTTTGGCATCTACGGCTATCCCGACGGGATCGCTGAAGCCGGCTGATGTTCCCGTTCCATCCAAATATCCCCGGGTGCCGTTTCCTGCCATCGTTGAAACCACCCCTGCAGGGGTAATTTTCCTGATCAAATCGTTACCGGTATCGCTTACATATACGTTCCCGTTGGCGTCCACGGCTATTCCTGCCATACTGTTAAAACTTGCAATTGTCCCTTTGCCATTTGCAGAACCTTTTATTCCATTCCCAGCAAAGGTTGTGACTACGCCCGCGGGTGTGATTTTGCGGATCGTATACCCGTCAGTCACAAATAAATTGCCATTTAGATCGGCTGCAATACCCTGTATGTACTTAAAAGTAGCCGCTGTACCTGTTCCATCTTTAGAAATTGATCCGATGGCCGACTGATTACCGGCAAAAGTGCTTACAACATGGGCCGGTGAGATTTTCCTGATAACGGAATTATAACTATCAACCACAAATAAATTGCCGTTACCGTCCGCCGCTATTCCACTAGCCCCGAGAAACCTCGCAGTGATACCGGGGCCGTCCAAATAGCCTCCCTGTGTGCTGCCAGCAATAGTAGTAACTGCCAGCGATGAGGTAATCTGCCGCACCTGGTAGTAATTGTCGGTTACAAATAAATTGCCATTGTTATCGAGGGCTATTCCATCCGGGTAAAGAAAGGATGCTGCTGTACCCATTCCATCTAAAGATCCGCCAACAGGTATGCCGCCAACAAGACTGCCGGCAATTGTACTTACCATTACGGAAGGAACTTGAGTAGAGGCGGTTTTTGAAACTTGCTGTGATTCTTTTTTACAGGCAGACACTAAAATTGTGCTTGACAGCCCAATTACAGCGAAAAGCCGAAACCATTCAGGATTAAGATTTTTCATGCTATTGTCTTTTTAAGATTTAGATTATACGTTTGGGGTGGTAGCGATACTCCGGGGTACCAGACTATAATAAATACATGATATAAACAACAAAGGTTGCCTGTAGATATTTATAATGTCCCATAACAACAGGGTTTAAATCAGTTATATAATTTATAGTATGTAACTTTTTATACACCTGATCGTATATCGCTCATTTGAAATAATACGTAACTATACGGTAAGAAATCACGCACTTTTACTATTGATGTCCCTTTTTATACCTGCTACTTTTATCTATGAAAACCAAATGCTTTTTGCCGACGTATCAGGAGCAGACAGTTAAGCCGGCGGACAACAATTTTAGAATTACTTTATGAATACCGCAAAAAATTTTTCGACAGAAACCACTATTTATGTTTCAACGGCTTCAAAATTAAGTTTTGAACAAACCCAAAGTATAACCAATGAATTGTTGCGTATTATGGGGTATCCAGATTTTTATAAGGGGTTTAAGTTCCGGTTTGTTGATGGTGATGAAGTAGAAGCACACGCATGTGTAGATAATCAACTTAAAATTTCGGTAAGAAATTAAAGTATATCCGTGATGCGTTCTTGATCTTGAAAGAATGATTAAGCAAACATTCAGAATGCAGGGGGAAGTAAGCGAATCAATTTACCAGTCGTCCGTCCAGATCAATCGTTCGGGCAAAAGGATTTAAAAATTTGTTGACCAGAACCGCAAACTCACGCCGGGTTACCTGTCGGTTCAAATCAAAATCAAGGGTGAACTTATATTGTGTTTTCCATGTTTTTTGCATGCTGATCTTTAAAGTTTGAGGATCAGTTAGTGTATAGTCGCTGATAAATGACAACAAGTTTCCCAATGTGAATTTTTCGCCGGGCTTTTCCTTACTGAACCATAAAAATGCCCGGGTATATATCTCCATCAAAACCGGTTTTACTTCGGCGGTATTGACTAAGGAATCGGCATTAAAAACAAATTGGGCGTTACCTCCGTTAATTTTTTGAGTTCCTTTAAGCATGCCGGTAGCACAAACCTGCTGTATGGCCCGCCAGTCGGGGTCTTTTTGCGAAACATCGGTAAATGGCAATAGGGTGCCTTTAAAATCCAATAGTTCGCCCTGTATGACACGCACTTTTAAGCTTTGGGTAGTTGTTTTAAAAAATGCGCAATAAGCGGCTACCGTTCCCACGCCCTGGCCAAGGGCCCATTCTGCGGCCTCGTACTGAAACGAGCCATCGCCACCCAACGCTTTTTGTGTCACTAATATATTGTCGGTTCGTTTTAATAAAACAGCGCTCATAGGTATGCAATATGCGGGGTATGGCGGATAAGCAGTTTTAGACGTATGGGAATCACCATAGTTATGGCCCGGCAACGCTGCACCTGATGCTATTGATGTACGGTAATCATTTGGTCGCTGGGTTTCAGTATAATTGTCAAACCCGGTGGTGAATTTAGCGCCTGCACTTGCCGCCGCGTCGCCATTTTGGGTGGCATCAACTATTACCCTCGCTTTGAAGGTTATTGTTTTTGAGTTTTGTATAACGGTTACTTCCCAGCGGTCGCCGTCTTTTTTGATGGTTTTAAATACTGTATTTAAATAAGCTGTTAAATATTTTACTGTATCTGCCTTTTTCTTTCGAGCGGTGTCGTTGGTATTGGGCTGAAACTGTATGGCAATTTTTTGTGTGGTATCTAAGTACAGTATTCGTGCTTTTGATGGAAAATCATCCCATATGCGCGAGGTAATATCGTGATTAGCTTCTAACGAGATTATGGCCGCTTTACTGATGATATCATCTTTTTGTATCGCCAGCGCCGTTTTTACCCTGCTATGCGCGCATTGAAGGGCTGCCGCAACCCCGCTGGAGCCCCCGCCGATAATCAGCACATCGGTTTTTATAGTTTGGGCGTATAGTAACGAACAATTGGAAACGAGCAGCAGTACAAATAACTTTTTGATCATCGGTTTTAGTAAACAAGTACAAAACGCTAAATTAGGCCAAAACCTTATTGAAGATCAAAACAATACCTAAATTAAATTTTTACTCTCATGACAGATGAACAATTGAAGTATCCTATCGGGAAATTCAAGGCCCCGGTATCATATACAAACGAGGATATCAGGGCCTTGACTAATACCATCCGGGAATTTCCGGGCAGGCTGCGCCAGGCTGTTATCGGGCTTAATGAAAAACAGTTGGATACGCAATACCGAACCGGCGGATGGAGCATACGCCAGGTTATTCACCATGTGGCCGATAGCCATATGAATGCGTTAATGCGTATTAAATGGGCTTTAACTGAAGAAAACCCAACCATAAAACCTTACGAGGAAGCCGACTGGGCCTTATTACCTGATTACCGGATGCCTATAGAACCATCATTGAAAATAATAGAGGGCATCCATCAACATTGGGTGGCTTTGTTAGAAAGCTTTACGGAAGATCAATGGAACCGCACTTATTTGCACCCAGAATCGGGCAGTACTTCGCAACTTAAAAAAGTACTGGCGCTTTATGCATGGCACAGTAAACACCACCTTGCGCATATCACAGAAACGACCAAGAAATTTTAATGAAAAACTCCCGGTGTTTATAAAACATCGGGAGTTACTTTTTGCCGCTATTCTATTAAAAAACGTTGAACAAATTGTATTCCAGCCTTATCAAATACATATTATTCGTGTTTCGTATCATTGAATTATAAAGGGGTAACCGGTAAGAAAAATCAAGCCGTATCAGGCTGTTAAAAATAAGCTGAAATGCCGGTGCAACATCAAGATAGCTTTCGTCATAGCCCGGATTTGTTTTTCCCAATACCTCAACGTACAGGTTAAGGTTGGTTTGGCTATAACTTTTATAAGTTTTAGGCAATAAAAGGTATCCGGCCGATAAGGTGTATGCAATAGCATCCCTTGCATAACTGGAAGGTATTTCAAACCCTCCAGCGTTGTTCCAATCACGCAGGTAACTTGCCGAGCCCGATAGCGCCAACTTATGCAAAAGCTGGGTGAAAATAACCCCGCTTTGCAAGCCCGAATTATCGCCTTCCAGTGAAATTTCCTGGTTTGGTACCGGATTACTAATGCTTGATAACTTCACAAAAAAAGCCCCTCTAAAATGCTGCTGAACAGAGTCGACTGACAGGAATCGGTATTTGGCATACACGCTGCCCCCTTCAAAATGCTGCTGATTTTCATAATAATCAGATGCGTACAATGAACCATGCAGCATCAATTTGCGGCCGGCACCGTACATTACCTCGACAGTAGAGCGGTTTTTATAACCGGGGCTAAAAAAGCCCTGGTTTTCTAACCTGATACCCATCGAATGGGCGGCCATGTTGCTGGCTGGTTCGGTATTCACATAGAGCTCCTGCGAAAACGCAGGGCACGCCGTAGCCATCAGGCATATAGTCCATATTAAATGCTTCATAATAAAACTATGAAGATTAAATAGCTACGTGATATAAACGGCCCGAACCCGGCGGCTGACTTACTGCAACCTGCCCAAGGTACTTTTTGGATACCGACCGGGGTGCGAAGCCTTTGTCAACAATGGTTACCACAACCGGGCCGTTTAATGGCTTATCTGCACCATTCATTACCTGGAAACTATCACCACCGTAACTGAAATGGTTATCAGAAACTTTTACATTGTCGAAATTAAAAGTGGCTTTGAGGCTATTTACAAAAAAACCGGATTCCTGAATTTTTTTGCTGATCTGATCGAAATCTACGGCTGTACCGCTTTTAAAGGTTAGCACATAAATGTTATGTAAAAGATCGGTTTTGATATCACTTATAAAAGGAAGTTTTTCCAGCGATTTTTGGGCGGCTTTGGCGCATAGCGCACAGGTGAGCCCGCTTACCTGTAGTTCAGCCTTTGTAAATTGAGCTTTGGCAATTCCTGAGGTAAATACCAGCAGGATCATAAATATTTTTAAAGTTTTCATTTGAATCAAATTAGTCATAAAAAATTAACAATAAATG
>CAZZUU010000003.1:33703-49004 GCA_964657275.1 uncultured Mucilaginibacter sp. | reverse complement strand
TTGAGCAATTGGATTATACTCAGGGCTGTTGTCATAAACCAACAGGTTCAGGCAAACATCGCTGTTTTGCAATGATGCTGATAATGATAAAAACGAATTTGACTCGCCTAGTTTCATTTTATATAAAACTATTACAACTAGTATATCAATATTATAATTCATGTCGCAGATAATAATATATAAAAGCCAATGTCATATAAAACCATCCAAAATTATTTTTAACCACAGCTAACGACTGTTTCTTATCAAACTTCGAACTTAAACCGCCTTCCAGTGCGTATCCTTTAAAATTAGAGTCAATATGAATTTTATGACCAGCTTTGAGTAAGCGCTGACTAAAATCAAAATCTGCATATGTTTTATAAGTAGGATTAAATGGCGAGTCGGGATATAAAGATTTTTTTATGAGAAGAGCTTGATGGTGTAAAGTATTACCCAATTTTAAACGAATATCGACTTTTGGTTTGTATAAAAATTTATTGCCTATTTGTACGCTGCCTGCTATAATATTACCGTTTTTAAAACTATCAGCATCAGGCATATTAATAACCAAATCACCGCTGCCTAGGAATAAAATATAGCTATCATTAATAGCCTTATTCCAACCTTTATTCATCGCATCATAAACACCATTGTCTGGTTCACTTATCCAAAATTTTAATTTTTGCTCGTACTTTTTTATTATATCAACTGTTCCGTCACTAGAGTTCCCGTCTATAATAATATAATCCACTTGATGTTGGTCAAAGCTCAAAACATTTTTTATCGTTTCTTCTATTAAACGTGCTTCATTATAGCAAACTGTAATTATTGAAATTTTTGGATTACTTAGGTTATTCATAGTAAATGGTTATGCAAATTTGTACATTACCTGCGTTACATCGTTTTTTTTAACTATCCGGCAAGTTAAACATCACATTATAAGAAAAAAAACGGAAGGTAACTTTTATCTTTCACCTTTTCATTCTCCATGCTTAGCACTATAACGCAGGCGTCTTATTCGCTGTGGCTATAGCATATAAGTCCCTTTTATTACGTCAAAAGCAAAGTTTGGCGTCACATTAATCTATAATTCTATGTTTTTCACAATTTGAATTTTATACCCGACATGATGTTTTGCGGATATATGATTTCACTATATGTAATTGGAAAACATTAATCAAAAATTACTTGGTTGGCGAATATTACAGTTTATCTTTTTGGATTCCAGGTTCGCGAAAAAAGGTAATATCCACTTGTAGTTGTCTTCCGGTACGAACGTTGCTAAAAAGAGGAGTTATTGACCACACTTCAAATCCCAAACTTTTGAGATTGGCAATCATTTCATCAAATAACTTTTGGTTGTCATAAAGCGGTATTAGGGATGCTTCTAATTGCAGCCCAATAACTTTTTTAAGGAATTCTTTTGCACCGTTTAGAACTTTATCTTCATAACCTTGTGTATCAATTTTCATAAAAATCCTTGAATCATTGTCAACATAATCCTGGTAAACACTATCTAATTTGGCGATACGTACCTTCTCGTTACCAATGTAAGCTGTATTTTCATCTGCATCAGTATGTGAATCCAGCATATTTAGAATTGAACTGCTTTCTGAATTACTTGCAATATTAATAACAATTTCACCGTCCAAGTCTCCAATCGCCATTTGTGAGGCAACCTTCCACAATTTGTCTTTTTTGCTATTGGCAATTAATATTTGGTGGGCAGTGGTTAATGGCTCAAACGATACCATTCCGCCAGTATAGCCGATATCTCTCATAGATACGCCGAACTGGCCCTCATTCGCGCCGATGTCAAATATCATATTTATATCAAACTCTTTTAACATTTTACAAAACAGCACTTCATGCTTAGTGTCGGGTCTATATTTCTTAACATCTAAACCTATTGAGAGAAAAAACTTTTTTATTTTTTTATTTATTTTCATTACGACAATGCTTACAATTTATTTTGCAATAACTAACAGGTGCTAAAATATATCTTTATTGGCTACTTCAATTCTCATTTCCTTCAAATTACAGCCTACTCCTTTACCTATTCCAAATTCCGGTGGCGGTTTTGTTTATTATTTTTTTGGACTGAATATATAATACAATATTCATATAGGCAAAAATCAGCAGGTTTGAAATAGTTACGCCGATAGTGCTGCCCGTTATTCTGCACAAAAAAATTGAAAGCGGAATATTTATGATCATACAAATGATGTATAAATAAACCTGAAGTCTTATTTTACCAATACCGTTTAGAAAAAAGCAGTTAATTATCAACCAACAATGCCCGATAACTTGCAGGGCCATTGTAAATGATAATAATACAGGGACCTTAATTTGTTTACCCACCCATATTTTATAAATTACAGGCGACACTAAAAACAACAGTAAACTCATTAAACAGGCTGCAGCCAAATAGTAATACATTTTTCTTATAGTGGTTTTAATCCACTCGAAATTATTCTTAGAAAAGGCTTCTGTAAACGCACTCCAAAAAGGATTCATTATGATGGTTGATACCATTACTACTACAAAAAAAAGTTTATATGCAATATTAAAAACAGTTACATCTCTTGGGCCAAATACTTGCGTAATAACGATATTGTCTGTTTCATATAAAATTAATGCCCCAATTTGAATAATGAAAAACAGTCCGCCTATTTTTAAAATCTCTTTTGCATATTTGAAATTGATAAAACGGAATCTGGGCAGAAAATCTCTGTAGTCTGTATTATAATACCATAGCGAGGCTAAGAATTGAACAATTAGCGGAACTCCGGCTAAAACTAAAACCAAGTTCTGAAGGCTTCCTTTGGTTTTAAGCGTAAGTATATAAATAACGATTAAACTAATTAATTGACCAAAAAAACTTATGAGAGATACCCTTGATGGTGAATGAAAAGCAACTAATACAATATTAATTATCTGCGTCACAAACTGGACGCAAAAGCACGCAAAAAAAATGAGCGCTATCTGTTGCAAATTATTAAGTATTCCTGGCGAAATATTTAAAATTAAGTTCCAGTTGATAAAATGATTAGCGACAAAAAACACCAAGAATACTATAACTGAAATAATAGTTAGGGCTGCATAAGTTGTGCTTATATATCTATTTGCATCCTGAGGTTGATTTAAAGCATTTGCTTCGGCTATTTTATTTCTTAAGCCGTTTCCAAAACCAATATCAAAAAAACTGAACCAATTAACAATCGAACCCAAAGTTATCCAAATTCCATATTGCGTTGGATTGACGTAATTTATCGTTAACGGGATTAAAATGAAGCTGATAACTATATTCCCGCCTTTTAAAATAAATGAAGCAATAATATTTTTTTTTATTTGCTGAGTTCGTTCAGCGCCTTTAGCAAAAAATAATTTTATACTTGAAAGCATTATTTGGCCTATATAAGTGTTTCAATAGTTAGCGGGTATTTATTCATCGAAATAAAGTGTTCATCTGAACTGCAGATTTAAGCCATGATTTGATGGTAAATTCTTTTAATAACAATAACCATGACAGCCAAGAAAGCACCAATAATAAATCCTGCTATTATACCCATTGTCTTACTAATCTTTTCTTTTTTTAGCGGCAAAATTGGCTGATCTATAATTTCTATAAGAGGCCTATCCTTTAATAGCGAAACTTTTGATATCTCCAGATTTTTGACAAGTTCAGTAAGGACAGCTTTACTCTCTTCTACGTCAACTATTTTCTTTTGAGAAGAAACCCGTAAAACTTGTTTTAACGGATTGGCATTCGGCTCAGCGTCTGTTGAAGAAGCAACACCGGATATCGCTTCGTTAAGTTTTCTTTTTACCGAATCGACCTGGTGCTGTAAAATATCAACATTATACTGGGATTTTCTTATTCTTGATTGAATATAAAAGTCAATTACATTTCCTGCCAAGCGTTCTACAAAAGATTTTGCAAAAAGCTCGTTCTTACCTGTGAAATTTAAAGTTACGATGCTCAATTTTTTGTCGACTTTATCGACAAAGAGATTTTTTTTAATGATTTCGTCATAGAAAACTGAAAGAATACTGTCTTGTAACCGGGATAGCTTTTGTTGCCCCGGGGTGAAAACAACATTACTTAGCGCAGGTTTATTATCCCATCGTTTACGATAGTCGTTATAATTTATATAATCATCAACCAGAAGACGAGGAGTTTGAGCGATAGAATCTTCAGTTAGTAAAGTTTTTTGCACCATCGACCGCGATTTGAAGAAGACCATAATGTTATCACCTTCAAATATGCTCCCTTTGCCGCCTCCGATATCAAATCCGAATTGGGCCGCCAAACCGTTAATCCCGCCGGTAGACTGGTCCTCACCTTCAACAGTAAACGTCATGCCTGCCGTGTATTGTGGTTTTTTTACGAACGAATAAATCAACCCCATTGCTGCACCGATAAAAGCAAATAATAATACCTTTTGCCACTTGCTTTTTATATGAAGAAATAGGAGGCGAGTTTTAATTATCAGGTCTTTAATTGATAACTCATTGGAGGTGTGATCCGGATTTCCCGTAGTCATGTGATTAATATATTAATAATATAGCAAATACTTTCATGGTCTACTTACGTAAACTGATAATTCCCAAAATGATCGCAGCAAGGGATGCAACGCCTGTAGTTAAACCGACAACTTCCCCTGGTGATAATGCCCTTCGTACAGGTTTTTTCGGCACATATATTTCACTGCCAGGTTTAACCGAGGGGTGAATATTAAAAAACAAAAACTTGCCGGTGCCTTTTACGGTACCGTTCGGATAAACAACGTAAGCAGCTCTTTTTAATCCATCAGGCGCATATCCACCTGCATTTAATACATATGATCGGAATGATTTACCGGAAGTGTAAACTATAGCGCTGGGATACAGCACTTCGCCGTTAACCTTTACTATTTGCTGTTGTTTGGGTATTCTTAAAATGTCACCATTTTCCAATATCAGGTCCCCATTGGTACCTGGTTTGTCTAATATTTTTTTAAGATTTATACCTACATAATTATTTCTAGAAGCTTGCGTGTCTACAGCTGTAGAATCGTCATACACATGTTGCAAATGCTTTACACGTTGACTGCGTTCATTATTTAGGATATTAGTATCAATCCTGGTTTTATCTGCATCCAAAATAGATATATTATCACGCCGCAAACTACCTCCCTGCACATCGGCAGAAGCAGTTAAGCCACCTGCTCTTAAAACGATGTCGGATATTTTTTCGTCTTTCTTTTGAATAGTGTAAAATCCAGGATATACCACCTCACCTTCCACCTTAACAGTTTTTTGTTTTTCAAAACCTGGTAAATTATAAATTGATACGATGTCAAAAGGTTTTAAGGTAAAGCGATCTTCTCCGGATTTTAACTTCGCATCCACATTTATGCTATAAACTTGCGCAACCTTACTGTTTTTGATGGTTGGATCACTATCAAATATCCTACGCGAAACTTCAATTCGTTTTGCACTAGCGCCCTCAGTGAAACCACCAGCGCTAACAATTAAATCGTTTACGGTCATACTATCGGCGTACGCAAATTCACCAGGGTGCCTTATTTCTCCTTTTATTGTAACCCGATATTGATCCCGAAGGTCAAAAATTGATGATATCAATATCACGTCTTCCCGTTTTAATGGAATATCACTTACAGTTTTATTTAATATATCACGAAGATTAAATGATATTTCTTCCGTGGTATTATCGGGTTTCAACCTGATTATGCTTGCGCTTCCTGTAAAAGCATCCTCTTTCAACCCGGCGGCTTTTTGTAGTAGTTGGGTTAAGGTTAACCCGTTTTGCAACTCATATTCTCCGGGCCTAAAAACGGCCCCATTAATCGTAACTCTGTTTTCATAACGTTCAAGAATGCGTTGTATAGTATATTTATCGCCCCGCAACGGAACATAATTTTTAAAGTCACTTTCTAAAATATCGCTTAGCCTACGTTGTTGATTGCTGATTTGTGATACTTTAATCAAGGCAGTATATGCTTGGTCTGTAAATCCTCCTGCAAACCTAATAACGTCCTGTAAGCTTTCGCCTGGTAATATCTCAAAAAGGGCCGGTCTTTTTATTTCTCCATCCATTTCAACGCGAATCCTGTAGGTAGGGACCCGTATAATGTCCTGGTCTTGCAAACGAATGTTGTTCTTTTGATCGCCTTTGACCAGGAAATCGTAAATGTCTAGTCTTCTGATTATCTCGTTGTTTCTAATTATCTCAATTTGGCGAAATGTACCATTATCATTAGGGCCACCAGCGGAATACAATGCATTAAAAACCGTTGCAAGTGAGGGTAGGGTGTAAGTGCCAGGCTTTACCACTTCCCCAACCATAATTACCTTAATGCTGCGAATATTACCTAAAGTAACCTGCACACTGGTTCCTTTGCCAATCGAATAATTATTTGATGCTAGCCTGCTCTTTATTGCAGCTGTAGCCTGTTCAATGGTTTTACCCGAAACATCCAATAAGCCCACGCCCGGCATATTAATACTACCTTCGGGCGATACGGTCAATTTCCAATTGACTAAGGAGTTACCATAGATGTTGACATTAAGTTGATCCTCCGGGCCCAAAACATAGTTCAATGGTGTCGCCAGTTTAAGATTGGGCTCAAAGATTAAATTTCTGTTTCTGAAAAGGTCGGCTCCAAAAATTTTGGAACTCACACCGCTACCGCCAGGATTGTTAATTGTGTCGGGCTGGTAATTCAATGTTCTCGCCGTTACCTGGCTTGTATCAATTCCGCTAACGCTGGCATTTTGAGAACTCCGGAGTTGTGCTATACGTTTTTGCAAAATTTGAAGTTGATCAGTTGACATTCCTCTGCCTTGCGCTTGTTGAATTAGTTGCGCATCGCTGAATCCAGACGCTTGCGCTTGTTGCACTATTTGACGGATCTGACTATCAGAAAGATCATCAATATTTACTGCGGAAATGTTTTGGGGTATACCTTGCGCACGTAAGTCGGGTATAAACAAAAAATTTAAAACTATAAAAAAAAGGTAAAAAGCAGAGTTAAAGTACTTCATAATTACAGCTGAATAATAAACCTACAACAAACGTTAATATTGCAATTTTGTTTATTTAACGCGGTTATCGGCATCAAATGAAAAGTAAGAAAAGCGTATATATTAATCAACTTCGAGACAGATGATAAAAGGGTTTTATTTACATAATACCTCATAGATAGAACAAGGGAATTTTTGTTTTGCGTAAGATTCCTGCAATTTAAGTTAAATTATCTGAATTAAAATATTAATAGCCATAACTACGACGGGTTAGCTTCGTTTATTTTTCTAATTTTTTTTTGAACAATTTAACGAATCATTTGAAGGTGCACCACCAACTGTTGGCCCAAAGAAAACTTTTTCGCTTAACGGTATGGCTGAATTAATTCGACTTAATTTTTTTATTAGCATTCGATTCCAGCAACTCCAATATTTTGTCTAGCTTCTCAATTTCGATGACATTCAATTTTTCGAGCAATTGCTCGATTTCCTTTTTGGCTTCCAAATTAGTTCTGTAATCCTGCTCCGCATGGTGCCGGTCGCGTTCGCTCTGGCGATTTTGCGCCATCATGATGATTGGCGCCGCATAGGCTGCCTGCGTCGAGAACAGCAGATTCAAGAGTATAAACGGATATACATCCCAGTGATGAATAAAGCCGACAACGTTCAGGATCATCCATGCGCCCACAATAAGCGTTTGGATAATGATGAAACGCCAGGAACCCATGCCGGTTGCTACTGAATCGGCTAGGCGCTGCCCGAATTTTGAGGCATCTTTGTGTTTTTCATGCCATGTTTTGCTGTGTTCCATAGGGGTATGAATTAAAGTATACCAGCGATAAACTCATTTGCTGAAAAATTGTTCTAACCTTCCTCAAATCAAAGGCGCTTTTCATAATTCAGAAATTAGTAGGTACCAAAATATAACTGCAATTTTCGGGTTAGATTTTTTCATTTTATCATAACAAATTCACTGGCATTATTTGGCGATAATTTTTTGATGCTGTTCGATGGATCGGGATTCGGCCCGTTCATCTCCTCCGAAATATCAAAAAGCAACGATAAGTTTCATGAATGGTGTATCCAATGACCAGCCCTTTTGATCAGTATGGTATACTCGCCTTTGCAAACCTGTAGACTATTCTAAACACAATTTTCCTCCTTAATAAATATGTAAATCGTTATTGAATTGGCATGATTATTAAGATCAAATTAATACATCAAACTAAATTAAATTAATATGAGATCACTACTGTATATTGTCGCTGTAATCCTTGTAATTGGATGGGCGATTGGCGTATTTGCTTATTCTGCTACAGGACTAATTCATGTTTTACTTGTTATTGCAGTTATTGCATTCCTCATAGGGATTATCCGTGGAAACACTTCTGTTGTGTAGGTTAAAGTAAAGTTGAATAGGTAAGGCAATCCAATGGATTGCCTTTTTAGTTTATATACAACTTCCATTCTTGTAAGCTAGGTTTTGGGGATACTTATTTATCAGGATGACGACAGGCTATTTTGGGCAACTTCTTAGAAGGCATAGACCATTGGCTTCGATCTTATTTTTCAATAACTAAATACTCTTATTAATATAAAAACCACTAATCCTAAAGGACTTAATATCGGATACGAAAAATACTATAACATTATCTATTACAGATAGTTAGGACGAAAGATTCACTACGAAGTTTTAACCCATCCAAAACATGGTTTCAATTTCGTAAATAATATCAAATGGAAGAGAAGTGTTTGTAACGTGAACGGTTGCAATGGTTGTGCCTTTTATTTCTACACAATTCAATATGTTGAGATTGTTGGCTATAGAATACGCCTCGTTCTTTTTCTCGACTGCCTTTAGATACCTAATAGCAAACTCACGGTTACTCCCGAACTGAACTTTTTCAAAGCTACACTATATTACGTAGAAAAGAGAAAATATCAAGATAACTCATTTTGTAGACGGTTCAGAAACTTGTTCAGGTTTATTGTTTAATTCTGCCTGTTCTTTATAGCTGACAATAAACAATACTGGCGTTCGGCGTTTGCACTTCGCATTGTCCTATATGCTTCAATATCATATTTTAAAGCCGCTGAATCTTTTAAATTCTAAACTAGAAAAAAAGGAGAAATGAAGTTAAGTTTCGACATTCCGGTGCATTTTATGGTAACAGCCTATTAATGCATGTAGCATTTTTATAAATATAAGAAGTTAAAGATTTAAAGCGAAGCAAAACTCCATCGAATATTAAGCGCTTTTTCGGAAATAATGAAAATTTCAAACCGAGACGCTACCAAAATTGGTTGTACAATTTTTATTTTATTATTATTGTATAACCAACTCATTTTCAAAACTTAAAATTTCTGTTAGTATGAAGTACCGCCCGGCTTTTATTTTAATATTTGCGTTATTGTTTGTTTCTTGTTCCAATTCGAGTGCACCTGCACAATCGACACAGCTTCGAAAAATCTCGCAGTTTGATAAAGCCGGCCTTTGCGATTTTTTAATCGATAAAAGTGGCGTTTACCATGCAGTATTTCAGGAAAGACCCGACATTGGGAAACCGATATTTATATACTATTCAACATCGACCAACAAAGGCGCTTCATGGAGCAAGCCCATCGCTTTAAGTAATGACTACACTGGTAACGGTGCAGGCTACCCACGCATATTGCAGGATGCCAGCGGCAAAATTTACGCCATATGGAAACGCTTTGGCTATACTCCAAGCCACTATACTGTAGACATGGCTATAGACGGGCCTGGAGGAAATACTATAGGTACCATTTTTTACAAAGTGTTAGATGGCGGGGCATGGAGCCAACAGGTACAGTTAAACGAAATAGAAGGTATGCAGGATAGTTGGTTTGCCACCGTTGCACCAAACGGAAGTGTTTATGTGTTCTGGTCGCAATTGTCGCTAGCCCTATCAACCGTCACTGGAAATTTTTCCTGGTATAATTGCGATCTGTTGCGCGTAACCGCGCTTATTGGTACTGGCCATTCAGCATACGTTAACTTAAGCACACCTGCCCCAATTTCGTCAACCGGTTATCCAACTAAAAAGGACGGCGCTATTAATTTAAGCGGATTTGTAGATGCCAACAGCAAGCCTCACCTGATATATCAGGATAATGATGATTACGGCGTGGCTAAAATAGAGTATTACGACGGCAAAAACCCCGAGCGCACAGTATATACCTATCCTGCCTATAAAGAAGGCAACACCTTTATTAACCCCGCCCATCTGCTATTGGATGAAAAAGGCAACGACCACCTGGTATTTCTGCCTTGCCCGGCTACACTGGAAAGCGAGCAGGTATGGGATATCAACCTGGCAACTAATAAAACCGAAGTTTTGACTTCTATTCAGCAGTCGGGTATAAAGATAAATGGTTTTCAGGCCTCCCAGGGTCCAAACTGTACAATGTCCGTTACCATAGAAGCGGGAACAATATCAGGTAACAACGAGGCTTTCGGCATGTTTTATAGCAATGGTGGCTGGAAAGATGTAGGTTTAACTAACAATGCTTCCAAATCCAAATTTTTTTCAAAAGATTTCGTTGGCGTTGGCGGATCACTTAGCAATGTATCGCTGCTGACTACTTACAGCAGTACATTTGCAAGTGTTGCCTATGATGCATCCGGGCACAAAAGCCTTATTATGAATATAGCAGGCACAACTATTGGTAACAGTGGCTATAGCATCAGTAATCCATTTATCATATTCATGCCGGTTGACCATCTATAAAAGTGAAAGGGGTGTGTTGTTACTGTCCTGTTCGTTTTTTTAGTGAGACAGGTTAGGACAGTTTGCAATATGAATAAAGCCACATAAGTGGCCCACCTCTTTGGCTTGGGCTGCGCCCTCGCTAGGGGAGTCGTCTAAAAACCAACTGATAGAAGTAATGAAAGCTCATGGCTTTTTTTTAGTGCATGAAAGTTTATTTGATGAAATTTTAAAGGGCATAGTAAATAATACCTTTATATAAACTGAAAATGTTCTATATTAGTTTATACAAAAACACATCGTGAAAAAACTAATAATCATAGTCTCATTATTATCATTTTGCATAAATGTGTATGCGCAGCATAACCGTAATTATGCGTCAACCAAACATTTGACGAGAGTAATTGATTCTGCTATGGCAGGACGATCAACCAGTATTTATTTTACAGGGGAAGTAGTGGTACAGATTGATAAAGACGGTTATGTAATATCATGTCTCAAAGGTATAGGTGACGATGATTTTAATGCCTTTGTTCCTCAAATTAATGAACTGCTGACTAAGTTTAAGTTTAAAGTAGAACCTTTTGTTAAAGACGGCATGAACTATCCATCGTTTGATTTGGTATTGGTAGACATATCTCCAGATAAAAATGATTATATTGGAAAAAAAGAGAAATGGTGACAAGCCACGCGCCGTTCGTGCCTTTGTCCCAAGTCGTATATCATTACCTAAATTGATTACTGAATCATCGTGGCAGCAGAGGTAGATTAAAATAGACTGAACCTCTAATAAGAATGCAGTAAGCTTTAATTAGGTGAAATTCCTGGCATCGTTCAGCTCAAAATATATTCATTCATGGTAAGTTTTTTGGGTATAGGTTACTATTCTTATATTAAACGTAATGCCAGTATATGCGTGAATGATTACTCGCCTCACGCAATTGGCTTGTATCTGGAAACCAATTTGCATGTATATAATTTGCCCTAATTTATCAATTTTGGTATATTTGTTTGGATTTACATTAATTCAATTCCATGGACACTTGTGAAATTAAAGCAGTAATCAGGGAAATCATGCTAAACCAGCGTAATATTAATTGTCTGTTCAATAAGGAAAACGGTGTTAATAAATACGATCTCGAAATTCTGGCCTTTGCTAATGCCGCATATGTTAATAATGTACCCTGTTTTAGCCTATATAAGGTTCATAAACGCTACAATGAAATGAATATACAGCAGGTAAGAAGGGGTGTCAACAAGCTGGTTAAAATGGGCGCTATTGAGCGCATGGGGCAAGGTATTAAGGGGAATCCCGTTGCTTATATCATCTCTGGAGAAGGAAAGAAATTAATAGACGGATATTACGAGTTTTGGATTAAAAAATTTTATCCTGAGAATTGATTATTTTCTTAGCTGTCGCCTTTTTCAATACAGAAATTTTGATTACTGAAGTGTCAATCATAATAATGCCATTCTTCCTTATGACTGGCGTATTTATCGGCAGCTTCCAAAAGCAATTTATAAACCTCATCATAAACTTCGCCATTATCGAACCCGATTTCTCGATGAAGGGGGTCGATATTTAAGTATTCAAGATTGATACAAGAATCAAATTTTTTCTTTGTAGAAAATCATCAACTTCGTTTTCTCCATTTTTTGTTTCCAGCCAGGTTTCGAGACGGTCGATTTCCTTCAGCTTTTCAAACTGTTCAGCAATAGTGGTCTTGACAAATTCTTCCCAAAGGGACATCATTTCCGAATCACCGTAGTAGTGCCAGCATAATTCCTCCCACACATTCTTCAAACGCGTAGCATCATGCGAAACCAAAACAGGATGCCTTTTTAGGTGCCATATCGTTTTATTGAGAAGTTGATAGAGCATGGGGTGGGGTTATTATTTTTAACTAACTATACAAATGGGGATGCAAAAACTTAACCAATACTATATTTTGGAATAGTACTATGATAAATAATCCGTCCAAAATATATGCTGATCTTTGATTGATATCCGCTTTTCCATCATAATAGAATAGCTTCAATTATTTCATTGCTCGGCACGGTTTATCTCTTGAGTCTATCCATTTCAGCATCAAGCAGCGCATTACGCAATTCTTTGCGTTCTTGCTTTAACTGTTCATGGACTTGTGAAATTGATCCAATTATTGCAAATATTGACATTAAGATAAACTGAATAGTCGTTTCAATTTTAAGAGTTTGATCGTGTGTGGTGTGAGTTGCAAAATCCCACAATACACCATAGAAAAAACAAAGGGCAGTAGCTAAAAATATACTAACAAAGCCGTGATAAGCCTTTACTGGACAGCATATAGAACCAAGCGAAATACAAGCAGCGCTGCCCATTATTCCCATTATAAGGCCAACAGAATAACTAAGCCAGTGAACATCGGTGGGTAGAAATAATTCGCAAATATAGCCAAATCCTCGTACTGGTAATAGGTATCCGATAAAAGAAGCTGGTAGTATAGCAATCCAGCGCCCAATATTATAAATCCTTTCCATGAATGACGTGTCGTATTTAGAGTAAAAATTATGGCGTAGCTATTGTAAAATTAGCTACTCAGGGTTACGACGCCCTTCACGCATAAAGTTACAGCTACGCCAAATCGGCGTACCATAATCTTTATATTGCGTGATGCTTAAAGTCGTAATTTGAGCAGCAATAAAAATTTAGTACAATATTTTAAACACCCGAAGATAATTACATTTCCGTAATAACAATAGCATTACTATTTTAATAGAATGGAGTTACAAACAGGATTAAAACAAATAAGTGATAATGAGAAGTTAAACAGCTTATCCACTTTGTGCTCCTGAGGGTTTTGAAATTACCACATCGAGTAAACGGGAATTTAGCTTAGCTAATTCGTTTAATATTTTTGGATGCAATGATCTTAGTCAAAAGTAGAATTTTATTAATCAACTTCTAATAATAAATACAAACTATCATTTCAAAAAGCGCCACGTTTTAATCATTTATATATAAGGTTAAAACGTGTGCAGTTTAAGCGCTTATTAACTCTGCGAATTTATCTTTGATTTGTTTTAAAATTATCGGTTTGAAACGATCCTGGCCATGAATGGAAATAATTTCGTTAAAAGCTTTTTTTAAACGCTTCCTTTGGTCTCGGCTAAAATTGATCCAGTTGCTTTGATTAACAACTTTACTGTGGGTTTTTTGTTCAATTTTCGTTAGCGACTTAATATCTATGGGTTCATTGAATAAAATGTCATCGACCATGTTTATTAGCTCCTTTTTACAATGTTCCCATAAATCAGGGTTCAGTAAATCAGCTAACTTTAGCTGTCCAAAATTTAAAGCAGCCATAGTCACCACTTTTTTTTCAATCCGCAATATCATTTCTTGGCGATAGTTTTGAGATCCTTTGTTGTATATTTTAATTATATATTGGCTGGAGCCTTTGCACTGTTTCCCGTATCCCTGCCCTATAGTATCCATTATATTAAATGGCTTCCATTTAAAGCCATTTAAGCTATTAATAAGCGCGTCGGGGGCAAAAGGTGTGTTTATATTAACTCCGTACTCTAAATTGTTTAGAGAGGTTGTTAATGGGTTAATATCAAGGTCGGATTGGAGGCTATCTAATACGTCTTTTAATTTGCTAACTGTAAAATCATTCCAGTTGTGTATACCATCGTTATGATATTTGTGCAAGCTCCCGGCTATCTGTATCCGGCCAGAACAAAATCTTTCGATGGTTAAGCCTTTGTATTTAGTTGAATAATTTATTTCGCCAGTATTTGTATTGGTATGTTGAATCCATTCTAAACGCGAGTTTTTAAGCAAGCTCTGAAAAGTAAGTTTGTCATAAGTTATCGCTTTAAAACCATCAAACATTAGCTGAAAAAGTTAAGGGTTGATGGTTGATTAACCCTTATCTTTCTTTTTCACTTCCAAAGCGGATAAAACAGCGGGCAAATTAAACCTTACGGCTGAACCTATTTGCATAAAAGGAATCTTGCCGCGTTTCCGCCATCTAATAACTGTCGGGACCGTTACCCCTAAGAAATCGCATAATTGTTTTGTAGTAACTGGCTGCTCGTTTTTAGAGGGTTCTACGTTGTTTTGATTGACATTACCAAAATAGGTTTCTAATTCCTCCCTGAATAGCTGCCTGACCTCCGGGGTTGTGAGTGATGTTAAAAATACATTTTCCATGTGCTTAAAAATTAGTTAAGCACAAAAGAATATACAAAAAACATTAATAATTAAAAGAACCGGGTATATACCGGGGGTACGATTTTAGCTGAGATTAGCCAGATCATTGATGGCGGCCTTTTGAGCACCTGAGAAATCAGACAAATAAGGAAGAATATTTTGTAATTCTTCGCGTCTAGCAGGCTTGTAAACACGTTTGTTATTAGAAAAAACGGAGTAGTATTTTTTGTAACGTCCGTTGCTCACCGCTTTTTGATCTTTAGCTAACGGATAAGGTATTAACTTGGCTTCATATTTATATTTAAGAATCAATAAAGTTTCCCTGTTCGTTAACCCCGAATTATCGTTTGTCCTTGGCTTA
>CAZZUU010000003.1:0-33693 GCA_964657275.1 uncultured Mucilaginibacter sp. | reverse complement strand
TAGGGCCAAGTCGATCACCTACAGAAATAGCGTCATCGGATATTTGTTTATAATCAATTTTTTTATCCATCTTAGCTAACGCTTCAAAATAAGTTGTCAAAGGGCCCTTTTGGTTGTGGATAAGCATTACGCCTCCCTTGGTTATCAGAAGCCCGTTCACATGCATTTCTACGCTGTTGTACATTCCATAATAATAATGGTTACTCTTCCATAAAAGATCATACAGTAAAATGAAAACGGACATTTGATCTTCTTTTAAACGATACGTCAATTCAGGAATAAAATTTGGCTTTATGTTTTCTATTTCGTCGAACCATGTTGCTTTTTTTAAAAATGAAGTTATCTGGCTTAAAATTCCAATTAGATATTCTAAATAAGTTCTGACCTGATTTTGGGAAGCAATATTGGCGACATTCCAATTAATCTCGTAAATAACCTCGCGTGTTAGCTGATTAAACTTTGAACATACCTGTTGAGGTAAATAATTTTCGATTCTTTCACACTCGTCAGGCGTCAATTCCGGCATTGAACCATCAAGGAATTGCTTAATTTTACTATGAATTTCTAAAGAGAAAATATTTGGAAGCTCTTTGCTCCTTTCTATAAACAGCTCGAATTTTTCTTTATCAAGACTCATTACAACAGATCACCTTTATTTTTTTACACCACTTTCAATTGAGTAACCGGCGCACCCCAGGCTTTAAGCATAACAACCTTTTTAAGTTTCTCGGTAACATCAACATAGCGTTTAAAGCTTTTATAGTCTGTATGTCCGCTTATACTCATTACCTGTTCCGCGCTCATGCCCTTTTCAAGTGATAGGGTGCAAAATGTTTTCCGACCTGTGTGTAAGTGGATTAATTCATATTTGGGGAATGTTTCGGTTTCCCGCTTGCTGCCCCTAAAACGTACTATTTCAATCGGCTCGTTAATTTTAGCGTCTTTGCACAATTCTTTAATGTAGGTGTTAAGTTTCTGACTGCTGATCAAAGGCAGGGGTTTTTGATGATCTTTATACTTGTCCAGTATTTTAGAAGTAATGCCGTTTAGTGGTATGGTTAATTCTGTTTTGGTTTTCTTTACGGTAAGGTTAATTTGATCCCACTTTATATGTTCTCTCTTTAGCTGCTCCATGTCGCTAATCCTTAACCCGCTTGCGCACGAAAAACAAAACACATCCCGTACCTGGGCCAGCCTTTTGTTTTTGGATAAATCCATATTCAGCAATGCGGTAAACTCGGTTTCGTTAAGGGCTATTACCTCCAATTTTTCGCGCTTTATAGAAAAGCCCTTATAGTTATCGTTTACCTTTATCCCGGTCTTACCTGCGTAGGCTAATAAAGTTTTCAGGGTGCTTAGCGCTTTTGCTATAGTGTTGTTTTTTAATTTGCCGTCATTAATTAAAAATGTTTGGAAACGCTGAAAGAAATTGTAATCAATAGTTTCAATTCTTACTGTTTCCTTATTAGCAACCTGATAGGCAAGTAGATGAGTTTTAACAGATTTGAAAACGGTTAAATACCCCGCTTCCCGGCTGAGCGCATGGGCGGCAACATATTGATCTATTAAATCAACAAGAAAGTCCTTTGGCTCCTCTTTTTTCGTTTTACTGATTGAGCTGCCTTTGAAAGCATCTATTACCATTGATGCCGAATAAGGGATTTTATCCAAAGCAAACCTGTCTTCAATGGCTTTGATGTCCGTCCTTACTTTTGAAATGGTATCGTTCACAGTTTCAATTTCAGTTTCAAATAAAATCACGCTGTCCAAATCTTTATGTAGTTCGCCAGGCAATATCTTCTTTGCCTTTGTCGGATTAACATAAACGGCCAATTGCTTATCACCTTCCCAATTGATAGGGTTTAGTTTAACTGGCTTGCCTTTATTGTTTTCGGGTTGATAGTATTTTCTTTGCCCGGATACTTGATAAATTAATTCAATAGGGCATTTTGTGGACTTGTCGGGTTTATCTTCCCGCAAGTTAAAACGTAGGGTACTCATAATGTCGCTTAGTATGTAAACTTAAACGAATGTAAGTAGATTTATTTTTGGTAGCAAATTTGGTAGCAATTATTTTGATATGTAGGTTAAGTTTATTTTAGACTGGTTATATTAAAAGTGCCTTTTTGAGATATTTAAGGCATTTTTTACTTAAATAAAGTTAACCGGAATATCATAGGTTCAAGTACCTCCCTCACCGCAAACTAAATATAAAAAAGCCTTATACGTTATGTATAAGGCTTTTTTGTCAAAGCGGTGCTATGTATTTAGCATCCCTTTTATCTTCCAGACTAACTCCATATCCTGGCCCTGCAATTGGATAAGCCGTACATTTTAATATGGTAGCTTATTATGGTTTAGGCTATTATTAATTGGTTTTTGTTGACTACAGACAACCTCATAGCGCACTTATATCAAGCATATCCAATAAAAGAGCTGCTCATTCATTATTCGCCGCTGACGGCTTGTAAGCCTATAAATTCACCTTATTGAATTAAGGAACAAAAAAAATTAGTTACATTAACTTTCAACGTATCTGCCAAAAGATAAAGGGTTGAAATTTCTTACATCAACCTTGCCGTTTTCGATTCAGTAAATTTGGAATTTTTTCGATTTCTGCAAGTGCAAGGCATACCGAAAAGCCAAAAAAGAGGCCAAAATGCTCCGCAAGAAATCTGAAATCAACCAAGAACAGGTGTGTTTAATTTATTAATCATTTAAATATTAAAAATGAAAACATCACAGTCGTTTAAAGCGCTCGAAAATATCCCGGATCATAAATTCACTTGGCGCTGCATACTGCTCACATTTTTCATAAAACCGCCTGGTTTGCAATTAAGTCGATACTAAAGTTGCGGCATTGACTTATTACCAACAAAGTGCCTCAAATATTTAAATTATGGTCAAACCTGTTGGTCAGGCCAACAGAATATTTGGTTTCTTTCGAAAATACAAATGCTTAGTTTTGTGGTTTTAAGATAAATTTGACCAGGTCTTTGCCGCTGAGGTAATCATTAGCCGCCTGTTTTAAAGTAGCGGCATCCAATTTACTAATGGCTTCAGGGTAGGTTAAAATTTCATTCATATCATCCCCTTTTCGAAGGGCTGCCGCTATATTCGCTAACCAAAAAGAGTTGGTCTGTTTTTGTACCTCGTAACTTTTTAGACTTTCAGCCTTGAATTTATCCAGGTCGTCAGCTGCGATGCCAGCGTTTTTTAATTTATCGATTTCTTCAATTGTGGCCTTTATCAATCCTTCCGCGTTTTGCGGCGCGCAGTTAAAATTGATTAAAAGTTCGTATTGGTTTTCAGGCAGTTTATTATAATTAGCATGCACTTGTGGGGTATAAACCTGCCCCTCGGCTTCTCTCAGCCGCTCTAATAAGCGCAATTCAATAATTTCCGACAAAGCGTTCAGTTTGATATTATTGTCCTGGTTATAAATATAATTCCCGTGGTATATCATTTGAACAGTAGCCTTGGTAGAAGAACCCTTATAGATCAACCGGGTGATGTCTCCTTGTGGGGTATGAATCTGTAAATCCCGAAAGTGACCGTCATCCTTATTAGTGGCTGGTAGGCCGCCTAAATACTGTTCGCACAAAGGCAGCATTTCGTTTTCATCAAAACTACCTGTAAAAACAAATGTGAAGTCACTGGCATTTTTAAACCTATCCCGATAAAAGTTATAGGCACTGTCTAAATTGATCTTACTGATCTCTCTTGCACCGGGAGTAACCCTACGAAAATTGTAGTTACTCAACACGGCATTAATTGTATCGGCAAAAACCGCGTCGGGATTATTACCACGGGTTTTCATAGCTTCTGTAACACGCGACATTAGATTTTTAAATGTAGCCTCATCTTTCCTTGGCTGTGTGAAAAACAGGTAGATCAACTGGAAGGCGGTTTCCTTGTCCTTCGGGCTCATACCACCTTGTACGCCTTCAAATAATTCATTAATAAACGGCCCTACACTTACCTGTTTATCCGTTAATAATTTTTGCAGTTCGTCGGCATTAAACTGCCCTATCCCTCCGCCTGCTATTACAGATACCGCATTTGATGCGGAATGGTAGTTACTATCCGTACTTAGCGAGGAGCCTCCTGCTTTAAAAGCATTAAAAATAATTTCATCATTTTTAAACTTGGTTGGTTTAAGTATAACCCTTACACCGTTACTCAAAGTATATTCTGTAAAACCGATTGTTTTATTATTGTGCACCGCAGTCACTTTTCCAGGCGTGGGTTTAACGGGTAACAAAACATCGGTCATTTGCTGATCCTGATATGCGGTCAATTTTTGCATGCCAAACTCGGCTATCCATTTGTTAACGGTATCCGCTGATGGTAACAAATCCTTCTCGGTATCGGGGGCGGTAATAATAATATCCTGATCAGGTAATGTCACGTATTTAACGGCCAAGGCATTGATGTCCTCCGGCTTTATTAGGCGTAGATCTTCTTTGGTCAACCGATACTCTGTTTCAATGCCGGGGGAAGCGTCATCTTTTAAAAAGTAAGCCACATATTCATTCACGTAATTGACAGAATTGGTTTTGTCCTTTTCTTTTAACAAAGATTCTATACCTGACAGATAAGCACTTTTTGCGCGCTCTAATTCACGTTGGGTAAACCCATAGCGTTTAATGCGTTCGATTTCTGCATAAACCATTTTAAATCCCGCTTCTATGTGATCCGGCTTGAGTGTTATGGATGTAGAAAAAACATTAAGATCAGCCAGGTAATTGCCTATCCCGCTCCCCGCCTGCAAATAAGGCAAATCTGGTTTTTGACTAAGTTCGTTTAACCTTACAGAGATCATATTATTAAACAGGCTATGGGTAATTTCATCACGATAATCAGCGACCGTTTTCAATTGAGTTGCACGAAATTTCTTGATCACCTGTATTTGTAGCTGTTGAACTTCTTTATCTGTTATAGCGATAAAGTGGCTTTTTCCGGTGAGGGGAATACTGTAATGTTTTCGGATCAGCTCGTGTTCAGGATTCTTCAGATCTGAAAAAAGCGCTTTAATGGATATCTCCATCGCAACCGGATCGATATCGCCAACTACAATCAACGCCTGCAGGTTTGGCCTGTACCACTGATCATAAAAACTTCTGATAGCGGCCGGTTTAAAAGTGGTCAACACTTCCTGCGTCCCGATAGGTTCGCGATCAGCATAAATAGAATTGTTTAAAATGATGGGGGTAGTTTTGTCCATGATCCGCTCTGCCGCACCTGAACGCGACCTTTTCTCTTCCAGGATGACACCTCGCTCGTCATCAATATCTTTTGTGTTTAAGCTAGCTCCATGAGCCCAGTCGCGCATAATTTGCAAGCCATTTTTTAACAATTCAGGATCATCTGAAGCTATAGGCAGCTGATAAACTGTTTCGTCGAAATTGGTGTAGGCATTGAGGTCGGCACCAAAACGGACACCCGACTTTTCGAGATAGTTGATCAGTTCATTTTTTGGGTAATGTGTTGTACCATTAAAGTTCATGTGCTCCAGGAAATGGGCGAGACCTCGTTGGTTCTCATTTTCCAGTACCGAGCCAACTTTATTAACCAGGTAAAATATCACCCGCTTTTGCGGTTCGGTATTCCGCCGGATAAAGTAAGTAAACCCATTGGCAAGTTTACCGGTTCTTACCGAGGGGTCAAGCGGGAGTACACCTGCGTTTTGCGCTTTTACCATAAATGGTAAAACCAGCGCCATTATCAATATTAAAAAGGGTGATCTGAATATTTTTTTTTGATTGCTCATAAGTTTTGACGCTTTAACAAGCACCCCATGCCTCCGCAGGGGTGCGTTATTGATTAACTAACTGATTGTACTATAAAGGACAAAATGAAGGGTTTAAATTGGTGCAGATTGATTAATTACTTATCTAATTGACAATACGCACCCGGTACGCCTGCTTTTTTGCCGACGTTTTCAACGTTATAAAGTAATAACCTATTTTACATTGATACTGAATTCGACATCTTCCGGCGGCAGACATTGGCGGTCGTTGCACGTCATATAGTTCAATGTGCCCTTGATCAAAGCGCCCCCCTTTTTTAGTTTGACTTTTTGCTGAAAGATGACTGAAGAAGCAAAGTAGCTGACATCCATTCCAAAAACTTTTTCAAATTTTGTTATAGGAGTTGGTTCAATTGTAGGACCTTCCAAAGTATAGACGGGGGAATTGTTAAAATTAAAGCTGGTTTTAACGGGACCGCCTTCTTGCACTGTTTGGGAATATACATGCCAGCCGCCGTCAATGGTTGCTTTTAGAAATACCACAACTTCTGTTTTATTGATGCGCTTTGCGGCATAGCTCCATTTAACGGGATGCAATATTTGTGATTTGGCATTAATAGAAAATGCGACAAGCATTATCGCCAAAATTATTTCAGACAATCTTTTTTTCATAAAATGTTTTATGTTTATTTGATACTAATAGTTAAAAATCAGGCGTCGCCGTGCATAACAATTTTATACTTCAGTTCAACTAATTTTGATCAGTTATTCCATTTCTCACGCTAACCTCAGTAAAAATTTTTTTAATTGCAGCCAAATCTTCATCAGATGCATTGGCTGTCTCCCTTAAGATTTTTTCAAACTTCCCATAGTCGTCCTTGTATTGCGGTGCCGGGAACCCGGTGAAATGAACCAGAAGCTTACCTTGTTCATCAATCACAACCCAAAATGGTATTCCTCCCTTGTCAACGCCCTGGTATTTGACCATCATAGCATCTGCGCCAAGATTCTGTTTAAGCAAATACGTCGCATCCTCATGAGCCACTATGTGCGCTACTACAAAGTTTTTATCAAAAAATGGCTTGCTGCCCGACTCATTCATAGCGGTATCCAACACGTGGCACCAGTGGCACCAGGAGGCATGGAAGATCAGAAAGACTTTTTTATGGGTCGATTTTGCTTCGGCGATAGCATCACTTAATACCTCCTGTGCGGTAGGAGCGCCATTGCGTTTATAGGCGGCAACCAGCACTTGTGCGATCGTGTTTCTCTCATCAGCGTTAATTGCAGAAGTCTTTTCCAAAATAGTTGTGAATCCATTAGTATTTTCAGGAAAGCCGGAATACTGCCCCAGTTTTTTACCAGATTTATCAATTATGAATATCGTCGGAATCTGTACAGCTGAAGAGTCTTTGGTATAAAGCCGGTCGAACAATGCTTCATTACCTGCAGGGTTTGCGTGTTTCGCCGCCCAACCATTTTCTTTTGTCCGTATCTTCTTTACAACATAATAGTTATTGAGGATAACGCCTAATTGTTTATTGCTGATTATACTGTCCAACACAGTCGACCAAGGATTGGTATTGCCATAGCAGAAGAGCAAAATAGGCTTTTTTTGTATTGCCGACGTTTTTAACGCGGCGTTAAGAAACTGATCGGCCGTTATTTGCTTCTTTTGGGCATAAACATTTGCCAGCCAACAAAAAAGAATAATTGTTAATACCCTTTGTTTTAATCTCATAATTTGCATCAATATTTTGGAATTACATTTTTGTTAATACTTCGCTTAATTTCTTGTCCAATTCATCGCCCCTCAAATCTGTTGCTATTATTTTACCTGATGGGTCAAGCAAGTAATTTTGAGGGATTGCGTTTATTCCATACATCGTTGAGGCCACATTTTTCCAACCCTGCAGATCAGACACCTGGGCCCAGGCCGATGTTTTATCATCATGTATCGCTTTCATCCATGCACCTTGCCCATTTTTGCTGTCTAAAGAGACGCTCAATATTTCGAAGTTTTTTACGTGATATTTCTGATACGCTTTGATCAGGAACGGGCTTTCCTCCCGACAAGGGTGGCACCAGCTCGCCCAAAAGTCAACCAACACATATTTACCCTTAAATGATGCCAGCGTTACCATCTTCCCTGATGTATCTGGTTGAGAAAAAAGTGGGGCTGCCTGTCCTATAGAAACAATATGTTGTTGGTCAGCTTTGTTTTTAATATTCAGCGCAGTAGGCATTTTTTTAAATGCAGGAGCCAGTAAATTATAAACAGAATCTATACCGGGCATACCTGAATCTGACGCGTACTTTAATGCGAATACACTTAAAGCGGAAGTTTTGGCGTGGTCTATCGCGTATTGTTTCCACCTGGCATTTGAACGCTGCTGCGCCAAAGTAATTTCAGTGGATATTTTTTGCGCAGCAATAGTGTCCTTTTTCTTTATTAATTCATTATATTCTTTAGCAAGCGGTTCAATTACTTTCTTTTCATACTCATCGCGCCCATTATATAAAGATTCCAGATCTTTTTGATAAGGAGAACCGGGCACTTCAATAGTTGATATGTCTTTTCCTGATATGATCCGGATTAAGCCCGGGGCAAGCATGAACCTGACTGCCGGGCCTAACAGTTGGGTTTGAAGAATGGCTAATGAAGGTTCGGCAACAGTTCCTTTGATCAATGCTTTGCCGGCTATTACTTCAACACTATCACCTTTCATGGTAAAGCCATCGGCGGTCATTTTAAAATAATTAAAATACACGGTTACCGGCATCGGTTTTATAGCAGATACATCCACAATTACGGTATATGCCTGCGCATCTTTCTTTTTTTTCGGTTGTGCAATGCTACTGTTGCTGATGAAGATCGCCAGCGTTAAAAGCGCAATAACTTGTTTCATATTTGATTTTTAAATTTTGAATTACTCGTAACTATTTCAATCTCTCCGGTAGTTGATCTTCCATATATCTTAATAATTAGCAACCAGGAAAATCGAATAAGCATTAGCGCCAAAGGGGACCGCATTTATATCACCACTTACCACCAGTGTAATGGCCTTGAACCTGGCTGTTTCAGTGGTCGGTGTTGGAGGATAGTTAAAAGAATATTGCGGTAAAGTATAAGTGGCCAGCACTGCACCGGTAGATGCATCTGTCACATTAAAACTTAGGCCATTACTGGCGATTGCACTTGTAAGCGGGTATTTTTTAAAGGGGCTTTGTGCCTTATAACCCAATCCCGAAAATTCATTTATAGTTGGGGTTGAACCTAAAGTAACATTAATCGCCGGGCCACCTATTGAAAGGTTAATTACACGTACGGCAACTGCGCTATCCACATACCGCGGGAAGTTAGTCTCCGCTTTAAAAAGGGTATCTGTCTTTGCAACATTACCGGTAATGTATAATGAATATGCTTTTAAGGGCATTAAATTTAAATTCCCGCTAAATACTTTTTTTGTGGTATCGCGGCTATAAACCACTGTCAAAGGCAATGATCCGTTTGGAACACCGTACTCATGGCCTGCCTGGTAGTTAAGTGAATCAGCCTGTTTTGAATACACCAAACCACCGGCATATCGGTTAACATATAAAGGCCCGCCGTTAGAAATTGCATTCACTACTATAACTGATGACAATAGTGGCTCCGGATTATTGGGTTTTTCTTTTTTGCAGGCATGAAGCAGCACGATAGAGGCCGCTATAAACCCTATTAATATCTTTTTCATATCTTTTTAGTTTAAATCAATTAATAACCTGTGTTTTGCGTTAGGTTGGGGTCTTTATTCATATCAGATTGCGGGATAGGCCAAAGCTGCTTATTTGTGTTCCATGCCCCGCTCTTTTGTTGGGCGACAAGTCCCATCACGGCA
This sequence comes from uncultured Mucilaginibacter sp., assembly GCA_964657275.1. Taxonomy (GTDB): domain Bacteria; phylum Bacteroidota; class Bacteroidia; order Sphingobacteriales; family Sphingobacteriaceae; genus Mucilaginibacter. Next base: position 24,060 of record CAZZUU010000003.1, on the reverse strand, counting down.
TTAATTGTGCCGCTCCGCTTCAGATCAAAGAAACGATGTCCCCATTCGCAGAACAGCTCTATCTGCCGCTCATGTAAAACGGCGGTAATGATCGATACTTTATCAATGGTGCCCGTGTAATTTGCAAGACCGGCGCGGTTACGGATCACGTTCAGATCACTCACGGCACCATTCAAATCACTATTTTGTGCACGCGCTTCTGCCCTGATGAGATACTGTTCGGCCAGGCGCAGGACTGTTTCATTTTCTGTTGGCGTATTCGTGTAACCTTGTTTGTATTTAAACGGATAATAATAAGTGTTGCCCGAAAAGTCACTGTAAGTGCCAACCCAATCTACCATACGTTGATCTCCGGATTCAAAAGCGCTTAACAATTGGGGGCTTAAGCTCGAAGAATTACTTTCACCGTAGGTATTCAGGTAGAAGTTGAGAATGAAATTATCGCCCTGCTGCACGTAGGAGTTGTTAGTTTGATCCTGCAATTGAAAAATAGCTTCAGAACTATTTTGTAAAAACACACTATTGAGATCTGAGTTCAGGCTGAATAACGTAGTGTTTCCTATTACGTTATTCGCCATAGCAGCGGCATTTGTATAATCGTTCAAATAAAGATAAACCCTTGCCAGCATAGCCTCGGCGGCCCATTTGGTGGGGCGAATACGGTCGGTACTTGTTTGAATGGTAGTGGCATCAACAAAATTATTACTCAACAATGAATCCGCAGATTTCAGATCATTTGTTATTTGCGTGTAAACTAGTGCTTTCGGTGTCCTGGGTAATAGTGAGTTTACTTTATAGTCAGGGGTCAGCGGCATAGGAACATCGCCGAAAAGATTTACCAAATAGAAATAAAAATAGGCCCTGCTAAACTTTGCCTCGCCCAATAATTGTTTTTTTACAGGGGCTGAAACGCCGGAGGAATTAGGTAAGCTGCCTATCACCAAATTGGCCTGGTAAACCAATGAGTAAAATTCAGTCCAGGATGAAATATTCAGTGAAGGTGTTAATGCATCCCGGTAGCAGGCCGGGGAAAAAGCAGACCCCACGTCATAATTGGTGAGCTCATCTGTGTAAGCGCCTGTTCGCCTCGCAATATTATAAGGGGTATAATTTGACCATTGGGAATATACGCCCAATTGAGCTGAAATGGCGGATTGAGAGTTGGAAAAAACAGCAGTGGTAGCTACCAGCGTTGGTGGAGCGTCTACATCGACGAATTTTTTGCAGCCTGCCATTGATAACAAACCTGCAATAACCACAAGTAAATATTTTGATTTCATTTTTTTCATTTTTAAGTTATTATAACGACAGGTTTAACCCAATGAGTAATGTGCGTAACGGCGGCAACGCGCTCCCACCTATTTCCGGATCGCCGCCCACGTATGGCGTAACGGTAAACAGGTTATCGGCCGTAAAATACACTTGGGCAGAAGTAACCCCGAGGTGCTGCACAAAAGTTTTGGGTAGCGTGTAGCTGAGGTTAACGTTTTTTAACCTGACAAAGCTGCCGTTAACAATCAAACCGTCGCTATATTCAAATTCGGAATAGGTGTTTCCGGCCGCTGTACTGAACCCTGCGCTGGTAAAGCGCTGGATAGAAGTATTGTCCCCTGGATTTTGCCATCTTTGTAACACAGCCACCGGTTGGTTTCCGTAACTGCCCGGCGAACTGCCCGCCAGGTAAGATTGTTGCATTTGGTTAACAAACTGAAAAAATACTTCCAGCTGAAAACCTTTATAGCTGAAACTATTATTAAAACCGCCATAATATTTGGGGCCAATAGATGGGGTGGTTACATAATCTGACTGGTTTAAAGTACCGTCTTTGTTTACGTCCTCAAAAGTATATAAACCGGTAGCAGGGTCAACGCCTGTAAAATGATACCGTTTTTGAGTGTATAGCGATTTACCGACAGTTAAAAAACTGGCATATGCTGTTTGAGCTATACCCGGAAAAGACACCAGCTTATTTTGCGAATAACTGATACTAAACGAACTACGCCAGGTAAAGCTTCGGGTTTTAATATTGGTAGTATTAATGATGCCTTCAAAACCTGTGTTTTGCACCAAAGCGGGCAGATTCTCAAGGACAGAGCTTAGGCCGGCAAAATCGGGTAAAGTAGTTTGCGATAGCTGATTGTTTGACCGGTTGCGAAAATAGTTTGCTGTGATATTGACCCGGCTATTGAAGAGCCCGAGGTCGAGTCCAAATTCAAGCTTTTTATTTACTTCCCAATGAACATTAGGATTTGCCAAACCCTCAGGAGCTAATGTTGCCAGGCCTTGGTATGGGTTGTAACCGTACACATAATAGCTAAAATAGCTGTAGTCACTTATTTGGTCATTTCCTGTTATCCCATAGCTGCTTCTTATTTTACCCAGACTTAGCCAGCTTAAATTTTTTGCCCATTCTTCTTCACTAAATATCCAGGCTGCGCCTGCAGCACCAAAATTTCCGAAGCGGTTATCGGGCCCAAACCTGCTGCTGCCATCCCTGCGGGCGGTAAGGTTAACCACGTATTTTGATTGCCAATTATAATTTAAACGCGCATAAACGGCTTCATATTTAAAGTTACTGATAGATGGGCGCAGAGCGGTAAAAACAGTCGCTGAAGAATAATCCTGTAAAGCGTTATCATTTGGGGCACCGGTGGCACTGAAGCCATAGGAGTTGTCAACTATCTGCTGTAAAGTGCCGCCAACAAGGGCCGAAAAACTACCTTTACCAATGATGTGACTGTAATTTAACTGCGGTTCCACTAGCCATGATTTTGAACTGCCGTGTGATTGATCTGCCTTTACAGCACCGGGATAGTTGGCGAGTTGCGAGGGATCAATAGATGCAGCGGGAATAAGGGTTAATTCGTCAAGCTGCTGCTTGTTGTAACCGATATTGGCACTAAAATTAAAATCTTTAGTGATCTTGTATTTAACTGCCAGGTTTCCCAAAAAATTGTCTGTTGTTGATTTGGCAGTTTGCAATAAGCCAGCCAACGGATTCTGAAAGGTGCCTTTTTGAAAGTTTAATGTTCCATCGGCATTATATAAAGCTGGAGCATCAGGAGCTAAAGATAGCGCCGATACCGTAGGGTCCCTTACCGGTACCGTGTTGATATTGTTAACATAGCTAATATCAAATACAATATTCAGCTTTTTATTTAAAGAAGTATTGTTGATATTGGCCCTTATAGAGCCTAATTTATCGCCCAGGTCTCCGCTGTGCGTATAAATTAATGACTGGGTCCTGTAGCCGCCGTTAATACTATACTGTGTATTTGTATCCCCACCGCTAATACTGCCCTGATAGTTATTAAGATGGGCCGTGTTTCCTAAAAGTGTCTTTTGCCAATCGGTATAACGCGACTGGTCCCAATCACCATTAATATCGTGATCGCTGTAAGTACTAAAACCAATTCCGTCATTACGTAATGCTTCTTTGCGCGCTGCAATATATTGCTGGGTGTTTAACAGCGTTTCAAAATGGTTATATTGAGATAGCGCCGATGAGACATTAAATGAAGTGGTCAATTTTCCTGCTTTTCCTTTTTTAGTGGTGATCAGGATAACTCCATTTGAACCGCGCGAACCATATATAGCGGTAGCGTCGGCGTCTTTCAACACCGTTATTTCTTCAATATCATTGGGGTTAAGTGCTGAAAGCGGGTCCAGTCCAAGACCTGGAAGCGCACTTCCGTCGGCCTGGTACCCGCCCAATAATGAAAGAGAGTTTTGGTTATAAGGGATCCCATCAACAACGTACAACGGGGCTCTACCATTTCTTATACTATTTAAGCCGCGAATGGTTACCGTTGGGGCTGCACCCGGCAAACCTGATGTTTGCTGCACAAACAGACCTGGAACTCTTCCCTCTAAAGCAAGGATGGGATTTGTCGTCGGTGTCTTTAAAATATCTGGGCCCTTTACGGTAACCGCATCTCCCGTTGAAAACTTTTGCTCTTCTGTATAATAGCCCTTATTAATAACTACCTCCTGCAGGTCGTTGATCTTTTCAGTAACCAGAATGGGTAATTCTGTACGGCCGTTTATACTTAAAAAAACAGAGTTGATATTTACTCCATAACATTGGATAGTTGAATGCTCATCAACTTGCTGCAAAACAAACTCTCCTTTTTCATCAGTAATAGTGAATTGATTACTTTCTATTACCTGTACCGTTAACCCAACAAAAGGCTCACCCTTATTATTCACAATTTTTCCGTGAACATTGATCTTCACCGCACCTGGCCTTATTCCCGACGAATTGGATGCTTGCTTTTTGGGTGTAACTACAATCGTCTTATTAGCTAACGCGTAATTAAAAGGCTGGTCGGCAAAAATAGCCGATAGTACCGTGTTCATATCGGTATTGATAAAGTTGACGGTCACCGGCCTGGCAGAGGCCATCTGATCCTGGCGATAAAACACTTCGTATTTTGCCTGTTTGGCTATCTGCTTTAATACGCTTTCTAAAGTGGCCTTTTTCACTTTGAGCGTAATACTTTGGGCATGTACCTGGATGCAGACAAATTGCAAAGCCAAAACTATAGCCAGCAAAGTGAGAATTTTGGGGATTACAAAGAGTCTCCCCCCGGTCGTTCTTTCAGGTAAAAGAACTTTTTGGAGTAAATTTAATTGCATAGATTTGCATGAATTAGGGTTAAACAACAAGTGATTAATTAACGGTTACCATTTGATTACCCGTATCTATTACCAGTGGCATCGCAAGTGCCCCTGGTTTTTTTTTACGGGATGATCCTTATATAATAGACTGAGCCTTCGCTCAGGGATTTACTATGATCGTTCTGCCTTCTACCCGGCAATGAATTCCGTTCAATGCCAGTACCTGAAGTACCTCGGAAAGGTTTTTATTCATAAATGTACCTCCCGCAAACTTAACGTCAGGTAAATTGCCCTGGTACTTTACATCTACATCATACCATCTTGCCAGTTGGCTCATTACCGTTTTCAGGCTCATGTGGTCAAATTTAAATATGCCGTCTTTCCAGGCAACTGTCTCATCTGCATCAATCTCACCGATGTTGATCATTGAATTAACATCATTCGTAACTGCTTGCTGTCCCGGTTTTAATAGTCCGGTTGCTGTTCCTTTTGTTAATCTTACACTCCCCTGCAACAAAGTGGTTTTGATCAACCCTTCGTCCTTATAATCATTGATATCGAAATGGGTACCCAAAACTTCAACTGTTTGTCCGCCAGACGAAACCCGGAAAGGCTTGGCTTTGTCATGGGCTACTTCAAAATAAGCCTCACCCGATAATAGCTCCACACGTCTTTCATTGCCGGTAAAATTGACTTGATATCTAATTGTTGAAGCCGTGTTCAGCCATACTACCGTACCGTCTGTTAGTTCAACATGTGTTATTCCACCTTTAGGGGTGCTTAGTGTATTGTAGTCACCTGCTGCAGTTGCGGTAGCTACATTTGTATTATAAACCAACTCCCCCGTTGAACTTTTTTGAATATTAGCGCCGCCCTGTTGCGAGATGAGGCCTTTTACCGTATTGTCAAGAATAATTTTTTTTCCGTTGGCCAGGGTAAGCACAGCTTTGTTGCCGCCTGGCGCAATATTCTGTTGTTGGGCTATTTGTTGTACAGGTTGTATTTTATGCAATAGAAAGTATCCACCTATTGATATAAAGATCAAAATTACTGCCGCCGCAGCTATCCTGGTCAGTAAAAATAGATTTGATCTTTCCGGTTTTATCGGCTGTCCGATGTTTACACCCGTACTTATCGTCAGCCTGCTTCTTAAATGACTTTCGATTTTCCTCAACAAATCTTTTTCAGCTGAGGTCACTTCAACTGTTTCGTCGCTAAACGAATGGTACCACGCATTGATCATTAACTTTTCTTCCGTGGTTGCTGTCCCACTCAGGTAATTTTCAATTGCATTCAAAAATTGCTGATCTACCGGCATTTTAATTCCCTTTTTATGTAAGTGTATCAAATACCAATTTGCACCTACGCCGAATTAAAAAATAATTAAGAAAAGATTAAGGAATTAAATCAGGAAGTATTTTACGGTTGTACGATTGCTTAAAGGAACGTGAAAAACATGACGTTGAGGCGCTTGATGACAGCTTTAAGCCGACCTAAAGCTTTGTTCAATTGATTTTCAACGGTGCTGGTAGATATCTGCAATTCATCGGCAATTTCTTTAACCGACATGTGCGCCTCGCGGCTATACTTGAAGATAAGCTTACACTTTTCAGGCAATCTTTCTACTTCCTCGTGTAACAATGCCAAAATTCGCCTGTTATGCAAGTCTTCTACAATATCTAATGATGCGATGCTTTGATGCTCATGTTTTGATGAATCGAAATTAACATGGGTTTGTGCTTTTCGGATGTGCGCCAATATGTTATATTTTACTGCAACCGCCAGGTAGGCTGAGAGGTTAACGATCTCTGAAGTTTGCCGGTTATTCCATAACCCTGTGTAAACGTCATGAACAACATCTTCTGCTATCTGTATATCCCTTAAACGATTATAAGCCAGGGCATAAAGCTTTTTCCAATGGCGGTTGTATATCTCCGTAAACGCAAGGTTATCACCCAACTTTAAAAAAGACAGCAATTCATGATCAGAATAATCGCTGTAACCTTGCATTTTAACGATTTAAAAACGAAAATACCGAAAAATTATGACAGGAAAAATGAAAGTGTCCTTTTTCCAGTTCTGTTCCTAAATGAACTGTCGGTTTTAATGCATGAGTTATTATTCATGATGATGAGTTAATAGCCACATGATTTATTAATAAACTATCGTTTATAATTAGCGAACAAATTAACCTATTCCTGTCTCTAAGTTGCTTATAAGTGCTAAATTAGGGTCTATTTAAAACCTTTGCTCTAAATCGTTTATCGCATCCTAATTGCATAAATATCAAAATCATTATAATTATACTGGCCGTCATTCCAGTATTTATGTAAACTACCTTTTATCTCTCTCGATCAGCCCATTATAACGCTTACAACCCCTCTCAACCCGATCAACCAATCCCTCAATAATCAATCCGCACATGGTAAATGCTCATGAGCATCTTCTTAAAAATGGTTTTAATGGTTTCGAGGTCTTTCAGGGTGATGTTACTGTCTTTTAACTGGTTTTGGTCCAGCTTATATTTTACGATCTTATCGACAAGGTTACTTATCGAGAGCTCATCAGGTTCTTTTAACGATCGGGACGCCGCCTCAACCGAATCGGCAAGCATCAAAACACCGGCTTCTTTTGAAAAAGGAACAGGCCCGGGATACCGGAATATATTTTCATCAACCAACTTTTCCGGGAAGTTTTTTAAATACGACTGGTAGAAATAATCTACGCGGGTGTCACCGTGATGCGTCCTGATAAAATTAATTATAATTTCGGGCAGATCGGCTTTGCGCGCCATCTCGATACCTTTACTTACATGCCTGATGATGATTTGCGCGCTTTCCTGGTAAGGCAATTTATCATGCGGGTTAAACCCGGAACTTTGATTCTCGATAAAGTATAAGGGATTTTCAATTTTACCAATATCGTGATACAACGCCCCCGCCCTAACGAGCAACGCGTTGCCGCCGATCGAATAGATAGCGTTCTCAGCAAGGTTGGCCACCTGCAATGAGTGTTGGAACGTGCCCGGCGCAGTAAACGCCATCTGGCGCAGCAGCGGTGCATTGGTATTTGTTAACTCAATCAGCGTGATATCCGAAGTAATGGCAAATATCTTCTCGAAAATATAAATGAGCGGATAAGCCAGCAGGGTTAATAAAACACTAACTACAAAGGGTAGAAAATCCATCCAGTCGATGTCTTTAAAACTGCCTTCCTTAATAAATGATATCCCTAAAAACGCCACAAAATAGGTTAGCGTGATAATCAGCGCCGAGATCAGGAACTGTTCCCGCCGGATGAGGTTTTTAATGCTGTAGATGGAAACCATCCCAGCGGTGATCTCAAAATAAGCAAATTCAAAACTGTTGGGTACAAAAAAACCCGCCATCAGCACCACCAGCAAATGGATATTAAGCGCCAAACGGGTATCAAAAAGGATGCGGATGATTATCGGAACAATACAATACGGTATATAATACAAATTGGGTAACTGGAGCTTTATTGCCATCGATAAGGTGAACAGCATAGCCGTTACTACCAGCAATATCAAACTTACCAGCCTGTTATCATGATAAATATCCTTACGGAAAAGGTACAAGAACACCATCAGCAGCGTAATAGCAATGGCTACCAGCATCACCTGGCCGAGCAAAACCACACGGCGGTCGCCTTTTATGCGGGCGTTATCCTCAAAAGCCTTTTTAAACGATTGCAGTTTTTGATATACCTCATCGCTCACTACTGATCCCTTTCCAACTATCACCTCTCCTTTTTGCACCATTCCGCGGGTAGTGGATAACCCTTCAACAACTTCTTTTTCGAGCCGGGATGTTAGTTTATTATCGTAATTTAAATTAGGCTGGAGCCGGTTAGCAATAAGGTCGGTTAAAAAATCCTTATCCAGGTCATCGCGTGCGCTAAGTACCTTGTCGCAATACGATAATGCCCTTTCATTGGTAAACAGATCGGCGGTATTTTTATCGGTTGCGATGTTCTTGTTTAATATAGTTATCGGGTAGTTCTCAGCGGTTTGCTGGTATTTGGGATTAAGCTTTAAAACACCTCTGTCATATATCTCTTTTAGCATATTGTAACCTGCCGCCATATATTTACCCTTTTGCCGGTCGTTAATACCTGCGCCGTGCCATTTTATTTCAAGGTCGTTCTTAAACCCATCGAGTTGCTGCTCACTCACATTGTCATCAAACTGGTAAATAGGCGTTACGCTGGCAAGTGCAGTTTTTTTATCGCTTTCAATTTCGTCGTCTGTTTTAAGGATGGCGAAATTATAGGGTGATATCAATTCTTTTTGGTTCCATATACGGCCCTTTTCAATATCGTAACTAAATTTTGCCTGTTTGGGAAGCGTAAAAACAATCACGCAAACGCTAGCCAGCATCATTAAAAACTTAAGATTACGGGAATATTTGCGCAGTACAGCCTTTTGGCGCGAAGAGGATAATTTTGCCATTGATGATGTTATCAGTTCAAAATTAATATAAGTTTCGGTTTTCTGTAGATTTTCTTGCATTTGTGAAATAAAAAATGATATCTTTATGATATCATTTTAAAATCATTTAATTATGAATACCGAAAAAATTATCAACCCTCCTTCAGGCTACGCTGCTTTTATTTTGTTCCTGGTTTTGATTGGCGCAATGATCGTATCATTTGCAAGCGAAGCCATTATAATAGGCGCTGTTATCAGCGTAATAAATTTTGTTTTGGTACTGCCGGGACTGGTTATTGTAAACCCAAACGAGTCGAAGGTGCTTACACTATTTGGCAACTATGTAGGGACCGTTAAAAAGGACGGCTTCTTTTGGGTAAATCCGTTCACTATTAAAAAGAAGGTTTCGTTGAGGGCATTCAATTTAAACGGACAACAATTAAAGGTTAACGATAGTGTAGGTAATCCAATAGAAATTGCCGCAGTAATTGTTTGGCAGATAAAAGATACTGCAAACGCTGTTTTCGCGGTTGAAAACTACCTGCAATATGTAAACATACAAAGCGAGGCTGCTGTAAGGCATTTGGCAAATTCTTTCCCTTATGATAATATTGAAGATGAAAACGCCAGCATAACCCTGCGGGGCGGCGCAGAGCAGGTAAGTCATTTACTGGAAAAAGAGCTGAACGAGCGACTTGACCGCGCAGGCATTGAAGTGTTAGAGGCCCGTATATCGCACCTGGCCTATGCGCCCGAAATTGCGCACACTATGCTGCAGCGCCAGCAGGCATCGGCCATTATATCCGCCCGCAGGCTGATTGTTGAGGGTGCGGTTGGTATGGTTGAGATGGCGCTCGCAAGGTTATCAGAAAAGAAAATAGTTGAGCTTGATGAAGAACGCAAAGCAGCAATGGTAAGTAACCTGCTGGTTGTACTATGCGGCGACCGCAGTGTAAATCCGGTTGTTAACACAGGAACCTTATATCATTAATTTATGTATTCGACACTTGATACAAAAAACACGAGTAAACTATACCTTGTTAGAAAAGGCTGGTTTAGCCGCCAAATTGAGTTGACGGATGGCTTTAACAGCTATGGAAAAATCATCTATCACCAGTTTTCCAAGCGTATTGCAACTGTAATAACGGCTTCAAATACATATATATTTAAGCGGGCGGATAATTCTTACAGGCAAGTATCAGTCACCGATGAAAATGGTGTAATAATTGGAATAGCGCGCCGGGATTTTTTTAGCGACACCACTATATTGTCATTACAAACCGGTTTTGTTGGTAAATTTCGTAAACCCTCTATTTGGTCGCAGTATTATACATGCGAATCTGTAGGTTATGGCAACGTGATCCGTATCGATAGTCACCCGTTTAGTTTAAAGGATACTATCAGTATTGATCAAAGCACAGCACCTGCATTATTAATTCCATTATTAACTTTTTTCGGATCGTATTTAGTGATTCTAAAAAGACGGAGAAACACAGCGATAATGGCAGGCCTGCTATCTGTTTGGTGGGGCAGTCACAATGTAATACACTAATTAATACCGGAACCTTATATCATTAATTGTATGTACAAAACGCTCGACACCAAAAATATAACCCAACTGCAGCTATTGAGGCATGGCTGGTTTACGCCTGAATATGAATTAACCGACCAGGTTGATAGCTTTGGAAAACTATCTTACGGTTTTTTCTCAAGGCGCGTTGCTACGGTGGTAACCGCCGCCGGTACGTGGACTTTTCAGTTTGAAGGCGCTTTTAGCAGGACTATAACTATTGCAGATGGAGCAGGTACTATCATCGGAAAAACAACCAGGGATTTTTTTAGCAGAAAAAGATTGCTGATTATGGAAACCGGCTTTCAGGCAGAGTTTTACCGGCCAAATTTTTTTTGGGACTGGGAGTACGTTTGGGAATCGGCAGGATATGGTAAAATAATGCGCATTAAAAATTGTCCGTGGAAATTTAAAAGCACTGTTTATATTGAACAAAGCATGACACCCGCTACGTTAATGCCATTACTGATATTTTTAGGCGCTCATTTAATCGTGCTCAGCAGGCGAAAGAAAGCGGCACGTCATTAATTTATGGCTGAGAAAAAAGCATTTATATTACGCATTAATCCAGATGTTTTGAAGGAGATCACATTGTTAAACAGGCTGTTAATACGGAAAGAATATAATAATTAAGAGAAGGCATGAGCAATTTCAGAAATTTCGATCTGTTGCGAACAAGTGAATTGCGATTAATTAGGCGTGGCCTCTTTCGTCCTGCTTATGAATTAACCGACGGGCAGTTTTGTTATGGACAAATTAAATATAGCGGGAACTTTCTACGGTCTATTTTGCTCGAGACCGCAAAAGAGAGCTGGACCTTTAAAAGAAGTGAGAAATTAAATAAAACTTTATTTGTGTACAACTCCCATGATAAAAACATTGCCTCAATAACCGCCCAAGGCTGGAAAAATAAAATAAACCTGGTAATGAAAACCGGATTTGAAGCTGAATTTACTAAAGAGTCTTTTTTTTCAATGCATTTTTTTTGGACAAATGTTCAACTAGGCCACATAATTGCAATTAAGGAAAGTCGGTGGAGTTATAGGGTGCCTTATATAATAACCTTTAATGTTGGTTTATTTAATAAAATTTCTGAAGCCCCTTTGTTAATTTTATTAGGGGTGAATTTTATGATATTAAATAGAACACGTGCCTCTGTACGTTAATTATGGCTGAGAAAAAAGCATTTATATTACGCATTAATCCTGAAGTTTTGAAGGAGATTGAGACTTGGGCGGGTAATGAATTCAGGAGCACCAACGGCCAGATAGAATACCTGCTGCAACAGGCTTTGCTTGCGCGAAAAAAAAACAGCAAGCAGAAGAAACCGTAAATGTAAATAAGGCTTGAGTCTGTAGTCTTAAGTCGAAAGTTAAAACTACTTCGTGGATTATATCCGAAAATAATTTTTGAATTTTTAATTTTGACTTTTGACTTTACTATGCACGCATAGTATAAAAACACTAAATTTGCAGTCCATTATAACATCTTTTATGAACGAAGTAGTAATCGTTTCTGCCACACGTACGCCCATCGGAAGTTTTGGCGGCAGTTTGGCAAGCCTGTCGGCAACCCAGTTAGGCGGTTTGATCATTAAATCCGCGGTAGAAAAATCCGGCTTAAAACCCGGACATATACAGGAAGTATATATGGGCAATGTATTATCGGCTAACTTAGGTCAGGCACCCGCTACGCAGGCGGCAATATTTGCCGGGCTGCCATCGTTACCGGCTACCACAATAAATAAAGTATGCGCCTCGGGTATGAAAGCCATTATGCTGGCTGCCCAAAGTATTGCATTGGGGCAGAATGACATTGTAGTAGCAGGCGGCATGGAAAGCATGAGCAACGTCCCCTATTATTTGGATAAGGCCCGCAATGGCTACCGTTTAGGTAACGGGCAGATTACGGACGGATTAATTAAAGACGGACTTTGGGATGTGTATAATGATTACCACATGGGCTCGGCGGCTGAACTGTGTGCTGTTGAGTGTAACGTAAGCCGCGAAGAGCAGGATGCATTTGCAGTTGAATCGTACAAAAGGGCTCAAACCGCGCAAAACGAAGGCAAATTCAACAATGAAATTACCCCGGTTGAACTAAAAGATAAAAAGGGCGATGTTACGCTGTTTGCAGATGATGAAGAACCTAAAGCGGTAAAATTTGAAAAAATACCCTCATTGAAGCCTGTATTTAAAAAGGATGGTACAGTTACGGCCGCCAATGCATCTACCTTAAATGACGGCGCGGCTGCTTTAGTGCTGATGAGCAAAACAAAAGCGGACGAAATGGGTATAAAACCATTGGCAAAAATAATTTCATATGCCGATGCGCAACAAGCGCCGGAATGGTTTACAACCGCACCGGCAAAGGCTATTCCGCTGGCGCTGCACAGGGCAGGCTTATCGGCAGAACAAATCGACTATTTTGAGATAAACGAAGCATTTTCGGTAGTCGCAATAGCCAATAACCGGCTTTTAAAGCTCGATACCGCAAAGGTAAACGTAAACGGTGGTGCGGTAGCGCTGGGCCATCCGCTCGGTGCCTCGGGTGCCCGCATAATGGTTACTTTACTAAATGTATTGCAGCAAAATAACGGCAAATATGGCGCAGCCGGAATTTGCAACGGCGGCGGCGGCGCAAGCGCAATGATTATTGAAAATTTGCGTTAGGCAGTTAATACTGGTTTTATTAATTTAGCAAATGATATTTTCGGCATCGTGATAAGAAAACCCCTGCTTACCTTTATTTCTCTCCTGCTTTGCTTTCAGTGCTTTGCCCAACATTCCGACGAAAGCGGGGGACTTAAACAATTGAAAATTTTCGAGGATAGTTTAACCTCCTTAGGCAAAAAATTCATCAATGATGAAAATGACCTGGAACGCAAAAACGCAAATTATCTGTTTATCCGTACGCTGGTTAGCGCACTAAAAATCCCTAATTCTTTTCTTTATCCTTTCGATTCCGTAAAAAGTATCAGCATCCTTAATTCACCCGATAACCGTTTTCGGCTGTTAACCTGGCACATCATTAACGAGGATGGCAGTTACCGCTTTTACGGAACTATACAAATGAATACCGGTGGAAATTTAAAAATGTTCCCGCTGGAAGATTACTCGCCGTTAATAAAAAATCCGGAAGATTCCGTTACAGATAACCATAAATGGTATGGGGCGCAGTATTACAAAATTGTCCCGGTTTATTCGCCGAAGCTATATTATGTTTTGATCGGATGGAAGGGCAATAATGTGAACTCCACCAAAAAGGTGATCGATGTACTTTCATTTAAGAATGACCAGCCCGAACTTGGGCTCTCTGTTTTCGACGGAAATGGAAAAACACGTAAGCGGGTGGTTTTTGAATACACCCGGCAGGCATCCATGCTGTTAAGGTACGTGCCCGACGAAAATTTAATTGTTTTCGATCATTTGTCGCCACCCGATCCAAAAATGAAGAATAAGCCGGAAACCTTTGGCCCTGATTTGAGCTATGACGGCTACAAGTTTAAAAATGGCCGGTGGGTATACGTGCAGAATCTGGACATGAGGAATGTGGCCGACAGTCATGACGCCGATTATATCGACCCCAAGAAACAGGCGCAGATAGATAAAAACCAGTAATTTTATCGACAGATTTAGTTATACCTTCATTTGTGATTGTTTTGACAAGGCCGGAAACCCTTACGTTTTAAGGAACTTACCCCAAACACTACTGGTATTAAATTTGGAATTAAAGGAATAATAGTATTTTAGGAGAAATTAATTTAGCAAATGATGGAAGATGTAGCTGTACCGGCACCCGTTAAATCAAAATACCCCAGGGCTGTCCCTTTTATTATTGGGAATGAAGCAGCCGAGCGTTTCAGCTTTTACGGGATGCGTTCCATCCTGGTAACCTTTTTGGTGGCCCAGTTTTATAACCCAACCCATGATAAAGCCCTAACTACAGTTGCCGAAGCACATGCGAATGAAAGCACCCACTTTTTTGTAACACTTGCTTATGCGCTGCCATTTGTAGGCGGCCTCGTTGCCGATTGGTTTACAGGGAAGTATAAGATCATTTTATACATATCAATGGTTTATTGTTTAGGGCATTTATTTTTAGCCATGTTCGATAATAGTTTAACTGGTTTTTCTGCCGGTTTAATTTTGGTAGCAATTGGTGCGGGTGGTATAAAATCATGTGTATCGGCCAACGTTGGCGATCAGTTTGATGCTACCAACCAGGATTTGCTTTCGAAAGTTTACGGCTGGTTTTATTTTGCCATTAATGCGGGCTCTGTATTTTCCACCATTTTAATTCCATGGGTTTATGAACAATACGGCGCGAAATGGGCGTTTGGTATCCCCGGTGTATTGATGGGTATAGCTACGATAATTTTCTTTTCGGGCCGTAAAATGTATGTGAGAGTGCCACCATCGGGGATAAACCGGGACAATTTTGTTTTTATCTCCTATTATGCGTTAACGCATCTGAGTAAAAGAAAAGAAGGAGAATCATGGTTGGATGTGGCAAAGGAAAACCACAATCCAGAAAGAGTGGATGGAGTTAAAGCTGTTTACCGGGTAATTGCTGTATTCTTTTTCGCATTTGCTTTTTGGGCAGTGTGGGATCAGAATCTTTCGGAATGGGTTTTACAGGCCGCAAAAATGAACCGTACAATAAACTTAGGCTTCTATAGCTTTACCATGCTGGCCGGCCAGGTGCAAACCTTTAATCCGGTATTTCTATTGATATTTATACCTGTATTTAATTATTGGATATACCCATTTTTCGACAGGATCGGGTTAAAAGCCACTCCGCTAAGAAGAATAGGCGCCGGGTTAGTTTTAACTGCACTTTCATTCGTTATTATCGCATTAATACAAACCAACATCGATCATGGTGGCACGCCCTCCATTTGGTGGCAGATATTTGCTTACGTGGTATTATCAGCGGCCGAGGTATTGGTTTCTATAACCGGCCTTGAATATGCGTACACCCACGCACCAAAGTCAATGAAAAGTACAATGACCGCTATATGGCTTCTGGTAGTTTCCTTAGGCAACTTATTTACCGGTGCTATAAACAGCAACATATCAAGTCATGGATTTTTCTCCCATTATTTGATAGGTGCCAATTATTATTGGTTTTTTATTGGCGTGGTAAGCGTATTTACAGTAGCATTTATGATTGTGTCGCCGCGGTTAAAAGAACACAATTACATAACCGACCCTTATATTGATAACCAGGTTATTGCCGATACCAATAATCTGTAAATAAACAAAAGATATAAATCAGCCTATTAACAATTATTAACGATTTTTGTATTTTTAATAACGCCAAAATCAATTATTTTAGCCGCCTTTCTTTACTCAATTTTTTTTAAGTGCCGGATAGCATAGTTATTATACCCACCTATAATGAGAAGGAGAATATTGAACGGATGATCCGTAAAGTATTCTCGTTGCCACATGATTTTCATTTAGTGATCATCGATGATGGCTCGCCGGATGGTACGCAGCTCATCGTAAAACAACTGATGCTTGAATTCCCTGATCGCTTGTTTATTGAAGAACGCGCAGGCAAACAAGGATTGGGTACAGCCTATATCCACGGCTTTAAATGGGCAATTGCCAGGCAGTACAATTACATTTTTGAAATGGATGCCGATTTTTCGCACAATCCGGACGATCTGTTAAAACTGCGGCAAGCTTGTATTGAAGGCGCGGACGCTTCGATTGGGTCGCGGTACATTAATGGCGTAAACGTGGTTAACTGGCCGATGAGCCGGGTATTGATGAGTTATTTTGCTTCAGTATATGTTCGTTTTATAACACGCATAAACGTGCAGGACTCCACTGCCGGCTTTATGTGCTACAAAAGAAATGTGCTGGAAACCATCAACATTGACAAGATCAAGTTTGTGGGGTACGCCTTCCAGATAGAAATGAAATATACCACCATAAAACACGGCTTTAAGCTGGTTGAGGTACCCATCATATTTACCGACCGCACACTCGGCACTTCAAAAATGTCGACCAGCATTTTCAGGGAGGCTTTTATCGGGGTTATCCAAATGAGGATCAATAGTATATTCAGGAAGTATCCTGAAGGTTAGAGATTAGAGGTTAGCTATTGGAGATTAGGGTAAGCGCCTTTTGTAATTACTTTATTACTCATAAACAACTAATCATCAACTTCTTATACCTTGCTGCTTAATTTGTTATAAATTTTATCACTTATTCAATAGATTTGATCTGATTTAAGACAAAGCAAACTAATCTCTGATCAACTAGTCTCTAATCACTGACCCGCATGAATGAAAACCTCGATCCCGACCGCGAACGCCTTTCTCCAGCCGAACGTGATATTGAAAAAGTGTTGCGGCCGCAGGTGTTTGAAGACTTTACGGGTCAGCATAAAATATTAGCCAACTTAAAAGTTTTTGTACAGGCCGCCCGACAGCGCGGCGAGGCGCTGGATCATGTACTGCTGCACGGCCCTCCGGGTTTGGGTAAAACAACACTGTCATACATTATTGCAAACGAGATGGGCGTTGGCATTAAGATCACTTCCGGCCCCGTATTAGATAAACCCGGCGACCTTGCCGGACTCCTTACCAACCTTGAAACCGGCGATATTTTGTTCATAGACGAGATCCACCGCTTAAGCCCGCTGGTTGAAGAGTATTTATACTCGGCAATGGAGGATTTTAAGATCGATATTATGCTGGAGAGCGGGCCCAATGCGCGCTCGGTACAAATTTCATTGAATCCATTCACATTGGTTGGCGCTACTACCCGTTCCGGTTTGCTTACCGCTCCATTAAGGGCACGATTTGGCATAAATTCGCGGCTCGAATATTATGATGCCAAGTTGCTGACCACTATCGTATTGCGTTCCGCATCCATATTAAAAACACCGATAAGCGACGAGGGCGCTTATGAAATTGCCCGGCGAAGCCGCGGCACGCCCCGTATTGCCAATGCCCTGTTGCGCCGCACACGCGATTTCGCCCAGATAAAGGGTGATGGGAATATCGATACCGTTATCGCCAAATATGCGCTTAACGCGCTCAATGTTGATGAGCACGGCCTGGACGAGATGGATAACAAAATATTAAGCACCATTATTGATAAGTTTAAAGGCGGTCCGGTTGGTTTAAAAACAATTGCAACAGCCGTAGGCGAAGAAGAAGGCACCATCGAAGAAGTTTATGAACCATTTTTGATACAGGAAGGCTTTTTAATGCGAACGGCACGTGGCCGCGAGGCAACGGAGAGTGCCTATAAGCACCTGGGCAAGATTAAACTGGGCGGCAATCCTTCTTTATTTTAATACAAAATAAAAAGCATTGTTATTGCGAGGAGGAACGACGTGGCAATCTCGTCGCAATGCTAACCGATGCGCATGACGGCCATAACTATTGGCCACGCTGACGACGAGATTGCTTCGTGCCTCGCAATTGTAAAGGGGTTAATCTTATTATCTATGAAATACTTTTTCCTTTATGTAACCCTGTTTATCTCAGTAACCGCATTTGCGCAGCATTCAAAAAAATCATCTGATCCTGCTGATTTTGTAAACCCATTAATGGGCAGCGATTCCAAATACGATCTATCCAACGGCAATACCTATCCCGCGATCGCTTTACCATGGGGAATGAACTTCTGGACACCGCAAACCGGCCTAATGGGCGACGGCTGGCAGTACACTTATGATGCACATAAAATACGCGGTTTTAAACAAACCCACCAGCCATCGCCATGGATGAATGATTACGGCCAGTTTGCTATTATGCCGGTAACTGGTCATTTAAAGGTTTCACAAAATGGCCGCGCAAGCTGGTTCTCGCATAAAGCAGAAATCAGCAAACCCTATTATTACAGCGTTTACTTGGCTGATCATGATGTCACTACGGAAATTACCCCAACCGAGCGCTGCGCCCAATTCAGGTTTACCTTTCCCAAAACCGACAGCTCTTTTATAGTGATCGATGCCTTTGATAAAGGTTCATTTGTTAAGGTCATTCCTGCAGAAAATAAAATTATCGGCTATTCTACCAGGTATGCGCATGGGCCGCTGAAAAATTTCAAAGACTTCTTTGTTATTTACGCCGATAAGCCCATCACCATCGCGCAAACTTATAGCGATAGTACCCTAACCGATTCCTTATCGCTGCATGCCACACACGCCATCGCTGTAATAGGCTTTAAAACTGTGGCAGGCGAAATAGTACACCTAAAAGTTGCTTCGTCTTTTATAAGCCAGGAACAGGCAGAGCTCAATTTAAAAAGAGAATTAGGAAACGACAGCTTTGATACTACGGAACAAAAGGCAAAAACGGTTTGGAACAAAACTTTGGGGCGTGTTGCAGTTGAAGGCGGAACGGTCGACCAAACCCGCACTTTTTATTCGTGCCTTTACCGGATGCTGTTTTTCCCAAACAAGCTTTATGAATTAGACAGCAATAATAAAATTGTTCATTACAGTCCTTACACCGGGAAAATAACACCCGGCTATATGTTTGCAGGTACAGGTTTTTGGGATACCTTCAGGGCGCTCTATCCTTTTATCAACCTGGTTTATCCCGACATCGACAAAGAAATGCAGCAGGGCCTGATCAACGATTACAAAGAAGGAGGCTGGCTGCCTGAATGGTCGAGTCCGGCTTATGCCAATGTGATGGTGGGCAACAACTCGGCTTCGGTAGTTTCAGAGGCTTATTTAAAAGGCGAACGCGGTTATGATATCAATAAATTGTACGAGGCATTAATTCACGGCGCAAATAACGAAGGGCCAGACGCTACGGGCCGAAAAGGCGTTGAGTATTACAACAAGTTAGGTTATGTGCCTTATGATGTAAAAATTAACGAAAACGCCGCCCGCACACTGGAATACGCGTATGACGATTTTTGTATTTACGAGTTAGGCAGAAAATTAAACCGCCCTGCAAGTGAATTAGCGCTCTATAAACAGCGCAGCATGAATTACCGAAACTTGTTCGATCCTTCGACCGGTTTGATGCGGGGTAAAAACAAGGATGGCACGTTTCAAAGTCCGTTTAATCCCTTTAAATGGGGTGATGCCTTTACCGAAGGCAATAGCTGGCACTACACCTGGGGCGTTTTTCATGATATACAGGGGCTGATTAACCTGATGGGCGGGCAAAAACAGTTTATCGCAAAACTCGATTCGGTATTTACCCTCCCTCCCATTTTTGATGATAGTTATTACGGGCAGGTGATACATGAGATGCGCGAAATGCAGATTGTAAATATGGGGCAGTATGCGCATGGTAATGAGCCTATCCAGCACATGCTTTACCTGTATGCCTACGCGGGGCAGCCATGGAAAACCCAATACCATGTAAGGGATGTAATGAACAAATTATACATGGCAACTCCCGACGGTTATTGTGGCGATGAAGATAACGGCCAAACATCGGCGTGGTATGTATTTTCGGCTATCGGGTTTTACCCCGTATGCCCGGTAAGCGATCAATATGTTTTAGGGGCGCCACTGTTTAAAAAGATAACCCTGAGTTTGGTAAATGGCAAAAAGGTGATATTAAATGCTGCAAATAACAGCGATAGCAACCTTTATGTTAACCGGGTGAGTTTTAATGGCAAGCCTTATAACTTTAACTGGATAAGTCATAAAGGTCTGATGCAGGGTGCCGTCATCAACTTTAATATGTCGGCGCAGCCAAATAAACAAAGAGGCATAAAACCTGTAGATTTCCCTTATTCGTTATCAAATGAAAAATAAAATTCTCCAATCAAAATGCGGTAAGTTGGTTATTGCATTAGTGCTGATTTGCATTAGTTTCGCAACTGTTAACGCCCAAAATACGGCTTATAAAGTTGGCATTGCCGGTTTAAATCACGACCATATTAATGGCATTTTAAACGAATACGCTAATGGTAAAGTAAACATAGTTGGCATTGCCGAACCCAGTAAATACTTGCAGGAGAAATACCGCAAGAAATTCCATTTACCTGATTCACTGTTTTTCAATGACCTGAAAGCAATGATAGCCGCAAGAAAGCCAGCAATCGTATTAGGTTATAATGCCGTAGGCAATCATGTGGATATTGTTGAGGTCTGCGCGCCTTTGGGTATCCCGGTAATGGTAGAAAAACCTTTGGCTGCAACTTTAGAGCAGGCAAAACGTATGGAGGCTTTGGCCGATAAATACCACATTAATGTGTTAACCAATTACGAAACTACCTGGTATCCGTCATTCCAGGATGCTTATGATATTGTTAATAAGGATAGCATCGGCGATATCCGTAAAATAGTAATACACGACGGTCACCAGGGGCCGGTTGAAATAGGTTGCAGCCCCGAATTTTTAAGCTGGCTAACTGATCCTATTTTAAACGGTGCCGGTGCGTTAAATGATTTTGGCTGCTATGGTGCCGATTTAATGACCTGGTTGATGCACGGGGAAAAGCCTATCGCGGTAACTGCCGTTGCCCGGCATTACAAACCCAACGTATATCCCAAAGTGGAAGACGATGCGACTGTTATTGTTGAGTACCCCACTGCTACCGGCTTGATCGAAGCATCATGGAGCTGGCCCTATGGCATCAAAGACATGGAAGTTTTCGGGCAAACCGGCTATTTGCATGCCATCGATGGAAATAATTTAACCTTGAAATTGCGTGACAAAAATATGGTTGTTGAAAAGCCGGCGCCGTTGGCGGCAGACCAGGCCAGCCCGATCCCTTATTTTACAGCAGTACTGCAACAAACTTTGAAACCGGATAACGATCGATCCTCGCTAAAATATAATATGATTGTGATGCAAATATTAGATGCTGCAAAACGATCAATTAAAGAAGGAAAACGGATAGTACTATAGCTGTCTGAATCGGGATTGTTGAGATTATCGAGATTTTTCGGATGATGAAAATCGTTAAGAAATTTCTTTAAATTTTAACTTAATCAACTACTCACCCAATCAACTTAATCAACCAAAAAATACTATTTTTGCCGGCGTTAATATCACTACAATACCACCCCCACTATGTTAAAAAAAATCATTTTCGTTTCAATTTTCTGTCTTTTTGCATTAGCTACTTTCGCGCAAAACTCAGCCGCTATTATGGCGCGTAAGCAAGTACCTGTTGTTTGTTATCACCAGATCCGCGACTGGCGGCCGAAAGATTCAAAAACTGCCAAAGATTACATCATACCTGTCGCTGCCTTTAAAGAACACCTAAAAATGCTGGCCGACAGCGGTTATCATACTATTCTGCCCGATCAATTGTATAATTATCTTACAAAGGGTGCAGCGCTGCCCAGCAAGCCCATCATGCTTACTTTTGACGATACAGACCTGGACCAGTTTGAGATAGCAAGGCCCGAAATGAAAAAATACGGCTTCAAAGGCGTCTTTTTTATCATGACGGTTTCGCTTGGTCGCCCGCATTATATGACTAAAGAACAAGTTAAACAATTATCTGACGAAGGCAATGTAATAGCCAGCCACACCTGGGATCATCACCGGGTTGACAAATACAAACACGATCCTAACCCTAAAAAAGATGATTGGGTGGTTCAGATTGAAAAGCCAACCAAAAAACTGGAAGAAATTACCGGTAAAAAAATAGACTATTTTGCTTTTCCGTTCGGTGTATGGAAAAAACCAATTTTGCCGGAGTTAAAAAAATATAATTTTAAAATTGCTTTTCAACTAGCCGATAAACGTGATCCCGACTATCCGCTGCTTACCGTAAGGCGTATATTAGATAGCGGTTATTGGACCACCAAAACATTCAGTAATAGCGTGAGGCATAGTTTTTAACCCCCTAACCCCCTGAAGGGGGAACTTTTGAATAATAAGAGGCTGTATTAGATGGCTTTGGGGAAAAGACAACCAAAATAATTTGGCTTCGTGACCCTTGTGATAGCTTCGTGATCTTTGTGGTTAATTTTTTTACCGCTAGGAGCACCAAGGGAATACACAAAGGACGCCAAGAGCTGGTCATTCAAAATATAATTCTGTTCTGATATACCTGGACTTATCATACAGCCTCTTACTATTTTTTCTCAGCCACCCATATCAGGGCTTTGTCTATTTGATCTAAAGGAAAAGTTTTGTACTTGCCCGGTATGATATATCTGAACAGGTCGCTAAAACCATGAACGCCTTTCTGGTCTGTTACTACTGCAACCTTGTTCCATTTAAAAAAATATTTTAAGCCTATCCTGATGTTTCCGCACCAGGCTCCAGGTTCAAAATCTTTAATATCCGTCTCCAGTACCAATATTAAATTGATCTTTCTGTTAGTTTTTAACAAGTTATCGAGCAACGGAATTAATTCGGCTTCATATTCTTCTTTGGTACCATCGGCGTAAGCGTGTATTCCGGCTACATGTGGCGGCAAATCATTAATAAGCTTAAGCATCTGCTAATATTTATTAAAACACCTCAATAATTACACCATAGTGAAAAAAATACCAAATAAATTATAAATAAATATAATAAAGGTTAAATATCCTGTATTTATACTGAAGTGTAATAAGCATGCTTTTATTTTATCTTTGTATAAATGCTGCAAAACAGGTCGCTATATAGTTCATTAATTAAGAGTGAAGCCCAAAAGCTTGGCTTTATGTTTTGCGGCATTGCCAAAGCAGGTTTTCTGGAAGATGAAGCGCCTAGGCTTGAAACATGGCTAAAAAAAGAAATGCACGGGGAAATGCGGTATATGGAAAATCATTTTGATAAACGACTTGATCCCAGGTTGCTTATCGATGGAGCAAAATCCGTGATCTCCCTGGGTATTAATTATTATACCGAAGCTGTGCAAACAGATGCCTCAAGCCCTAAAATATCAAAATACGCTTTTGGTGCAGATTACCACCAGGTAATAAAGGACAAGCTCAAACAGCTGTTAGCGATAATTAACGAAAAAATCGGTGAAGTAAATGGACGGGCGTTTGTGGATTCGGCGCCGGTATTAGACAAGGCATGGGCCAAAAAAGCCGGCCTGGGTTGGATAGGAAAAAACACCAACCTGATCAATACCAAAACTGGTTCGTTCTTTTTTTTGGCAGAACTAATAGTAGACATAGAACTGGAATATGATATAGAAGCTACAGCAGATCATTGCGGCACCTGCACACGCTGCATTGATGCCTGCCCTACCGAAGCTATCGTAGCTCCTTACGTGGTAGACGGCAGCCGCTGTATATCATACCTAACCATTGAGTTAAAGAATGAAATTCCGCAGGAGTTTAAGGGTAAAATGGATAACTGGATGTTTGGCTGTGATGTGTGCCAGGACGTTTGCCCCTGGAACAAGTTTTCGGTGTTGCACCGCGAGCCTGCATTTGAACCCCATCCCGATCTGTTCAACTTAAACCGTAATGATTGGGAAGATATCACCGAAGATGTTTTTCAAAAAGTATTCAAAAACTCCGC
>CAZZUU010000002.1:46143-57363 GCA_964657275.1 uncultured Mucilaginibacter sp. | reverse complement strand
TTGTATACCGTACTTTAGCGGCGTCGGCAAAAAACCATATTTTTATAGGCTTGTCTTTCATCAATAACCCATTGGTCGGATGAAACATAATTCCTTTGGTATTTAATCCTGCATAAGAAAACTTCAAGCCATCGTATATGCTCTTAAGTCTTACAGATCCGTGTGTTTCATCAGGGTAAGCTTTTAACTTCCATATAAGGCTCGCCGGTGCATACTTTTGCAGAATGGTGTCTACCGGCGGGATGCCCATCTGCACCAGGTCATTTCCTTCGCGCCCGGCTATATATAAGGTAATAGGAATATTAGCTATCGCGGCCAGCTTATCCTTCACCTGCTGACGCATTATACCATGATCCCACCAGTAGCTGGGATCGGCGGCGATATATGATTTAAAAAGCGACGGCTCATTTAACAGCGCATAGGTTACAAATACGCCGCCGAATGAATGGCCGAATAAGGTATTGTCGCCGTTTGAGGGATAGGTTTTATTCACATACGGGATCAGTTCATTTTTAAAAAAACTGAGGAATTTATCTGCGCCGCCCGACGATTTGTTACCTGTAGTGTGGGTAGGTAAAAAGTCCCTATCGCGGTCTACATTTATAACTCCAATAATGATTGTAGGGGGCATAAAACCTTCCGACTCAATAAAATGCTGAATATCGGCAACTGTTCGGGTGTTTCCTTCTCCATCAAGCACATATAATACATCATACTTATCAGTTGATCCTGGTTTGTATTTTTCAGGCAAAACTACCTGCATAATTCTTTTCTCATTCAGTACGATCGATTGAATAGAGTCCCGTTTGCCGGGAAGGTCTTGCGCTCTTACCGATTTAAATAACGTACACAAAACAACTAATATCAACGTTGTAGCCAGGCAGGTTTTCTTAAACATATTGATGGATTTTATTTTGTGATAAGACGTTGAGGACGGTAAATACGTTACAAATAATATGTATAACTATTCCTAATATATTTGATTAGCCCTTTATCGTTAAAATCTCATAATTTAGCATAAAGTAACTAACTCCCGCGCACTTTGCAGGATATTAAAACGATGAAGAACATGGCTTTCATTATGAAAGAAGGAAAAATTTATAACCAGCAATAATTTTGATGAAGTACAAAGTACTGTTAGCGTTTATTTTGTCGGGTATTTTTATGTCTCGCGCACATACCCAAACGGTTAAACCTGCCGACCCTATGTCGATCTACCGGGCAACGCCAACCCGTATTAACGATCTGGTGCATACCAAACTTGATGTGCATTTTGATTATAAAAAAAGATATCTCTATGGCAAAGAATGGGTTACTTTAAAACCACACATAAACCCGACAGATACTTTAAGGCTCGACGCAAAAGGAATGGACCTGAAAAACATATCGTTGGTTAAAAACGGTAAAAATGTGCCATTGAAATTTGCTTATGACGGCTTGTCCGTGGCAATAAACCTCGATAAAGTATATCATAGTAACCAAACCTATACTATTTATATTGATTATACGGCCAAGCCGGATGAGCTAAAGGCGAAAGGCAGCGCGGCAATCCGGAATGCTAAGGGTTTATACTTTATAAATCCCGATAGCACCATAAAGGATAAGCCCGTACAAATATGGACGCAGGGCGAAACGGAAAGTTCATCAGCGTGGTTCCCCACCATCGATCAAACCCAACAAAAAACTACCGACGAGATCATCATGACCGTTCCGGCAAAATATGTGACGTTATCAAACGGGCGTCTGGTAGCAAAAAAAGGCAATCACAATGGCACACGTACCGACACCTGGAAAATGGACCTGCCGCATTCGCCATACCTGTTTATGATGGCCGTAGGCGATTTTAAAATATATCATGATAAATGGCGAAATAAGCCGGTAGATTATTACCTGGAACCGCAATATGCGCCTTATGCAAAGCAAATATTTGGTATGACGCCCGAGATAATGGAATTTTACTCAAAACTGCTGGGTGTTGATTATCCCTGGAGCAAATACGCCCAGATTGTTGTGCGCGATTATGTGAGCGGCGCAATGGAAAATACATCAGCCACCCTATGCGGGCAGTATGTACAGGAAACACCGCGGCAGCTTTTGGATGCCAATTATGATCAGGGTAGATTAACGATCGCTCACGAACTATTCCATCAATGGTTTGGCGATTTGGTGACTGCCGAAAGCTGGAGCAATATTACGGTAAATGAATCTTTCGCTGATTTTAGTGAAATGCTTTGGGCCGAACATAAATATGGGAAAGATGAAGGCGATGCCCATAGCTATAAAGCGCTGCAAAATTATTTAGGAAATCCCCATAATTTTACTAAAAACCTGGTGCGGTTTCACTATAAAGAAAAAGAAGATGTGTTTGACCGCGTAACCTACAATAAAGGTGGCCGTATTTTAAATATGCTGCGTAATTACCTTGGGGACGCGGCATTTTTTAAAGGGCTAAACATATATCTTAAAACCAATGCCTTTAAAACCGGCGAGGCCCAGCAACTACGTTTAGCGTTAGAGGAAGCGAGCGGAACTGACTTAAACTGGTATTTTAATCAATGGTATTACGGAGCGGGCCACCCGCTTTTAAACATCAATTATAAATGGGACAGTTCGACTAACACCGAAACAGTTTACCTCAAGCAAACGCAGGAAGGGCAAATATTTAAGTTGCCGATGGCTGTTGATATTTACGCAGGCGGAAAAAAGGAACGCTATAAAATTTGGATGAACCACAATGCCGATTCTTTAACGTTTCACGTTGCGTCTAAGCCCGACCTCGTGAACGTAGACGCCGATAAAGTATTAGTTACCGTTAAAACAGACAATAAAACACTTGACGAATTTGTATTCCAATATTTTAACGCCCCTTTATATCTCGATCGTTTTGAATCAATAGACGCTGCGGCCACAGCGCAGAATAACGAGGGCGCACGAAAAGTCTTAATAGCTGCCCTAAATGACAAATATTACGGCTTGCGCATTAAGGCAATAAAGGAATTGGATATGAAAAATGATCAGATCCATAATGCCGCACTTCCGATACTGACCTCATTGGCACAAACCGATAAAAATACCCTGGTGCAAGCAGAAGCAATCACCGCGTTGGGCGGCCTCAAAGCATCAGGGAATATGAATTTATTTAAACAGGCTTTAGGCAGCCAGTCGTATGCGGTACAGGGTGCGGCGTTAACTGCGATAAATTTATTGGATCATCCTTTAGCGGTTAAATTGGCGATGGGCTTTGAAAAAGACAACAAGGGCCCGCTAACAAAGGCTATGGCCGAAGTAGGTGTAACCAATAGCAGTTCGATACAATAACGTGGCTAAAAGTCTTTATTTACCAGTTTCTCCAGTTCGGCAAAGCTGATGTTCATTTTAACCCGACCTTGTTTGGCGTAAGAAATCTCGCCGGTTTCTTCGGAAATTATGATGGCGGTGGCATCGTTGGTTTCTGTAACGCCTATACCTGCCCGGTGCCGCAACCCAAATTGGGCCGGCAAATCGATCTTTTCAGTCAGCGGCAAGATGCAACTGGCCGATTTGATCTGGTTCTCCGAAATAACAACTGCGCCATCATGTAAGGGGCTGGTTTTTTGAAATATACTTTCCAGCAGCCGCTTTGATATTTTTGCCTCCAATACCTCGCAGCTGTTCTGATAAAATTGTTCATCATAATATTTCGCGAAAACTATTAAAGCGCCGGTACGGGTTTGTTTCAGGCTTTTACAGGCATCTATAATCGGCTTAATACGCAGGTAATTGTTTTTTTCGGCTTCTGATTTACCGAAGAAATATTGCCACCAGGCTTTGTTTCGCTGTAAGGAGGCATTTTTCCCGACCAATATTAAAAACCGCCGTATTTCTTGTTGAAACAGTACTATTATTGCTATGATACCAACATCTGCTACTTTTTTAAGTATTCCGGCAAGCAATGGCATTTTTGTTTCCGGCACAATAAAATACAGCAGGTATATGAGCAAAAGCCCTATAAATATATTGGCGGCGATTGTCCCTCGTATAAGATTATATGATTGGTAAAAAATAAGGGCCAGCAATAAGATGTCAAGTATAGAAAAAGGCGTGATCTTAAAGAGTCCGAAGTCAAAATGCATTTACTAAGATAGGAAGATTGTGCGAAAGGGCGAAGGCGGGTTGTGTTAAGTTCAGAAATCCTGCTATAAAGGGCTATTTGTTAGCATTTGTAAATTCCTTTTTTGGAAAAACAAGAGAGGCAATAATACTTATGGCCAATATGGTTAAAATTACTAACAGTGAATTTGTTGTAGTTAAACCGATTTGTTCGGCATAATGCTCACCAAGCATTTTTATTCCGATAAAGAAAAGCAGTCCTGCCAGGCCAATCTTTAGGTAATGAAATTTGTCGATAACATTAATCAGCAAGAAAAACATCGACCGCAAACCCAGGATGGCGAATATGTTAGAAAAGAACACGATATATGGATCTTTAGTTATTGAAAATATAGCCGGTATCGAGTCAACAGCAAAAACAAGGTCGGTAACCTCGATGATTAGCAGCACTAAAAAAAGAGGCGTAATTAATTTCTTGCCATCTATTTTAACGAAAAACTTGCCTCCTTCAAACCGGGGATGAACAGCAAAATATTTTGACGCGAATTTAACAATTGAGTGGTTTTGCGGGTCTATCTCGTTTTCGTTATTGCGGTTAATAAACATGGCAATACCGGTATACACGAGGAAGGCGCCGAACAAGTATAATATCCAATGAAAACGGTTGATTAATGTTGCGCCTAAAAAGATAAAACCAAACCGCATGATAATAGCGCCGATAATACCCCATATCAGCACTTTATGGTAATGCCTGGGGTCTACTGCAAACGCAGTAAAAATCAGCACCATAACAAAAATATTATCAACTGATAATGCGTATTCCACCACATAACCGCTGATAAATTCAGTGGCCAGATTTTTACGATAGAGGGCTAAGTCACCTGCAAAATCGTTTGGGTTTAAGGTAAGGTTATGAAAGCTGCTGATGTTTTCCTGCTGTAATGCGGCAAAACTGTCGATATGGTGGAGAAGATGCCCGTAATTGAAAATTAATGCATAAAACCCCAATGCAAGCGCTATCCAAACCCCGCTCATCACAGCGGCCTGTTTTGTGCTTACCGGTTTATTGGATTTGTTAAACAAACCCAGATCGAGCGCAAGCATCAACAGGATAAAAACGATAAAGCCGGAAATGAAAATTAATTCGCTTTGCATTATTTATTGCGTTCAGTGGTAAACCTTACCAATTGCTCAAGGCCTTTGCGCGCATCGCCTTCGGGGAAAGTGTTTAAAATTTCAAATGCGTCGTCCTGATATTTTTTCATTTGCGTTTCAGCATACTGCAATCCGCCTGTTTGTTTTACAAAATTGATGATCTCAGCAATTTTACCGGCATCGTCATTATGGTTTTTAACCAGGTTTATCATTTGTTTTTTTACAGTTGTTGAACTGTTATTCAGCGCGTAAATAAGCGGCAACGTAACTTTTTTTTCTTTAATATCTATCCCCAGCGGTTTACCTACATCATCTGTGCCAAAATCAAACATGTCATCTTTAATCTGGAAGGCAATGCCGATCTTTTCGCCAAAGAGGCGCATTTTTTCAATGGTCTGATCATCGGCGCCTGCTGACGCAGCCCCGCATTCGCAGCAGGATGCAATTAACGAAGCGGTTTTTTGTCGTATCACATCATAATACACCGATTCGTCGATATCCATCCGGCGCACCTTTTCAACCTGTAATAGCTCACCCTCTATCATCTGCCGCATGGCTTCCGAAACGATCTCCAGAAATTTAAAGTCTTTATGTTTTACCGAAAGCAATAAGCCTTTTGATAACAGGTAGTCGCCAACCAAAACAGCTATTTTATTTTTCCAAAGGGCATTGATAGAAAAAAAACTGCGACGTTGGTACGAATTATCGACTACATCATCATGTATCAGCGTTGCCGTATGCAATAGCTCAACCAGAGCAGCACCGCGGTGCGTGGATTCATTAATTCCCCCGCATATACTCGCCGAAAAAAAGACAAACATCGGCCGCATCTGTTTTCCCTTACGCTTAACAATGTAATGGGTAATGCGATCAAGCAGCGGGACTGAGCTTTGCATGGAAGCCTTAAACTTTCCTTCAAAAACATCAATATCGGCTGCGATAGGTTTTTTAATGTCGTTGATGCTCAGCATTGAAACAAAACAAGCTTTAATGTGTCAGATGTCTTTTGACGATCCATAGCAAACATAAGCTAAAAAATATTTACCTGCATTACCGGCTATTGATTTGGCAACAAGAATAACGGGCGTTAATTTTTAGCCTGGATAGGATAAATGCCCATTATTATATCTATAGCTCAACTTTTTGATGCTGTGAAGGTATTTCCACATCGGCAAACCCCTTATCCAATATTTTCTCCCTGAAATGTTGCTGCACTTCATATTCACCATGTACAAGAAAAACCTTCCTTACTTTTTTAGGATCCTGGCAGGAGATGAAATGCAGCAGATCATTATAATCGCCGTGGGCGCTCATCGATTTGATAGATTGCACTTCAGCCTCCACCTCATATTTTTCTCCAAATATAAATACTTCATGGTCGCCCCTTAAAAGGTGCCCGCCTAATGAATTCGGTTCGCAATAACCGACCATTAAAATAGTGCATTTAGGATCGCCGATATTGTTTTTAATATGATGCTTTACCCTGCCGGCTTCGGCCATTCCCGAAGATGAAATGATTACGCATGGTGTAGGATCATCATTCAGCGCCTTTGATTCTTCAGTTGATTCTACAAAATGTAGCCCTTTGAACCCAAAAGGATTGGCATCAACTTTCAAAACATCCGATACTTCTTTATTATAAACCTCCGGATGATCCATTAATATGCGGGTAGCTTTTTCGGATAACGGGCTATCCACATAATATTTCAAATCGGGCAATATCCCCTTAAGCTCAAGCGAATTAAGTGCATACAATAATTCCTGTGTGCGGCCAACGCTAAACGCCGGGATAATCACCTTTCCCTTTTTTATCCCGCAGGTTTGTTTTATTATTTCGAGCAAGGCATCTTCAATGGCACCCACATTTTTATGAAGCGAATCGCCGTAAGTTGATTCCAATAAGATATAATCAGCCTGCGGAAAAGGTTGCGGTGTTTTTAACAGCATATCGCCATAACGGCCAACGTCGCCGCTAAAAGTGAGTTGGGTTTGTTTGCCATCCTCAGTAACAGTTAAATGCATAGCTGCGCTCCCCAGCAAATGACCGGCATCCGTGAAAACGAATTTCACAGATGGTGTTATCTCATATTCTTCGCCATAGTCAACAATTTTAAATTGGCGCATCGCCGCCATCGCTTCATCTTCGGTGTATAATGCTTCCAGTAACGGCAGGCCCTTCTTTGCCCGGTGCTTGTTGCTGTATGCCGTATCCTGGGTTTGGATTTTTGCAGAATCCATTAAAAGTATCCGTGCCAGATCCATCGTTGCCGAGGTGCAGAATATCTGGCCCTTAAAACCTTGCGATACCAGCCGTGGTATTAATCCGCAGTGATCTATATGCGCATGAGACAATATCATATGATCAACTTTATGGGGGTTAAACCCGAAATGTTCATTCAGGTCTTCCGTATGTTCGCCCATACCCTGGAACATGCCACAATCCAATAAAATATGCGTTCCGTCCTTTAATTGAAGTAAATGTTTGCTGCCGGTAACGGTGCGTGCAGCGCCATGAAACGTTATAGTCATTTGGTCGGTTTATAAGGTGGTTAACCCGTTGCAAATTAAAAACATTTTACCAATCCGGCTTTAACGGCAATAACTATAATTTTTATACTGTTCTTCCGCAAAGTGTCAAATAAATCGGGCAGCATTTTTATTTCGATAGGTATGGTTAAATTTGCCGCATGATCCTTACCGATACGCATACCCACCTGTATTATGAAACTGATGACGCAAAACTGGCGCAATTAGTAGGGCGGTGTAAGGATAATGATATTAGCCGGCTGTTTTTACCCAATGTGGATGCGGCTTCGCTGTCGCTTGTTTCTTCCCTGGTTAAATCATACCCAGATATGTGTTTCCCTATGCTGGGCCTGCACCCCTGCTCGGTAAAAGCTAATTGGGAAACCGAGTTAAGCAAAATACAAGCCGATCAGAAAACTCAACAAATAGTGGCCATCGGCGAAATCGGGATTGACCTTTATTGGGATAAAACTCTATTAAAAGAACAAATACAAGCCTTTAAACAGCAAATTGCCTGGGCTAAATCGCTTAAGCTGCCAATCGTTATTCATTGTCGTGATGCTTTTGACGAGGTTTTTGAGGTGCTTCAGCAGGAGAATGATGAAAGCTTGCGCGGCATATTTCATTGTTTTACCGGGACAATTGAGCAAGCCAACAAGGTAATTGATTTGGGCTTTTACCTTGGGATTGGAGGCGTGGTAACTTACAAAAACTCGGGGCTGGATAAAGTTGTCCAGCAAATTGACTTAAAGCATATAGTTTTAGAAACAGATTCTCCGTACCTTACACCGGTTCCGTACCGGGGCAAACCTAACGAAAGTTCGTATATAATATATATTGCCCAAAAGGTAGCGGAATTGCATCAAACAGATTTAGAAACAGTTGCTAATACCACAACTGAAAATTCTATACTGATTTTTGGTGTTTGATGATATTTACATAGATTTATTTTTAGCACAACCTCACTACACATGAGCCAAATATTGATCATTTATACCGGCGGAACAATAGGTATGATGGCCGACCCTCAAACCAAGGTGCTCAGACCGATCAATTTTGAGCAGATAATGGATAATGTGCCCGAACTGGAGAAACTTAATTGCAAAATAAAGGTTCATTCGTTCGACGAGATCATTGATTCATCCAATATGAACCCTGCTATTTGGAGTGAAATGGCTGGCTTGATCGAATCAAATTATGATACCGTTGACGGCTTTGTGATATTGCATGGATCGGATACTATGGCCTTTACCGCATCTGCACTAAGCTTTATGCTCGAAAATCTCGCAAAACCGGTAATTTTTACAGGTTCACAATTACCGATCAGCGCGATACGTACAGATGCAAAGGAAAATTTGATGACGGCTATTGAAATTGCCAATGCCAAAAAGCACGACAAGGCACGTGTACCGGAGGTTTGTATTTACTTTGACTACAAGCTGTTTCGGGCCAACCGGTCGTTTAAATATAACTCGTCTAAGTTTGAGGCATTTCGTTCGCCAAATTATCCAATCCTGGCTGAATCCGGCGTACACCTTAAATTTAGCATCAATGATATCCGTCACGCCCAGGATGGTCACGAACTAAAAGTTCATAAAAACCTGGTGAGCGATGTGGCTGTGTTGAAACTTTACCCCGGGATAAGCCCGAAAGTGGTTGAAACTATTTTAGCCGCAGGCGCCAGGGGTATAGTTATGGAAACATTTGGCGCAGGTAATACCACCACCGACCAATGGTTTGTTGACCTGCTTAAAAACGCCATCGACAGCGGCAAAGTGATTCTTGATATTTCACAATGTAAGGTAGGGACCGTTGAGCTTGGCCGCTATGAAACCAGCAAGCAACTAAAAGATATTGGCGTTGCCAACGGTTACGATATGACCTATGAATCGGCTGTTACCAAAATGATGTTTTTACTGGGCCAGTTTGACGACCCAAAAGAGGTTAAAGAGCATTTGGAAATGGATTTAAGAGGCGAAATAACGGTATCGTAACACGTGCCTCCCCGGACAAAAACTTACGAAGTTTTTGAAACTTCGTAAGTTTGCTGAACCAATCGCAACCGACTGATAATTAAAACTTTACTTTCCATTAATAAACGTCCGCAATTATTCTGTTCGGTAAACCGTACCTTTGCGAAATTATTTTCTTGAAAAAAGCCGAAATACAAATCGCTTTTCTATTTCAACGACGATAAATACAACAACATAATATGAAAAAAATCGTCGACTACAGGAAGCTTTTAAATGTAAATGAAGCAGCAGAATTACAGGAACTGAAAACCATTTACCGTGGCCTGATGAAGACCTGGCACCCGGATAAATTCCAGGACA
Organism: uncultured Mucilaginibacter sp.; assembly: GCA_964657275.1. Classification (GTDB taxonomy): domain Bacteria; phylum Bacteroidota; class Bacteroidia; order Sphingobacteriales; family Sphingobacteriaceae; genus Mucilaginibacter. Next base: position 47,260 of record CAZZUU010000002.1, on the reverse strand, counting down.
ATGCAGAAAGCAAACTGGAAGCTGAAGAAAAAAGTAAAACCATAATAGAAGCCTATCATTTCCTGGTAAGCATCGCCCCCGAAACGCGCGATCAATCCTTTGGAGAATATACCATAACTACCACCACTGCCAACATTGCCGATTTTGAGTATAAATCACAGGTGTTAACGGTTAATTTTTCGGACGGTAATTCATACGAATACTTTGATGTGCCAAAAGAAGTGTACCGAAAATTTATTAACGCTGATTCGCCCGGCAGGTTTGCCCGCAGGCATATTTTTAACAACTACGTTTACCGGAGTATGAGCAGGCTGGTGGCTACTGCATAAGGTGTAAAAAAAAGACTCACGAAGTTTTTAAACGGCGAAGCCCTCAATGAGGCCTTTGAAAACAAACAACATCGAATTAAACCTCGTAAGTCTAAACCTAATAGTTACTTTCAATACGCTCACCGAATTTAGCTGTATCCGGCGGCGCAGCTTTCGCCGCACCGCCTTCAACAACCGGGGTATATATTATAGGGGTATTAATCCACGACTAAATTCTGCTCACTATACCGCGTTCAACCCTTTTGCGGTACGACCAGAAAAACACAATTGGAAACACAAACAGGTTAAATATGGTATTGGTTATCAGGCCGCCTATAACCACAATAGCCAGCGGCTTTGATGCTTCGGAACCTATACCGTTTGACATGGCCGCAGGCAACAAGCCAATGGCCGCCATCATTGCGGTCATCACCACGGCACGTAAGCGATTAGCCACGCCATCCTTTAGCGCATCTTCAAACGTCCACGTAGCATGATGCTTTAGTTCGGTGATGTTGCTTTTGAACCGGGTAATTAGTATTACGCCATTTTGTACACATATCCCGAAAAGGGCTATAAACCCGATACCTGCCGAAATATTAAAGTTTATACCGGTTACCAGCAGGGCCAAAATCCCACCCATAATTGCAAAAGGCACGTTGTTAAGCACCAGCAGGGAATCCCTGAAATTGCCGAACAGGATAAACAGGATAAAGAATATCAATAGCAAGCTAATCGGCACAACCTGGCTAAGCCTTGTAGTTGCACGCTGCTGATTTTCAAAGTCGCCCGCCCATTTTAACGAATAG
>CAZZUU010000002.1:13377-46133 GCA_964657275.1 uncultured Mucilaginibacter sp. | reverse complement strand
GTAAATCGATCTGGTCATCCACTTTACCTTGAGCCTCCTTTATGGTACTGCCCATGTCCCGGCCGCGTATAGAAAATTTTATGGCGCCATAACGTTGATGATCATCCCGGTAGATCATGCTGATGCCGGTGATCTTCTTAATGCTTGCTATCTCGCGAAGCGGAACGGTATTGTTGTTAAGGGTAGGTACACGTAAGTCGCCGATGGACAATTCATTGTTTCTGAAATTTTCCGGGTAGCGTATGCGCAGGTCGAATTTACGTTCGCCTTCATATATCTGGGTGGCCGCCTTACCGCCGATGGCCATTTCTATAACCGCGTTGGCATCAGCCGCAGTTACGCCGTATTGGGCCATTTCCTGTTGGTTAAGGTCAATCTGCAATTCGGGCTGGCCCATGTTATGCAATATGCCCAGGTCCTCAATGCCTTTTACACCTTTTAAAATAGTGTATATTTTTTCTTCCTGGCCCTCTATATATTTATAGTCGTCGCCAAATAATTTTACTACGATAGATCCTTTGACGCCGGAAACGGCTTCTTCCACGTTATCAGATATCGGCTGAGAGAAATTAAGATCGATACCCGGGAAGAATTTTAACTTCTCCTGCATCCGGTGGATCAATTCTTCTTTAGATTCTTTTCGTTTCCACTGGTCCTGCGGATAGATGTCCACATGGAATTCTATATTATAAAAACCAGTAGCATCGGTGCCGTCATTTGGCCGACCAGTTTGAGACAGCACTTGTTTTACTTCATCAAAACTCAAAAATATGTTGCGCATTTCGTCGGCCATCTTAACCGACTCTTTTAACGAGATGCTCAAAGGCCCGGTAGCGCGCACGTAAATGGCCCCTTCGTTTAGTTCAGGCAAAAACTCGGTTCCCAACAGCTTAAAACTCGCCAGGCTGATCACCAAAGCAATTATTGCAAGGGGCACCACCATTTTCCGCGCCTTAAAACAAAGCGAATAAAAGCGCATTGCGTTACGCGTTATGAACTCGACAAAAATATTATGCCGCTCTCTAACATCCTTATTGAGCAGCACGCTTGCCAGCGCCGGAACGAAAGTAAAAGTTAGAATAACGGCGCCGAGCAGTGCAAAACCCAACGTCCATGCGAGCGGCGAAAACATCTTACCTTCAACTTTCTCAAAACTGAATATTGGCAGCAACCCTGTTATAATGATCAGCTTTGCAAAGAATATACCTTTACCGTTTACCTGGCAGGCCTGTTTAATCAAGCCCAATTTGCTTAACCGGTTGTAGTTTTTCATCCCCACCTCTTTGGCCTTATGGTCGAGCACTACAAATATGCCTTCTACCATTACTACTGCCCCATCAATAATGATCCCGAAATCAATCGCACCCATTGATAACAGGTTGGCCGACATACCCTTCAGTTTCAAACAAATGAAAGCAAACAGCAGCGATAGCGGGATGATAAGTGAAACAATTACCGTAGTGCGCCAGTCGGCCATAAACAGCAGCACAATTACCGTTACCAGGATGATGCCCTCGGCCATATTGTGCAATACGGTGTGCGTCGCAAAATTTACGAGGTCCTCACGGTCATAAAAGGTTTTTAGCTTTACATCATCGGGCAGTATTTTATTGTTAAGCTCGTTGATCTTTGTTTTCAGGTTCTTTATTACCTGGCTGGGGTTCTCACCCTTGCGCATCACCACTATACCTTCAATAACATCGGGGTCTTTATCGCGGCCAACCTGCCCTAACCTCGGCAATGCCGATTCAGTTACTTCGGCTATCGTTTTTACAAAAATCGGCGTTCCTTTAATGTTATTTACAACAACATTTTTAATCTCATCAATATTATTAAGTAAGCCTATTCCCCGTACCACATAAGCCTGCCCGCTTTGTTCAATCACATCGCCACCGACGTTAACGTTGCTTTTTGATACCGCATCATAAAGCTGCAAAGGAGTAACATTGTATTGTACCGCTTTCTCAGGATCGATGGTGATTTGGTACGTTTTTACTTCGCCACCGAAACTGTTCACATCGGCAACGCCAGGCACTTCACGTATTTCGCGTTCAACTACCCAATCTTCAATGGTCTTTAATTCGCGGGGCGATCTTTTATTGCTGGTTAATGTAAAGCGGTAAATTTCGCCGGTAGGCCCATATGGCGGCTCAACAGAGGGGTTTACACCATCAGGTAAATCGGCATCGCCCAAATGATTATTGATCTGTAAACGCGCGAACGCATAATCAACATCATCATCAAAAGTGACCTTTACCACCGAAAGGCCGAACAGCGAAGACGACCTGATACTGGTCTTTTTCTCCGTCGGGTTCATGGCAATTTCAAGCGGGCGCGTAACAAATTTTTCCACCTCTTCGGCACTCCTGCCAGGCCATTGGGTGATTATCGTTACAGAAGTATTGGTTACATCCGGAAACGCATCGATGCTGATCGTCTTAAAACTGATATAGCCCGCAACCGCAAGCAGGGCAGTTACAAAAAATATGAAAAACCTATTTTTTAAGGCGAAAGAAAGAATATTTTTTATAAATAGATTCATGTTTTTATTTAGGATTTCGGATGTCCGATTTCGGACGTACTTTTACTTCGTTTCGAATTACAAAATCCATAGATGTCTATATTTTATGCCTTTACTCACTATTGTTAACCATCTTTATAAATCCGAAATCCAACCTAATCTTTTAGCGATTCGTACAGGTAAATCTGCCTCGACGCAATAACACGGTCGCCGGGTTTTAAGCCGTCGCTGATGTAAGCCCTGTCTTCAACTGTTTTAGCTATTTTAATCTGCTGTATATGCACCTTCGCCTTGCCATCAACCACTATCACATAATTTTTATCGTTATCAAAAACTAACGACCGTGTGTTAATCTCCGGGAGCGTTTCGCCTGATTGAGCTTTTATCAGCACGTTTGCGAACATCCCCGGCTTTAATAAATTACCGGGGTTGCTTATTTTTATCCGCGCATGCATTACCTTATTATCCGGATCGAGCATGTTATCTATCCTATCTATTTTGCCATCGAAAACCTTATCGGGATAGGATAATGTGGTGATTTTTACCATATCGCCGGTTTGGATTTTGGCGATATCCGACTCATAAACATTGACCAATACATATACGGTTGATAGGTCGGCTATGGTAAACAGGTTTTGGCCATTGTCGGCCCTTACCTGGGTATTGCTGGTTAAGTTTTTCTCAACTACAAAACCGGTAATAGGCGTTCTTACTTCATAGCCATTTTCGTTGCTTTTGTTAATCTGTATTACAGCACCGGCGCGTTTACCTTCGGCAACCGCTTTGTCGTAATCAGATTGTGCCTGTTCAAAGTCCTTTTGCGAAGCAAGGCCGCTTTTATACAAATCCTGTGTTGATTCTAAGATGCGATGAGTATTCCTGATATCAGCCTCCGACGAGATATAGTCTTTTGTAAAACCGGCCATTTCGGCGCTCCTCATCACAGCCAGTGTTTGTCCTTTATGTACCACATCCCCTAATTGTACGTTTACATCCTGGGCTACACCGCTCACCATCGGAAATATCTTCACCATCTTATTCTCGTCAGGCGCGATACTACCGGTTAACGTTAATTGCGAATAAGCACCGGCTTCCTTCACCGTATCAATCAGCAAGCTGTTTAACAAGGTATCGGTAACCTGGAACCGCGTGTCCTTCTGCTTATCGTCATCGCCGTGATGACAGCTTTGTAGGGCGAGCATTGTTGCTAAAAAACCGGATGCCAGTAGCAGTATTTTATATTTGTTGCTCATTTTTATTCTGGTGATTGATTAAAGAAAGGGGTCCCGGTAACATAATTTAATTGTTCCAACGAGGTGACCCGGTTAAGCTGCAATGCATTTAACTGTATAGTGTTGGTTTTATAAGCGTCGTAAAAATCAAGGAACTCCAATAGGCTGATGTTTCTTTTTTCATAGTTCTTAAAAACCTCCTGTATCAAATGGTTAAAATCGTCCTTAAAGCCGGGGTCGAAACTGTTATATAATTTTTCGAGACGTAACGCTCCTTTATAATTAGTGGCGATCTCGCTTTCAACTTGGTCCTGCTGATTTTGGAATTGTACTTTGCTTTGGTCTATTGCAATCCGGGCCTGCTTAATGTTACCCTGGTTACGGTTAAAAAAAGGCAAATTGAATTCGATGCCGCCGCTCAAAAAATTGGTTCCATAACCGCCAAGTTTGTCATAGCTGATTGCGAGAGAAAAATCCGGTATAGCAGTTGCTTTTTGTAGTTGAAGGTTTACGTTATTGTAGTCGACGGTTATTTTCGACAGCTTAAGATCATAACGGTTTACATAGGCAGAATCCAGCAATTGCTGATAGGGTGTACCCGATACCAGATTTTTTCCATCCAGGTTATAGTTAACCTTTGGGACGATAAAACTACCCGGTGGGGATTTTGTCAACAGCTTAAATTCACTTTGCACGGTATCAATACCGGCTTCAAGGTTATTAAATTCTGACTGTAGTGTATAAAGCTGTGATTGTATGCGCAGCACTTCTTTTTGAGCAATATTTCCTTTAGCATATTCCTCTTTAAAAACGGTTAGGGTTTTTGATAGCGAATTAATCTCCTGGTCATAAACTTTTGCAGACTGTTCCTGGAAGTAAATGGTATAAAAGTCATTTCTCAGGGTAAATTTCAGCGTTCTCAACAAATCAAAAAACTGGTATTTGGCTTGCTCTACGCTGATCTTAGCCAATTGAATATTCTTATTGCGTTTACCGGCAGTTGTAAAAAGTTGCGAAATGCTGAACGATTGGTCTTTATAAGCCGGCCCCTGCGACGCATCATTAGTATGAATACCATTTGAAAAGTTAAAGTCGGGATTAGGAAATAACCGGGCTGTAATGATCTGGGCATTTGCGTTATCAATATTGTAACGCTGGATAATAAGCTGAAGATTGTTCTTTAAGAACAAATCTTCAGCATCTTTAACTGTTATCTTAAGGGTATCGCTTGCAGAGGGTTGCGCCTTTATTAAAAGTGGGGCGGGTAGTAACGCTATTAGTGCGAAAAAAAGCGCACGAACAAATCTTTGGCACATAATTTTATTAGTGCTCAAAGTTAAATTACCGTTATTAAAGCAAGATTAAACGCAGATTAGAATGTGATTAGAATTATCTTATAAACTTTACGGTAACCGTTGTGCCGCGTTCAGGCACTGATTCAACGCTGATTTTGCCGTTAAAAAGACTGATAATTTTACCTGTAACATAAAGGCCTATGCCATTGCCCGCATAACCTTTCACATTTGTGCCCCGATAAAATGATTCGAAAACTTTCTCAAGCTCCTCAGGGATAATACCAATTCCACCGTCCGCAATTTTAATGGTAATGCCTTTATCGTCGGCGTAAAGATCGCAACTAACGCGCCTGTTAGCCGAAAATTTAAAGGCGTTACTGATGATGTTATTTAATGCTATGGCGAGGAGCGATTTATTGACGAGCAGCTTCAATTGCTCCGGATTGTCAGGCAAGTGCAGTATGTTAACTACAAAAAGCCCTTTACCAGCTTTCTCTGTCCAAAAATCGCTTAGCTCCCATATTAATTCGTCTACCGCAACCGGTGTAAACGCCGGTTGTGTATAGTTCATATCAACGTTTGCCAGTTCAAGAAAGCCAGTGATAGTTTGATTTAACCGTTCGGCATCAGTTAAAACGGATTTCAATACCTGCTCGTATTCGTCGCTGGAACGCAACTTATGCAAGGCGATCTCTATTTCTCCAATAATAGAAGTTATAGGCGTTCTTAGTTCGTGCGAAGCGTTGGTTACAAAAGTTTGCTGCAAGTCAAAAGCATTCTCAAGATGCTCCAAAAGCTTGTTAAAGTTATGAGCGAGCGCACTGATCTCATCTTTGCCATTTCCCTCGCTTACTCTTAAGCTAAGATTACCGGCCCTAACCCGGCGCATTTGCCTTATTACCCTATCAATAGGCTCCAAAGATTTTTGTGCAAACCACCTGCTGATAATAAACAGGGCTGCCGTACCGCTTATCAGCAATATTGCCATGGTTTCAATCAGGTTACGCAGCCGCTTATGTCCCTGGAAATCAATGGCCGAAACTAATATTACAAAATTACCCTGGTTGTCATTATAGTAAATACCTACAGTTTGTCGTTCGCCCTCTGTAAACTCCAAATGTTTATGCTTACGAACAGCGTTGATTACCGGGCCTGTCCAAAACTGGTTTTTGTCTTTTATAAATGAGGCTGCATTTTTGTCATCATAAAACCGCACCACCTCATGAGCCAATGGCTGCAGGTAGCGTTCCCTCACGTGGCTTAATGAATCTGCCGAAATTTCGTCGGCCTCCAGGTACAATTGCGCTGCCACGTTAGCCCTGTCCATCAAATGATCGTAGAAGTCGGACTTGGTGATAGAATTAAAGCTGAGGCTCATTACTATCTGGACAATTAACAAAACAAACGCACTTAATGCCGTAAAATAAAGCGAGAGCCTGTCTTTTATTTTCATCGGTTATCTGGGTTAAGATACAAGAGTCAAGATTTAAGAATCAAGATTAACTTTTATGATTGTGAAACGATGATCTATCTTTATTTTAACTATAAACCATTTTTTATGCTGTGGCTCTTGATTCTTGACTCTTTACTATTTATCACTTTTTAAAATATAACCCATGCCTATCGCCGTATGTATCAGCTTGTTGTTAAATCCTTTTTCGATTTTATTTCGCAAATAGTTTACATACACATCAATAAAATTTGTGCCTGTATCAAAATCAATTTTCCATACCTTTTCGGCGATATACTCCCTCGACAAAACCTTGTTCGGGTGACGCATAAATAACTCAAGCAGGGTATATTCTTTTGCTGTCAACACAATTTGATTGCCTGCCCGCTCGGCAGTATTACTCCAGGTATCTAATTTTAAATCATTAAATACAAGTATATGATCCTCGGTAGCCGCAACTTTTTGTCTTCGCAATAAGGCTTCAATACGCGCCAGCAATTCACTAAAGTGGAAGGGCTTTACCAGGTAGTCGTCGGCGCCGGCTTTTAATCCGGATACTTTATTTTGAATTTGATCCAATGCCGTGAGCATTAGTATGGGAGTTTTATCATCGGTCTGCCGTATTTGTCGGCAAAGGTCTATCCCGTTAATATCGGGCAACATAATATCAAGTATGATCAAATCAAATTCCCGCGACTTCAGCACTACCTTCGCTGCGGCCCCGTCTGTCGCAACATCAAGTTTATAGCCTTGTTCCTCAAGGCCTTTACAGATAAAAGCAGATACCTTTTGCTCATCTTCAACTAAACAGATATTAACCATGTGAACAAATATAAGGTTTATTGAATTAGAGGAATATTAGAATGCGAAAGTCGGAACGCAGATTGCGGAATGTATTTTAAACCAAGATCCGGGGACAGGAAGTGAATACGTTTTATTAACAGGCTGATAGTTGCTAAAATATCCGTTGGTTAATCACTCCCATAAACTTCTCCTTAAATTTTTCGCTGATAGGTATTTGTTTGCCGGCTATATAAATATGGTTATCCTGTATTTTATTAAGCTGCCTGGTATTTACAATATATGAATTGTGTACCCGCACAAACGGAAGTGCCAGTTGTTCTTCAATGTCCTTTAAACGACGGTAAATAAGTAATTGCTCTGTGGTGGTTACCAGGCGGGCATATTCTTTTTCGCCTTCAAAATATTGGATATCTTCTAACAATATCTTCCGGAGTACTTTGCCGGATTTTACAAAAAAGTACTCTTTATCCGGAGAGGACGACATTTTTTCAGCCGGCTGATGATCGCTGAAGTAAGATTCTATCTTTTGCATCGCAGCTAAAAAGCGCTTAAGGGTGATTGGCTTTAATAAATAATCGATAGTTTGGAAGGTATAGCTTTCAGCTGCATATTCGGAGTAAGCCGTTGTGAAAACTATTTTTGTATCCTTTGCAAGCAAGCCGGCAAATTCCATCCCTGTTAATTGCGGCATGTTGATGTCTAAAAAAATAAAATCAGGTTTATTATTCTTCAAAAACTCAATCGCCTCCAGCGCATTATAGCAATTGGAGAGCAGCCTCCATTTGGTGTTTTGCTGAATCAGTATTTCCAGCAGCTTCACCGCGTTGGGCTCATCATCAACAATAATGCAGCTTAAACTCATATTAAGGGTACTTTTAAAAATGCCGTGAAGGTATCAGCGTTGCTAATGGTTTTTAATTCGAAATTGGTGCCGTAGAGCAAAGTAAGTCTTTCGCGTAGGTTTTTTATCCCAAAACCACTGGTACTTATTCCGGTCGGCATATAGGTTATGCTATTTTTTGTTTCAAAGAAAAGGTAATCATTTTGTTGAGTTAAACACACCTCTACGCTATTTACATTGCTCGATTTATCAATGCCATGTTTAAATATGTTCTCAATAAATGTCATCAATAACATCGGCGGGATACTAAGATTAGCGCCATAATTCTCTCTGAATGTTAAGTTAACGCCATGCCGTATTCTTATTTTCTCAAGGGCGATATAGTTCTTCAGAAACTGTATTTCTGTAGTTAATAAAATCCGGTCGCGCGGGCTCTCATCAACAAAATAGCGCATAATATCTGATAATCTTTCTATCAATTGGGCGGTTGCGGGCGCTTCGCGATAAGCTTCGTAATAAATATTGTTCAATGTATTAAATAAAAAATGAGGCTGTACTTGTGACTTTAACAGATTTAACTCTGCCCGGCTTTTTTGCAATAACATTTCCTCCGCTTGCTGCTTCAACTTAAAGTACTCCATCGCAATCCTGAAAATAAAACTCAATACATAAATCAACGTAGCAGGTATTATAAAATTCAGCGAGTTTTTAAAGTCGATACCGGCAGGCCTATTGTTAAAATTGAAGTAATGGTAGTAAATAAACGCCGTTAATAAACCACGGACGATTCCCGCTATAGATAACAACCCGATTACATAAACGGCGTATTTAACGTAATGGCCCTTTTCATAAAATTGGGGGAATAAGAACGATATATTCCCGTAGATAATCGTTGCATAAAAAATGGTGGTCATTAGCGTAAAAACCGCGGCCTCGGTCACCGTTTGCATTGGAAGGGATGAAAAAAAAATTATAAAATAAACGGTTACCCAAACCAACAACTGCAACTGCTTTATGGTTGCGTTATACAAAAAAAGTCTCATTCTTAAATCTACGAACCTTTTTGATTTTGCCATCTTGCTTTCAATGATTTGGCCGGTTTATTCAACAATACCCGTTAGCGCCACTTCTGCACTATTGATTTTATCGGGCAAACCATTAGAAAAACCTCCCGGTTTGTTGAAATGATTTTACCCCTTTAGGATTAAAAACAAGCTTAGTGAGTAAATGATGCGGCTAAAACCGCATTTATTCATATAAACCTACACTATCCTATGAAAAAATCGACAATAAAAACAGGAATTATTTCGGCGAGAATTATCGCGGTCGGAATTATTATAATTGGTACTGCAGGTTTCCTCAGCTCAAATAACAGGTCGTCAAACCGGAAAATGATTGCTATGCTTGAAAAATTAAATGATGAGAGCCATAGTTTTCATAACCCGCTTTATCCACAAGGTAAAGTGGATTACTGTAATAAATTTCTCAAAAACGATGGTAGTTATACCGACATGGAACTCCTCGCTTTAAAGGCGCCCTTATTACTTAAACTGGGCCAGGAAAAAGAATCAGTGAAAATTTACGAAGATTTATTTAAGCGAATGGATGACCATTCAATAGATAGGATGTTGCCGGATATGGCAATTGCTTACATGAGGCTTGGCGAGCGCAATAACTGTATGCTTAACCATAACGGTTCATCTTGCATCTTTCCTATAAAAGACGGCGGCGTTCACCGGATTAAAACAGGCTCTACAAAAGCCATTGGTATTTATGAAACGATCTTAAAAAGACATCCAAACGACCTGGAATCAAAATGGCTGCTAAATATTGCTTTTATGACACTTGGCGGCTATCCGAAAGATGTCCCCGCCGAATTTTTGATACCTAACCTGAACGCAGAAAATGCTTATAAGGTAAAACCCTTTACGGATATGGCGGCCGATTTAGGTTTGGACATTAATGGCACCGCAGGTGGAGTTATTGTTGATGATTTTAACAATGACGGATACCTGGACATCGTAACATCGGGCTTTACGCTTGATGATCCGATGCATTATTTTCAAAATAATAAAGACGGCACATTTACCGACCGAACAGAAGACGCCGGCTTAAAAGGAATGGTTGGCGGATTAAATATTCAGCAAACCGATTACAATAATGATGGCAATACCGACATTTTTGTTTTAAGAGGTGCCTGGAACGCGCAGGGATTTGGCAATCAGCCGAGTTCTTTACTGCGAAATAATGGCGATGGCACCTTTACGGATGTTACAGCAGCCAGTGGCCTGTTGTATTACCACCCAACTCAAACAGCAGTTTGGGCCGATTTTAATAATGACGGATGGCTCGACGTTTTTATTGGTATGGAGAACATTGGCGATTGGGATAAGGGTGGCGAACATCCGTGTGCTTTATACATTAATAACCACGACGGCACTTTCACTAACGTTGCTGAAAAGGCGCATTGTGCTATCAAATCTTTCGTAAAAGGGGTAACTGCGGCTGACTATAATAACGACGGATGGCCGGATATATTCATATCCACAATGGACGGTAGAAAATACCTGTTAAAAAATAAGGGCAAAAAAGGCAGCGCCGTAGACTTTGAAGATGTTACAGCGCAAGCCGGGCTCAACGATAATAAAGAAAGAACATTCACAACCTGGTTTTATGATTATAATAACGATGGATGGCCGGATATAATGGTAGCCAGCTATAGCGCAGGAAAGATTTTGAGCTCGTTTGCGGCTGCTGAAGCATTGGGAAACCCGGTACCCAATGCCGGGAATATATTTCTTTATAAAAATAATCGCGACGGCACTTTCAGCAATGTAACCAAAGAGGCGGAGCTCAATAAGGTGGTATTTAGTATGGGCGCAAACTTTGGCGATATTGACGATGACGGTTACCCGGATATGTACTTTGGCACCGGGAACCCCGACTTTAAGTCGCTGATACCGAATAAGCTATTTAAGAACATTGGCGGGAAAAGGTTTGAAGATGTTACCAATTCATCAAGGACCGGCAACCTGCAAAAGGGACATGGCGTTGCATTTGCCGATTTTACAAACAGCGGTAACCAGGATATTTTTATTGTAATGGGTGGCGCCTTTAAAGGCGATTCGTATACAAGTTCACTGTATATGAACCCGGGACAGGGAAATAATAACTGGATAGGTTTAAAGCTGGAGGGCGTAAAGGCAAACAAGGCTGCCATCGGAAGCCGAATTAAGGTTACGTTTACCGAAAATGGCACTCAACGGAGTGTTTATAAAGATGTTAACTCCGGTGGCAGTTTTGGCTCATCCCCTTTAAGACAGGAGATAGGTATAGGGCAGGCAAAAACAATTGATGAAATTGAAATAAAATGGGCAGGCAGCCAAACTGTACAACGCCTTAAAAATATCGAGCCTAACCAATTTTTACACATAACCGAGGGGAATAATTATGCTGAAGTTATTCATCTCGCAAAACTAATTTTCAAAAAAAAGGCTGCGGCGCCGATGTGTATGCCGATGGCCCGAAATTAAAATAGGATACATCAGTTAATTTAAAGTAACGTACCTATTCAATTCAAAGCAATTAACAGGCCCTATGAAAAGCTTAATATTAAACCGCCCCGAAATTTTCCTGATATTTTTTCTATTAAGTATCTTAACACTTATTTGCTGTAAAAAAAGCTTAAAAACAGCGCCAACAGTTAATTCTAATACGTCTATTAAACAACCATTGCAACCGGGCAGCGGATATGGCGGTTCAAATTATAGCTATACTGCCGTCACCAAATTGAATTACAACGACGGTATAACCGGGTTCATGCTGTATTTTCCTTTAACCCCCCATCCCGACTCGCTGCCTGTTGTTATGTTCAATCATGGTTTCGGTGAATGGAACCCAATCAACTACGGTGCCTGGATAAATCATATCATCTTACGTGGCAATATTGTGATTTTTCCAATCTTTCAAACAGATCTGGGGGCGCAATCTTCGGCTGCATTTTTCACTGCGAATGCAGTAACTGCATACAAACGCGCAATTGATACATTGTTGTCGCACAAAAACTGGCCGCAGCCAATCATAAGCAAGTTATTCATGATCGGTCACTCTTACGGCGGGGTAATCGCAACTGATATAGCTGCTAATTATGCGGGCTACAATATGCCCAGGCCGTTGGCATTTATGCCTGTAGCACCGGGTACCGGTAACCCGGCCGATATTATACCTTCTTTTTTTAACCCTTCCATATATATGCTCCCGGTAATTGGTGAAGATGACAATGTTGTTGGCCCCGGGTACTGCACAGCACTCTATAATTCGGCAACAAATGTTCCGTTAAGCCACCGGAACTTAATTACGCAAAACCCCGATTCGCATGGATCTCCCGGGTTAACAGCCGTACATGGTGAGTGTTGGGCCGTCGATTCATCATACGACAATGGCGTTTCAAATTATATTATTGACTATGCTAACCAAAACAGCGCGGTTAATACAGTGGATTATTACTGTTTCTGGAAGTTATTTGACGCTTTAGAAGATTGCGCACTTACCGGCAACGGATGCACAACAGCTTTTGGTAATACAGCAGCGCAAAAAAATATGGGTTTATGGAGCGATGGCACCCCGGCTGTTCCCTTAACAGTTACAAATCAATAATTTTTTTAAAGTCTCTTGAAACAATTTGATAACGCCCTCATCTAAAGTAAAATAGATATTGTGTTCAGAATAACTGTGCTGCGTTATTAAAAGGTGGGAATGCCCTATCATAAACCAAACAGGGACTGCATTTTTAAAGAACCATTTAATATATACTCAAAGCTTTTAACATGAAAAAATTATTTACGACCGCAATTATTGCAGTTGTTCTGCAAATTAGCTTTGCCGGCTTGGTGCTGGCACAACTAACAACATTACCCAACGGAGGTAATAAAAGGGCATCGGTTACTGAGCAAGTGGGGCTTACCAATATCACTATTAGCTATAGCAGGCCTGGGGTTAAGGGGAGACAGGGGCACATTTGGGGCGAACTCATTCCGGTTGGTTATGTAGATCAGGGGTTTGGTAGCTCAAAGGCAGCTCCGTGGCGCGCCGGGGCTAATGAAAACACAACTTTTGAATTTTCGACGGATGTAAAGATCGAAGGCCAAACGTTGCCTGCAGGTAAATATGGCTTTTTTATAGCCTACGGCCCAAATGAATGTACGCTTATATTTTCAAGAAACTCAACATCATGGGGAAGTTTCTTTTACAGGCCCGATGAAGATGTTTTGAGAATAAAAGTAAAACCGGCGCCAACCGAAAAAAGTGTTGAATGGTTAACGTATGAGTTTACCGATCAAACACCGGCTGGCGCAACTGTTTTGCTGCAGTGGGAAAAATTAGCCATCCCCATAAAAATAGAGGTTGATGTGGTAAGCGCGCAAATAGCCTCATTTAGGCGGGAGCTGAGAAACCAATTAGGCTTTCAATGGGCTAATTGGTTACAGGCTGCACAATTTTGCGAACAAAATAAGGCAAACCTGCCGGAGGCATTGTTGTGGATAGATACAGCGATGCGGTTTGGCGGTCAGTATCAGTTTCAGACTTTTGCCACCAAAGCAAAAATATTGGAAGATGTTAACCGGCCGGCGGATGCAACAAATGTGATGAAAGATGGCCTTAACCTGGGCAACGTTTATGACCTGTACCAATACGCAAAGGAACTGGCTATAGAAAAAAGAGGGAAACAGGCGTTTGATATTTTTAAGATGAACTACGACAAACACCCTGACGAATTTTTCACCAATATAGGTATGGCAAGGGGGTATTCGGCAATTGGCGATTATAAAAACGCGATAGCTTACGCTACAAAAGCGGAGGCACAGGCACCCGACAAGATAAATAAGGACGTGGTTGATAAAGCTATTAAAACTTTACAGGATGGCAAGGATATGAATTTGTAAAATAGCGAAATAGATTCGCTTGTTACCGTGATATAGATCAGCCTTTTGCCCTAAGCGAAAGGCTGATCTTTTTTAATATCTTTACGGAGCAAACTGCATATGATCAACATTTAAACGGGTTGCTTTATATTACCCGAACAAAAAAACCTTTAATAAACATTTAACTTATGGACAATATCAAAGATCTTAGGCTCGCCGTTTTAATTGATGCTGATAATGTCCCGTATGCCAACGTAAAGCAAATGTTTGAAGAAATAGCCAAATACGGCACACCTACTTTTAAAAGGATATATGCGGATTGGACCAAACAAACCGTCTCGGGTTGGAAGACAGTTTTGTTAGAAAATGCCATAACCCCTATTCAGCAATACAGTTATTCAACCGGTAAAAATTCGAGCGACAGTGCCATGATCATCGATGCGATGGATATCTTATATTCGGGGAAGGTTGATGGTTTTTGCATCGTATCCAGCGACAGTGACTTTACACGCCTGGCGATAAGGTTACGTGAAGCCGGAATGAAAGTTATCGGTATTGGCGAGAAAAAGACACTGATCCCTTTTATTACGGCCTGCGACAAGTTTATTTACATCGAAATTTTAAAAGCCGAAGAACCGATAGCAGAAGGTGACCGGAAAACCCGGCCATCCAAAAAACGCGGAGGACAAAAAACCGTCCCTATTGACAAAATAGGACAAGAACTGGTAAAATTATTAAGAGACAGTATTACCGACCTTGGTGACGAAAATGGATGGGCTTATTTGGGTAACCTGGGTAACCAGATATTAAAAAAGAAGCCGGATTTTGATACCCGCAATTATGGTTATCCCAAAATGCTGCCTTTGGTTAAAAGCTTAAATAAATTTGATTTTGACGAGCGTGAGTCGGGTAAGGGCAATACAAAGCACGTGTATGTTAAGATAAAATAGAGAGAAAAATTTTCTATAAAAGCGCCGCTAAACCTTAATAGCTTCTTCAAAACTTTCCCTGTAAACTCCGGACGCTGTTCTAAGTTTAAAAAAATGCCTGGCAAAAAGGTAGCACAGGTAAGTTATTATTGGAGAAGCCACCACGTCAATGGTGTAATGGATATGCTGAACCAATAACAAGATAGCTACCGAACAAACTGAAAATAAACCTATACGCTTGTCTGTTTTCCATTCTAAAGAAAAATAAATGGCAGTCAGCGTGGCGATATGGCCAGAGAAAAATAAATCTTTAACAATCTGCGTATTTCCATAAAAAACGCCGGTTAACGGATCGGTAAGCGGTATCAAACCGGCTGGCGGGTCGAGCGAAACGAGTGTGATGCAGGTAACCCGCGCAACGGTAACCACCGCCAGCGTTAAACAATAAGTAATTAAAATTGACGGATTATAAAGTGAGCGGTACAGCACCAGTAATACCATCCCCCATATAAATGAAAAAATTAGTACAGAAACGTTGTGCGCGGGTATTCGTGCAAGCAGTATATCGTGCATAACAATACCGCTTCTGGTTTCTATGTAACTAAAAAAAAATGGTAGCGCAATGGTAAAAGAAGGGATAAGAATAATAATGGCGATCAACTGCCGCCGTTCGAGACGGGAGCGCCACGCTTTTTTCCAAGTTTCCTTTATTGTTAATTCTGGCATAAGGGGTATAACAATTTTGCGACGGCAAAATTAAGAATTGATAAAGTATTAAGAAATCTTTAAGCGTATATTAAATAATGTGAGTGTAAAATAAAGTTATCATAAATGCAATAGAGTTGCGTTAATGTTATATTTGCGCATGTTTAAACATCACTCGAAACTGGACAATGTAGGAATGACCGCGTCATTATTATGTGCTGTCCATTGTGCTATTGTTCCCATATTAATCACCACCTTGCCTTTACTGGGCCTGGGTTTTTTAGCCAACCATTGGTTAGAATGGGGGATGATACTTTTTGCGCTGTTTATCGGCGTTTATGCTATCGGTTTATCCTTTTTTCGCACACATCACCGGGCATTGCCGATGATTCTGCTTATACTGGGGTTTCTGATCATCATAGCCGGGCATTTGTTTATACGAAACTGGCGCGAAGCAATTATAGTTCCAATGGGCGGACTGCTGATCGCAATAGCGCACTTTTTTAATTTTAGATACAGTCGCGCCTGCCCGCGAGGCGATGCCACATTTCAGCTAAAGCATCGGCATCGCTTGCTTTAAATGTCATCCTGAAAATCCACCAATCGGTTTAATCCCGGTTCAGACTATTGACTATATTTATCCCCATGCAAAATATACTATGCTTTGGTGAAATTTTATGGGATACGTTCGGGGACGAAAAGATTGCCGGCGGCGCCCCTATGAATGTAGCCAGGCATTTGGTTCAGCAGGAAATGGATGTTTCCTTTGCCACCAGCATCGGTAGCGATGAATCGGGAAACGGACTGTTCGAATTTTTAAAAACAAACGGATTATACAGCAATCTTATACAACAGGATGGAGAATTGCCGACCTGCGAAGTTACGGTGAAGCTGGACGACAGCGGGCAGGCGACTTATATTATTCCGGAACCTGTATCGTGGGATAATATACAGTCCGAAACCGCACTCACCGAAGCTGCTAAACAGGCACGTGCGATAATATTTGGCAGTTTAGCCAGCCGCGAAGTTACGACACGTGATACGCTATTAAATTTACTGGATGAAACTACCGCGCTAAAGGTTTTTGATGTAAACCTGCGGCCACCGCATTATACCTTGTCGACCATTGAAACACTCGCAGCCAAAGCTGATGTATTAAAGATGAATGAAGACGAGGCTGCGTTGTTAAGCGGCGGCGGTAACCAAAGTTTAAAGGAAAGCATTATCATATTTCAAAAAATGTATCATCCGCAAACCATTTGTGTTACCAGGGGCGGCAGCGGCGCGATAGTTTGGCACGATCATGAATTTTTTGAGCACCCGGGCTTTGAGGTAACAGTGGTTGATACCGTTGGCGCGGGTGATGCTTTCTTAGCCGCCTTTGTGGCCGGATTGTTAAATAAGCAGCCTATGCCGCAGATATTGGAAACAGCATGTACAATAGGAGCGTTCGTAGCTACGCATAGGGGCGCAAATCCTTTATATGATAAATCCAATATGACGTTTCACCTCAATAAGAACGTAAATTAACCCGCCGTTTTCATTTTTCATTCCCTTCATTTAAGTTTATCATTTTACGGCCCCTGATCAACATTTTTAATCGCTGGCGCTTTAGCGAGATATGAATATGTGGATGGGTGTTTTCTTCCAGTTGCTCCTTGTAGGCCGACAATATATCCCTATAGGATAATACGCCAACAACCCTGTTGCCATCGGCAGATATTACAGGCAGCACTTCGGCAGTTTGATTGGCCAATAATTCAACTGCTTTTCGTAAACTATCAGTATTTCGTACATATACATTCCCGTCTCTTACTATATGACGCAAATGAGCGTCGGGATCCAATCCGTGCCGGAAAATATCCGTCCGGTTTATTGTGCCGATATGGGCTCCATCGGTATCAACCATCACAAAGTAATTAGCCTGATCGTTGTTTACTTTTAGCCAGTCGCGCACTTCTTTTACCGTGTTTTCTGAACTAAGCACCATCCCGTCTTCACTTATTACCTGTGCCACGGTGAGTTTTCCCAAAATATCGGCTTCGAAAGAATCCGGCGTAAATACACCCCGCCGGGCAATTTTCTCTGTCATAATCGTATTCTCCATTAAAAAGAACGACACAAGATAAGAAGCGGTGCAAGCACCCAGCAACGGCAGCAAAGCATGCGACTGCATGGTGGCCTCCAACGCAAATGTTATGCTGGTTAAATAGGCCCTCGATGCCCCGGCAAACATAGCCGACATCCCGATGAGCGCAGCCATGGGTATGCTGATGCCGCAGCCAGGAAACAAATTTAGTATTGCTATGCCTAAAATTGCGCCGCCTGCGCCGCCGATAGTTAAAAGCGGTGCGAGCGTACCACCCGAAGTTCCGCTGCCCAGCGCAATTGCCCATGAAAGTAATTTGAAAAAACCAAGCCTCACAATAAACATTAAGGTGAGCGTACCCGATAGTACGTTAATAATATTATCATACCCTACGCCTAAAGTATGCGGGGCAAAATATCCGATCACGCCTACTGCCAATCCTCCTATCGCAGGCCACCACATCCAGTGAATGGGCAGTTTTTCGAAAGCGTCTTCAATAACATAAACAACCTTTGTGAGGCCGAGTGAAGTAAACCCGGTAACCAGCCCGATAAAACTATAAACCGCCAAAGCTATATTTGACGGCGTACCGAGGTCTGGCATCGGGAAAACCGGCCCCGAATCAAACAATAAATGGTGCCCTGCCGCCCCCGTTATACAGGCAAGCGCAACCGGAAGGATAGCTTTTGGAGAAAACTCGAATAACAATAATTCTATTGCCAGGAATACTGCGGCGATAGGCGTTCCAAATATGGCCGACATACCCGCCGTGGCGCCCGCAGCAAGCAACACTTTACGTTCGTTCGAGGTGATCTTAAATAATTGTCCGATGGTTGATCCCAATGCACCGCCTGTAGCGATTATGGGGCCTTCGGCGCCAAACGGGCCGCCGGTTCCAATGGCTATCGCCGACGATATGGGTTTTAAAAATGTTATAGAGGGCTTTATCCGGCTTTGATTAACAAGTATCTGCTCCATTGCCTCGGGAATACCGTGCCCCCTTATTGCAGCAGACCCATATAGTGCCATTAAACCTACCAAAACACCACCAATTGCAGGTATAATGATAACCCATAACCCTAAATGATTACCCGCCGGGCTATGAAAGGTGGCTGCAAAAGTCCCGTAAAACGATAAATTGGTGACCAGGTTAATAAGCCACACCAAAAGTTTGGCTATAACGCTGATAGCAACAGCAACCATAATGGATAAACCGGATATGCTTAAAAGCCGTTTCTTTAAAAAAATGCTATTTTTAGGCTCAGTGGGCCCGTTATCTAAATAATTTAATGAAGGCGAAATGGGAATGCCTTTATTAGCGGTACTTTGTTCCATGTTATTACGCAGATGAATGGCGCTGCGGTTTCGTGTTTTCCGCAGCTTTTTATATTTTGCGCAAAAATATAGATTTAAGATTAAAATATATAAAAATCACCAATTTATATTGCACATGCAATATAAAAGTGTATTTTTACTGAAAATAGCAGTATATTATCTTACATGATTATTCGTTTTAAAACTTGTTGCCCTATTTATGATAAAAAATGATTGTGATTTACAAAGCTGCTTTCTTTGCCGGTTTTCTTTGAAGGATTGGCTGCCCGCTATAGCGGCAAACAAGCAAAATTTTAAAGTAAAAAGAGGGCAGACGCTGTTTAAAGAAGGGGACACGGTAAATGGCATTTATTTTATTTACTCGGGAATTATTAAGGTACATAAAAGATGGGACCGCGAAAAGGATCTTATCCTGAGGTTTGCCAAGGCTGGCGACATTGTGGGACAACTGGGATTGGGTAACGAGTCGGTTTATCCCGTATCGGCAACTGCGGTTGATACAGGGATAGTTTGTTATATTCCTATGGACTTTTTCGAGTCGACTTTAACTATAAACAATAGCTTCATGCGTAAACTGATGTCTGTATTAGCTAATGACCTGCAGGAATCCGAAAGAAGGATGCGTAATCTTGCGCACATGCCTGTTAAGGGCAGGGTGGCACAGGCGCTGTTATCGCTGCAAAATCAGTTTGGCATAACATCAGATGGTTTTATCAATGTGGAGCTTACCCGCCAGGACCTTGCGTCTTTTACCGGCGCAGCTTATGAATCGTTATTTAGGGTGATCAATGAGCTGATAGATGAAAAACTGGTTCGCGCATCCGGAAAAAATATATTGTTAGTCAACGAACATGCCTTGCTGCAGTTAACCGAGCAAGGGGACTATTAATTATGTGTCACGGTTTTATAATTATGTCACTAATAGGCGCTGTGGCTTCAACTTTTTATAATATAGCCAAACTCCAGCCGTTTAATTATAGAAACCTATGACATTTGCTGATAGGTAATATCATAATTTTATAGTGTCAAATTAATACACATTTACCATGGCAACAATTGAAAGTATTCAAAAAGCATATATTGATTTTGTGTTAACTGAAGGCGAGCAGCCCAAATCTGTTTACGTTTTTGCGAAGAAAAATAAAATGGCCGAAGAGGAATTTTATAAGTTTTTCGGTTCGTTTGATGCGATCGAGCAAAATATCTGGACTGGCTTTGCCGTAAAAACCATTGCCGAAATAAAAACCCAGGAAATTTGGGGCCAATATACTGCACGCGAAAAAGCACTATCCTTTTTTTACAGTTTTTTTGAGTTGCTAAAAGGCAGCCGCAGTTTTGTGGTGTACAGCATAAAAAAGCAGCCAAAAACATTCTCGACCCCGCAAATTTTCCAGGGGATTAAAGATGTTTTTGAAAATTTCTGCAATGACCTGATCGTCGAAGGTATTGAATCAGACGAATTATCCGACCGTAAGTTTTTTACAAACCGCTATAAAGATGCGCTTTGGGTACAAATGGTTTTTGTACTGAACTTTTGGGTGAACGACAACTCAACCGGATTTGAAAAAACAGACGAAGCCATTGAAAAAGGCATAAATGTGACTTTCGATCTTTTCCAGCGCTCACCCATCGACAACCTGTTCGAGTACGGTAAATTTTTAGCCAAAAACGGCGGCCTTAAAGAAAAAATGGGTTTCGGCAATAACTAACCGCCGTTTCCCCAATATCACTATGAGTAACAATACATCTGCAGAACAAAACAGCATTCCTACTACCAAAGTACAACGCTCGGCTAAGTTTGTAAAAACCGGATTTAAGATAGGTGGTAACTACATAAAGCATTATTCAAAAAAGCTCTTTAATCCCGAAATGGATAAAACCGAGTTAAATGAGGATAATGCCAGCGATATTTATGAATCATTAAGCGAGTTAAAAGGCAGCGCCCTAAAGGTTGCTCAAATGCTGAGCATGGATAAAAACCTGCTCCCGCAAGCGTATATCAATAAATTTTCACAGTCGCAGTATAATGCGCCGCCACTTTCGGGGCCGCTTATTGTGCAAACCTTTAAAAAGTACTTCGGCAAAAACCCCGATCAGCTTTTCGATAAATTCAACCCAAAATCCACTAACGCGGCGTCTATCGGGCAGGTGCACGAGGCTGAACTTAAAGGTAAAAAACTGGCGATAAAGATACAGTATCCCGGTGTTGCCGATTCTATCTCGTCCGACCTTAAATTGGTTAAACCAATTGCCTTCAGCATGCTGGGCATGAGCGGTAAGGAACTGGATGTTTATATGAACGAGGTGGAAGAACGATTGCTGGAGGAAACAGATTATGAACTGGAAGTAAGACGCTCAATAGAGTTTTCTGAAGCCTGCTCTAATCTGCAAAATGTAGTTTTCCCGAAATATTACCCTGAGTTATCCAGTAAAAGGATCATCACCATGGATTGGTTGGATGGGATGCACCTGCGTGAGTTTCTCAATACCAACCCATCACAGCAGCTACGCGACCAGATCGGACAGGCGTTATGGGATTTTTATAATTTTCAGCAGCATGAGTTGCGCGCGGTTCATGCCGACCCGCACCCCGGCAATTTTATGATCACTCCGGAAGGGAAGCTGGGCATTATTGATTTTGGCTGCATCAAAGAAATGCCGGAAGATTTTTACTACCCTTTCTTTTCCCTTACCTCTACCAACCTGTTTGATAACAGGGACGAAACTATAAAAGCTTTTCGACAACTTCAGATGATACATGCCGATGATACAGCTGCTCAAATAGAATTTTACTATAAAATGTACAAGCAGGTGATCGGGCTATTTGCTAAGCCTTATATCAATAACACGTTTGATTTTGGTGAAACTGAATTTTTTGAAGATCTGTATAATTTTGGTGAAAAGGTATCGAAAATGCCCGAGTTTAAACAGGCCCGGGGCGTAAAACATTTTATTTATGTTAACCGCACCAACTTTGGCTTGTATAACATACTGCACGAACTAAAAGCCCGTGTAAAAACTGATACCTTTAAACCGTATGTGTTTGAATTGGTTTAATGCGAGCGCGGTATCTCTTATCGGTTGTGGCTTCCCTCTGGTTTTAGTTTAGCTTTCGCGATTCTTAGCGGATTTCGTCTATTGGCACTGTAATATAAATATTACTGCAATCGATTGCATTTTGAATGTTTTGTTTCTACTTTGGTATTTTATTACCAATTATTAATAATCATTTCACTTCCCTGTTTTGTATGAAAATATACAGCCGGATAATTCCCCTGCTTTTTCTCGTTTTAGGCCCCTTATTGCCTGTGTATGGCAACATCAGGCTGCCGCAATTGGTTAGCGATAACATGGTGCTGCAAAGAGATGCCAAAATAAATATATGGGGTTGGGCCGCGATCGGAGAAAAAGTAACGTTAAAATTTAACGGTAAAAGCTATCACACAAAAGCCGGTGCTGATGGCAAATGGCTTATTGCCTTAAAACCAATGAAACCCGGAGGCCCCTTGGATATGGATATCACGGGCAATAACAAGCTATCTGTAAAAAACATATTAATAGGCGATGTATGGTTTTGCTCCGGCCAGTCGAATATGGTGTTGCCCATGGAACGCGTAAAAGAAAAATACCCCGATGAAATTACCGGTGCGAACTATCCCGAGATTAGAAACTTTTTTATCCCTACCGCCGCTGATGTTGCTACTGTGCATGACGACCTGCCGCCGGGCAAGTGGATCCTGGCCTCGCCTGCCAACGTGTTGGGCTTTGGAGCAGCTTCTTATTTTTTCGCCAAACATCTCTATCTTAAATATCACATCCCGATAGGTATCATTAACTCCAGTGTTGGCGGTACTCCCATCGAAGCATGGATAAGCGAAGACGGGTTTAAGCAGTTTCCGAATGAGCTTAATATGATTAAATCTCTCAAAGACACGGCTTATGTAAACAACCTGGTAAGGAAAAGCGCCATGTTCGCCGACCTGCAAAGTAAACGGGTGATAGCTCCCGATAAGGGGCTAACCGGTCCGAAACCCTGGTATGATGTAACGTATATCCCGCAGGGATGGCATAAATTCTGGCTACCCGGCTATTGGGCCGACCAGGGTGTAAAGGGATTAAACGGTACAGTATGGTTTAGAAAAGAAATAGATGTGCCGGCGTCAATGACAGGTGTGCCCGCGAAACTATTTATGGGCCGTATTGTAGATGCCGACCAAACTTATGTAAATGGCGTATTGGTTGGTGGTGTTACCTACCAGTATCCGCCGCGCAGGTATAATGTACCGGAAGGGTTGCTAAAGCCGGGCAAAAATATAATTGTAGTTAAGGTAGTCAACACCGCAGGAAAAGGTGGCTTTGTGCCCGATAAACCTTACTTTTTAACAGCAGGCGGCCAAAATATTGATTTGCGCGGCGACTGGACTTACGAGGTAGGGCAGGTTTATCCGCCTTTTAGCGGCGGTGGCAACGTTGGTGGTTTTTCTATGCAAAACTCACCTACCAGTTTATATAATACTATGGTGGCACCTGCAATAAGTTATACTATAAAAGGCATGATTTGGTACCAGGGCGAATCGAGTACCGGTAACAGTAAAGCGTATGGGAAATTGCTTACGGCACTGATTAGCGACTGGCGCAGCAAATGGGGCCAGGGCGATTTACCGTTCCTCTATGTCCAATTGCCAAACTTTATGGAAGTTAATTATTCGCCATCCGAAAGTGATTGGGCACAGTTGCGCGAAAGCCAATTAAAAGCACTGGGGGTGCCTAATACGGCAATGGCGGTAACCATTGATGCCGGGGAGTGGAACGATGTCCATCCGCTGGATAAAAAAGATGTGGGTGACCGCCTGGCCCTTGCCGGGGAACATTTGGCCTACGGTGATAAAAACACAGAATACATGGGCCCGATCTATCAGTCGGCTACGATTGACGGCAGTAAGATCACACTTATCTTTAACCATACCGGCAGCGGCTTGGTAGCGAAAGGCGACGGTGAGCTTTATTATTTTGCCATAGCAGGTGCCGATAAAAAATATATATGGGCAAAAGCCGCTATTGATGGAGATAAGGTAACGGTTTGGAGCGATAAGATCGCCAATCCGCTTTACGTAAGGTACGCATGGGCTGATAATCCTGAAGGAGCTAACTTATATAATAAGGAAGGACTGCCCGCCTCACCATTTACCACTGATGATCAATAAAACCATAATATATGAAAAAGCTGTTTTTCCTTTTTTTAGTTCTTTTTTCGGTAAAAGCTATCGCGCAAAACGCGGGCAATTATCCACCACCGGTGAATTTTACAGCCGAGCAGGATCATCAGAATATGATGGATCAGCTTGGTGTAAAAGCTGTTCGCCCCGGCCCGAGCGGTAACGAAGCGGATCCTAATCATGCGAATTATGATGAGGCATTGGCCAATCCATATCCAAACCTGCCGGAGGTGCTGACATTAAAAGACGGAAAAAAAGTAACAACTCCGGCCATGTGGTGGCATCAGCGCCGACCCGAAATTGTAGAAGATATGGAGCGCGAAGTTTATGGCCGGATGCCAAACAATATCCCTAAAGTAACGTGGACAGTGAAAGTTACCGATAAAGAGTGGCTGGGGTTTACGCCTGTAATTGCAAAACAGCTTATTGGCCATGTCGACAATTCTGCCTACCCGCTTATTGATGTAAATATTAAAATGACGCTGGTGGTTCCGGCCAATGCCAAAGGGCCTGTTCCTGTATTAATGATGTTTGGCCAGAGCGCACTGCCCGCGCCTGCGCAGCCTGACCCGGAAAGTCTCGAAAAAATAAACGATGCGGTAAAAGAGTTACTTATAAAAGCCCATCCCGAGCTAAAAAGCATATTTGAAAAATATCCTGCCTATAACCCGATAGCATCCCAGGGTTCGCCTTTCGGCTTTTTCGGGCCGCCACGTGGTGCCGGAGATCCGCCTACCGCACAACAATTGATAGCTGATGGCTGGGGCTATGTGCTGATTGATCCGACGAGTATTCAAGCCGATAATGGTGCCGGATTAACAAGAGGAATTATAGGTTTGGTAAATAAAGGACAACCCCGCAAACCGGAAGACTGGGGCGCGTTACGTGCCTGGGCATGGGGAGCTGCACGTGGTCTGGACTATTTGCAAACCGAACCAATGGTGGATGCTAAACATGTAGGCATCGAAGGCGTATCCCGTTACGGCAAAGCAGCGTTGGTTACGCTAGCATTTGAGCAGCGTTTCGCGATGGCGCTGGTTGGCTCGTCTGGGCAGGGGGGCGCCAAGCTTAACCGTCGTAATTGGGGCGAATCGGTTGAAAGCCTAACCGGTAGCGGCGAATATCATTGGATGGCCGGCAACTATATAAAATACGGTGCGTCGCAGGCAACTTTTGGAAGTAAAAATGCCAGCGATCTGCCGGTCGACTCACATGAGTTAATTGCATTATGTGCACCAAGGCTTACTTTTATCAGTTATGGCATCCCGGAGCAGGGCGATGCCAAATGGCTCGATCACCAGGGAAGCTATATGGCCGCTATAGCCGCCGGCCCGGTCTTCAAATTATTGGGTGCCAAAGACCTGGGCGTTTCAAACGATTACAAAACTGAAAAAATGCCCGGTGTAAACGTTGGCTTACTGGATGGTGAACTGGCCTGGAGACAGCACGACGGCGGCCATACCGATGCGCCTAACGTGAAATATTTTATAAAATGGGCCGATAAGTTTATGGGGCATAATCCCGGTCATTAATTGCCTCACCCCAACCCCTCTCCAAAGGAGAGGGACTTAAAAAGATAGATACATTTAAAAACATTACTGTAGATTGTACCGATGAAATTAAACAGCTTACTATTCTCAGCGCTTTTTTTAATGTGCGGATTATCAGCAAAATCCCAAAACACACAGGTTTGGAACAACAAGCAATGTGCGGTTGTGCTTACTTATGATGATGCGATAGATGTGGATCTCGATAATGTAATACCTGCTTTAGATTCACTTAAACTTAAAGGCACTTTTTACCTAATTGGTTCTTCGCCGGTTGTAAACCTGCGGATGAACGAATGGCGCATGGCCGCTAAACACGGGCACGAACTGGGAAACCATGCCCTGTTTCACCCTTGTGATGGCAGCTTGCCGGGCCGTAGCTTTGTAACACCCGACAATGACCTGAGCAAATACACGGTGAGCAGAGCAGTAAATGAAATCAGAATCAATAACACGCTACTCAAAGCTATCGACGGAAAAGAACTGCGCACATTCGCTTATCCTTGCGGAGACCTGAAAATAGGCGATGTGTTTTTTTATGACCAGTTGCGGAATGATTTTGCAGGTGCTCGCGGCGTTAGTGCTGCCCTGCAAACCATCGACCAAGTAAACCTGGATAATATTGATTGTTACGGCATCAACGGTCAATCGGCCGATTATATGATTGATCTTGTAAAAAAAGCCATGCAAACCCATACACTATTGGTTTTTCTTTTTCACGGAGTTGGCGGCGGGCATAACATAAACGTTGACAAAAACGCACATAGCAAGCTGCTGCATTTCCTGAAACAAAACGAAAAGAATATTTGGGTTGCGCCTATGGTTGACGTAGCAGAGACAATTAAGAAGTACCAGGCGGCAAATCCTGTTTCTAAAAAATAGACTTACGCCAAATGCAGCACGGCGTATAAAGCGAATACAGATATCGCTACCCATAGCGTTAACCCCTGCAACAAGGGCTTAAACCCTACTGACACCAAAACCGTACGGGATAACCCTGCACCAATTAAAAACAGGGTTAAGGTTAAGCCGATTTTTGCCATCGCAACAAAATATGGGCCAACCACTTTTACAGCAGGCAAGTAAGTATTGGCGACCATTGCCAGGATAAATAGCGCGATGAAATAGGGGATGCTGATCTTTTTTGATTTATTTTTAAAGATAAATGCAGCCATAAAAGCAACCGGAATGATCCATAATGCTCGCGCCAGTTTAACGGTAGTGGCCACTTCCAGCGCATGCGGGCCAAACTTAGCGGCCGCACCTACTACCGAACTGGTATCGTGAATAGCGATAGCGCACCACAAACCAAATTGCGTTTGTGAGAGGTTAAAGTAATGCCCGATTAAAGGGAAAAAGAACAGTGCAATTGAGTTAAGTATAAAAACGCATCCCAATGCAACAGAGATATGTTTTTCTTCGGCTTTGATCACCGGCGAAATAGCAGCGATTGCGCTGCCGCCGCATATTGCCGTGCCCGATGATATCAGGAAAGAGGTTTTCTTTTCGATATTAAGCCACCTGCCCATAAAATAACCAAAAACCAATGTGCTTGTTATCGATGCGATGGTAAACAAAATACCTTCTTTACCCGCCTGCATAGCCGTATGAACATTCATCCCGAAACCCAGCCCCACAACTGATATTTGCAACAACAGGTTAGTTGCCTTGTGATTGAGATGCAGATAGGGATTGCCGGTTAGCTGCGCTATAAGCAGGCCCAAAAGCAACGCAATTGCCGGGCTAACGAATGGAGTTAAACAGAGAACTACCGATATTGCAAATAACAACTTCCGGGTGTTGTCAGTAACGTTGAGAAGCAGGCCATTTTGATTTGTTGTTAGTGAACTATTCATATCCATCCTTTGGGTTTTGATAGGCAAAGGTCACACATTTCAACACGCTATTTTTATCACATAATATGATGCCTGATAACTTAAAGTTATGATGTTAGATAGTTTGGTAATGACTATTAAGCCGCAGGTACCGCTTCCCCGTTATTCACCTTGCGTTTTAATATCAGCGCAGCCAGCAGTGCTATAACCAAACCTACAGGCAATATTTCGAGGTAGGTTAATACAATTACCATCAATGGGTTCTTATACATTTCGGTATAACTAGCCATTTTCGCTTTTTGCGCGTTGATTTCGGCAAGGCTGGCGCCGCTGCTCTTTACCTGGGCAATTACGTGGGCACTATATTTGGTCATAAAATCAGGAAAAAAAACATAGTACTCAACTAACCAGGTAACCACATAAAAGCTTGATCCGATAAGGGCAATATAAAGACCTATCGTAAATGCTTTCCCAAATGAGATCGCACCGCCATTATACCTATCCCTGAAATTCTTAATCCCGACGAAAATGAATGAAAAAGCAACGATCATGGAGCCATAACCCAGCCACATGCCCCCTTGAAAATTAACGTTGTTATAACAAGTCGCCATGGAGATGGCCATCGTAAGGGCTACGATAAGACCGGCTATCAAGCCAAATACAAGTACATTCTTTTTCATGTGTTTTGATTTAATGGTTTACACCACAAAGTTGAGTGTTAAAAAAACTTTTAGGGTCATACTTTTGGGTGATTTCGAAAAACTTAATACAAAATAACACCAAAGGATGAAGCTATCAGGGTATAATGCACCGTCGTTTGGCCATTTCTATTGCCTGTGTGCGCCGTTTTACCTCCATTTTTTCAAATAACCGCGCCGAATGCGTTTTTATAGTGTTGAGTGATATAAATAAACGGGCAGAAATTTCCTGATTGCTTAATCCCTCGGCCATCAATTGCAGTACTTCCAGCTCACGCCGGCTAAGATTGAGCCTTTCAACCTCACATTCATTGATGGTAAAATCTTTCGTGTTATTCAGGTAAACCGGTTTTTCTACCACTATCGTATGTACTTTAGGTTTGGAAAGCCGCAATGCTAGCCAAATGCCGAGTATGGTAAAGAAGATTGCTATAGCACCCATATAGGCTTCGAATGCGTTATCTATAATTATAAAACGAAACTCGAGCCATTTCAGCAAAACCAACAATATGGCCAACGCTCCCCCATACAAGAGGATGTGCTTATTTTTTGCAAGGAAATTAAAGGTCATTACAATACCCGTTTTTTAGTTAAAAATAATACATTAAAACGAAAGGCTCATTGACACGGCTGCATTTTTATTAATATTCTACCTAAGCGTTACCTTTTTATCTATATTTAAGGCATCACGATTTATTAATGCTCATTCAACCAACCCCTTATGAAAAAAATTATTGGTTTTTTTGCCGTATTCCTTTTTTGCGCGCTGAGCTCACTTTTCGCACAGACTATGAGGATGCCAAATGGCAGCATGTCCAAAAGCGGCACTTCAAAAAAAGATAAAACATTCCCGTTAACCGGCAAAATCCGTACCTATTATATTGCTGCTGATGAAGTAGCCTGGGATTATATCCCGGGCGATAATGATGCAATGACCGGCAAGCCATACACCGGTATCGAAAAGCTGTATACACAGCGCAGCCCCACCCGAATAGGTAAAGTATATGTTAAAGCAATTTACCGGGAGTATACGGATGCTACCTTCAAAAAATTAAAACAGCGCGGACCAAAATCTGAATACCTGGGCATTCTGGGCCCAATCATCCGGGCTGAAGTGGGTGATGAGATCCATGTTGTTTTTAAGAATAACGCCAGCATCCCGTACAGTGTGCATCCTCATGGCGTTTTTTATGAGAAACCTTCAGAGGGGGCCGTTTATAATAAAGACATGGTTGATCAAACACACGACGGCAATGCAGTTGCGCCGGACGGGCGGTTTACTTATGTTTGGAAGGTTCCAAAACGGGCAGGCCCCGGCCCCAATGACCCAAGCTCCATCGTATGGCTTTACCACTCCCACGTAGTTGAGCCTAAAGATGTTAATTCGGGTCTTGTCGGTGCTATAATCATCAGTGCAAAAGGCACAACAAAACCCGACGGTACACCGAAGGGTGTGGACCGTGAAATTGTATCGCTGTTTATGGTATTTGACGAAAACAGCAGCTGGTACCTGGATCGGAATGTAAAAACGTATTGCGGGCCAACAGCTGATGTTAAAAAGCTGGAAGCAGAATTTATACCTTCAGATAGCCTGTTTGCCTTACAAAGGGCCGTCAATGCTTCATCCTTTTTTCAGGCTAGCTTTGCGGCAATTAATTTGAGATTTACCATCAATGGCTACAGCTTTGGGGCTATGCCAATGATGACTATGAAAAAAGGTGAAAAGGTAAGATGGTACCTGGTAACCTTAGGCGACGCTGCTAATTTTCATACCCCGCACTGGCACGGTAATGTTGTTTTGTATAACAAACAAAGAACAGACGTGATCGCATTAATGCCCGCTCAAATGGCAGTAGCCGATATGGTTCCCGACAATGTAGGTATGTGGATGTTTCACTGCCATGTTGACGACCATATGGAATCCGGGATGATGGCTATGTACGAAGTAACGAGGTAAGAGCAAATACGATAGTTCAGGCCTTTTCTTTATAGTGATGATTATATGTTAAGGGTAAGTAACAACGGCTCAAAATGTTAATGGCAATTTGACAAAAGAATCCGGTTCATATCAATCCTTTACACGGCACCATCCTCGCCGGGACAACTCTGCCAGGTAATCAATTTTCTGCAATCGATTGTCGACGACATGAAAGGTTGACGAAAAAAAGACAAAATTTTGCGGTAATGTTGTTCTAATATTGTTTATTTGCGCTATATAATATCGTGTATTGTTAACAATTCCTTAACGATAAACAATTGATATTTACACTACTGACCCAAAATCGAATATTCACTGTTTAATCAACCACTTTTAAACAAATAAGCTGCTTATAAATATTGCCTTTTGCGGCGCTATACCATAAAAACCATTTATCTGAATGAAAAATTCTGCTGCTCCGTTACAAATCCTCTCTCTTGACATAGGTGGGTCCCACATTAAGGGCACTATTTTAAACGAAAAAGGTGAGCTTCAAAAAGCATATGAAAAAGTGGTGACGCCAAGTCCGGCAAGCCCCGATAATATGGTGAAGTCCATCAAAACATTGGTGAAGGATTTTCCAAAATTCGACAAGATATCGGTAGGATTTCCCGGGTATGTTAAAGAAGGCGTGATTAAAACCGCACCAAACTTAAATACCAGCCTTTGGGTTGATGTTGACTTAGCCAAGCTTTTAGAAGCCGAATTGGGCAAACCTACGCAGGTTGTTAATGATGCCGATATGCAGGGGTTGGGCGTTGTAAAAGGGAAAGGCCTGGAGCTTGTGATTACATTGGGCACCGGTTTTGGAACAGCATTGCTATATAACGGCAGCTTATTACCGCACCTGGAGTTTTCGCACCAGCCGGTTGGTAAAACAAAATCATACGATAAATATATAGGCGAATGTGCGATAGAAAAAGAAGGCCTGAAAAAATGGAACAGGCGGATGCAAAAAGTTTTTGAAGTTTTAAAAACTGTTTTCAATTATGATTATTTATACATAGGCGGAGGCAACTCTGATAAGCTCACTTTTAAGCTGGATAAAAACATGAAAATTGTCTCAAACGCTGATGGGATCAAAGGCGGATCGAGGCTTTGGGTAAAAGATCAGGTAGAAGAGTCAAAGCCTGCGGCAGCAGCAAAATAAAATAGATTATTATACACACATTTAAAAAAATGGATTCAAATATTAAGGAAATAGAAAAACTAGGAATTGATACAGTAAGGGTGTTATCAGCCGATGCTGTACAAAAGGCAAATTCAGGCCATCCGGGTACGGCAATGGCTCTTGCGCCTATGGGGCACTTATTGTGGTCAGAGTATCTAAACTATAATCCTAAAAATCCGCATTGGGCCAACCGCGACAGGTTTATCTTGTCAGCAGGTCATGCTTGTATATTGCAGTATAGCTTTCTTTATCTTACGGGATACGATCTGAGTTTAGATGATATAAAAAACTTCAGGCAGCTTCACAGTAAAACAGCTGGCCACCCTGAATACGGCTTATGCCCGGGTATTGACGTAACAACAGGTCCGCTGGGCCAGGGTTTCGCAAATGGCGTTGGCTTTGCCATCGCACAAAAGCATTTGGCGGGCCGCTATAATAAACCGGGTTTCGATCTGTTCGATTATCACATCTACGCGATTTGCAGCGATGGTGATATGATGGAAGGTGTTACGTCCGAAGCTGCTTCACTAGCTGGCCATTTGGAATTAGGTAACCTCATTTATCTGTATGATGATAACCATATCTCTATAGAAGGCAATACGGATATTACCTTTAATGAAGATGTTAATAAAAGATTTGAAGCCTATGGCTGGCATGTGCAATTCGTCGACGATGTTAACGATGTGCACGCGCTTTCATTGGCTATAACAAATGCTAAGGCCGAAACACAAAAGCCATCATTGATCAGGGTGCGTTCACTTATTGCTTATGGCAGTCCAAATAAATCGGGAACTGCCGGCTCACACGGCTCGCCACTGGGTCCCGACGAAGTAAAACTGGTTAAAAAGTTTTTTGGTTTTGATCCTGACAAATCATTTGTAGTGCCTGATGAGGTATTAAAATACTACCACGAAAAGGGAGCAAAAGGCGCGGGTACGGAACAAAAATGGAATGATTTATACGCAGCATACAAAGAAAAATATCCTGAGCTGGCTGCCGAATATGAATCATTTAGTGCTGACGAATTACCTAAGGGCTGGAAAGATAAACTGCCTGTATTCAAAGCCTCCGACCCTAAAATGGCAACGCGGATGGCATCGGGCAAGGTATTGAACGCGATTGCAGGCAGTTTCCCTAACATGATTGGCGGTGCGGCGGATTTAGCGCCATCGACTGAAACCAACCTAAA
>CAZZUU010000002.1:1505-13367 GCA_964657275.1 uncultured Mucilaginibacter sp. | reverse complement strand
TACGATTCATTCACATCCGAAAACCGTAACGGCCGCAATTTCCACTTCGGTATCCGCGAGCATGCAATGGGCTCTGCCTTGAATGGTATGGCGTTAACTAAGGGGGTTATTCCTTTTGGTGCAACCTTCCTGATGTTTTCTGAATATATGCGTCCACCGATCCGTTTGGCAGCCATTATGAAGATAGCCCCGATATTTGTTTATACACATGACAGTATTGGCTTAGGCGAGGATGGTACCACCCACCAGCCTGTTGAACAACTGATCTCTTTACGCTCTATCCCGAATATTACGGTTATCCGCCCGGCTGATGCGAACGAAACTTCACACGCATGGCGCATAGCCATGGAGCACAAAACCGGTCCTACGGTATTGGTATTTACCCGCCAGGGACTGCCGATATTGGACCAGGATAAATATGGCAAAGCCGAAAATCTTGAAAAAGGCGCATATGTACTTTCGGATTCAGGCAAAACACCAGAAGTGATACTAATAGCGACAGGATCGGAAGTCGCATTAATTATGGACGCTCAGGCGAAATTAACTGAAGAAGGAATTTCGTCGCGGGTGGTAAGTATGCCATCATGGGAATTGTTTGAAAAACAAAGCGCAGCCTATAAAGAAAGCGTATTGCCAAAAGCTATTAAGAAACGTTTGGCTGTCGAAATGGCATCGCCGCTCGGCTGGCATAAATATGTAACCGATGAAGGTGATACCCTGTGCATGACAACCTTTGGTGAATCGGCCCCGGCTGAGGATCTGTATAAATTTTTCGGATTTACCGTTGATAATGTAGTAGCGAAGGCTAAAGCGTTGTTAAAATAGATAATAGAAATAAGACTTACGAAGTTTTTAAAACTTCGTAAGTCTAGTCTTTTGAATAAAAAATGAAGAAACATTTTTTACTGGTCGCATCAATTGCGCTATTTGTTCTGTTTTATGAGAACATAAGAGCACAAACTGCGGGCAATAAAGAAAACGCACGCGTTTTTGTTCAAAAATTTTATAACTGGTACGGAAAAGTGTACGCAAAAGAAAGGCATATCACAGCACAATACGAGATAATCAAACACAACCCTCAGTATCTCGACAAAATGCTGCTTAACGCGCTTCTTGCTGACGAACGGGCATGGGCAAGGCACCCAAGGGAAATTATAGGTTTGGACTTTGATCCGTTTACAAATACGTTGGATACGCGAAAGGGCTACCAAACAGGTCTCGTAACACAAAAAGCAGATAAGTTTTTTGTTGATGTGCACGATATCAAAACTGGTCGGCCAAGAAAAGAGGTTTTGGCTGCGGATTTGATTTTGACAGCGGAAGTAGCTTACATAAATGGCCATTGGATATTTGTGAATTTTGTATATCCAAGACCGTATGCGTTAGACAATTATGGTGGCAACTTGATAGGCATATTGGATAGTTTACACAAAGACCGAATAAAACAAGGGAAGGAAAACCCATAAAAAAATGAACTGGGAAAGCGACTTTATAAATAATTTAGCATGGTCGGACACCATAATTAACAAAGCGGCGAAGCAAAAAGTTGCCGACAAAATTGCCGAAAAAGTTAAAGATGGAGATGTGCTGGGGGTTGGTTCCGGGTCAACGGTATTTATGGCTTTATTCGCTATCGCTAAAAGGATAAAAGAAGAAAAGCTGAATGTTAAAGCTATACCAACTTCAGTTGAAATTAGTATGGCGCTGATCAACCTTGGCATACCTATGACGAGCCTTTACGAGCACCGGCCCGACTGGTTGTTTGACGGTGCTGACGAGGTTGACCCAAACCGCAGCCTGATAAAGGGCCGAGGGGGCGCAATGTTTAAAGAGAAACTGCTCATTAGCAGCAGCCCGGTAAATTATATTATAATTGATGATTCAAAACTTGTAGATAAGTTAGGCAGTAAATTCCCTGTACCTATTGAGGTATTTCCCGGGGCATTGCTGCACGTTGAAGAAGAATTGAAAAAGCTGGGTACACGCGAACTGATTTTAAGGCCCGCAAAAGGCAAGGACGGTCCTGTTATTACAGAAAATGGTAATCTGGTTATTGATGCCTGGTTTGACAATATTCCGCCTGATACCGAATTGAAAATAAAATCAATTACCGGTATTATTGAAAGCGGCCTTTTTATAAATTATAATGTGGAGATTTTAGTTGCCTAATCTCCGTAAGGAAATATGACATTAACCGACAAATAGCAGCAAGGGGCGGTACACTTATTGATCGATAAATACACCGGTTAGCCGGTAATTAAATTTAAAATAAATCACAATGGAAACTAATAAAGTAAAACAAATACACAGCTTCGGACAAAGCATCTGGCTGGATTTTATTGATCGCGATATTATAGCATCAGGAAAACTAAAGGCCCTGATTGACGACGATGGTGTAAGAGGCGTTACCTCAAACCCTGCTATTTTCGAAAAAGCGATAACCAGCAGTTCTGATTATGATGAGCAGATCCGCACACTTTCTGACAGCGATAAAACTAACGAAGAAATATTTTTTGGTTTAGCCATTACTGATATACAAAATGCTACTAAACTTTTCGATGGCGTTTATAATGAAGGTGTTGTTGGTGCAGATGGTTACGTAAGTTTAGAGGTATCACCATTTTTGGCACTTGATACCGAAGGAACTGCAAAACAGGCAAACGAACTTTGGCTTGCCGTTGACCGCAAAAACGTAATGATCAAAATTCCGGGAACAAAACCAGGGTTAGCAGCCATCAGGCAGTCAATTGCTAAAGGGATAAACATTAACGTTACCCTGCTTTTTGGCTTGCCACGTTACGAAGAAGTAACTGAAGCCTATATCTCGGGTTTGGAAGATCATTTGGCAGCCGGTCATTCTATCGCGCACATTTCATCCGTAGCCAGTTTCTTTTTAAGCCGTATAGATGTATTGATCGACCCGATGCTTGACGAAAAAGGATTAGGTGATTTAAAAGGCGAGGTTGCTATCGCATCAGCTAAAAAAGCATACGAAATTTATAAAAGAGTGTTCAGCGGGCCGCGTTGGGAAAAGCTGGCAGCCGTGGGTGCAAAACCGCAGCGTTTGTTATGGGCAAGTACCAGCAGCAAAAACCCTGCATTTAAAGATACCAAATACGTTGAGGCGTTGATCGGTCCTGACACTGTGGATACTGTTCCATTGGAAACTATTGTAGCTTTCCGCGACCATGGAGTAGCCGCAGATACTTTAGAAGAAGGTTTAGACAAAGCAACTGAAACTTTAGACCGTTTAAAGAATGCAGGTATCGATATCGACCAGCTCACACAGCAATTAGAGGACGAAGGCATTGATAAATTCAATAAACCTTTCGAAAAATTATTGCAGGCCATAGAAGATCAAAAAAGCAAAGTTTAAGCAAATTGGAAGCTACATCAGTAAAGATCCTGTTTTTTGATGTGGGTGGTGTGCTCCTGACCAACGGTTGGGGGCACGAGTCACGCAAAGAAGCTGCTGAAAAGTTTGGCCTCGATTACGATGAGGTGAATGCCATGCATAATTTTATATTCAACGTATATGAAATTGGCAGTATTAGCCTGGATGAATACCTTGATACCGTTATATTTAATCACCCGCGCGATTTTGCCCGCGAGGATTTCAAAGAATTTATCTACAGGCAAAGCGTTGAGCTGCCCGATACCCTTAAATGGCTTAAAGAATGGAAAAAGGATTGCGGTTTCCGCATCATTTCTATCAATAACGAAGGCAAGGAACTTAATGACTACCGTGTAAAGAAATTCAAATTGCACGAAGTATTTGATGCCTTTATATCATCATGCGAAGTAAAAATGCGCAAGCCCGATCCTGGTATATTTAACCTGGCAATGGGCGTTGCATTAGCCCAACCCGGTCAATGTGTTTACTTTGACGACAGGATCATGTTTGTAAAGGCCGCTCAGAAATTAGGCATTCGTGCATTTCTGCATACCGATTTTGCATCTACCAAAAAAATATTAGAAGATCTAAAAAAAGAAAATCAACCAAAACTAAAATGAGCACTACCTCTGATAAATACGATTTCGGGATGATTGGCCTTGGAACCATGGGCCGCAACCTGCTGCTTAATATGGGCGACCATGGCGTAAAAGGCGCCGGGTTTGATACCGATGCTTCAAAAGGCGAATTGCTGGAAAAAGAAAGCACGCATCACAACCTTAAAGGTTTTAGCGACGTGAGCAAATTTGTGAGTAGTTTAAAAAGTCCGCGTGCCATAATGATGCTGGTTCCAGCAGGTAAAATTGTGGACGACGTTATTGCCGAACTGCTGCCGTTATTGGATAAAGGAGACATTTTAATCGACGGCGGTAACTCGCACTTTACCGATACCAACCGCCGCGTGGATGAGCTGGAAGCCAAAGGCTTTCACTTTTTCGGCATGGGTATTTCGGGCGGTGAAGAAGGTGCACGCAAGGGCCCAAGCATGATGCCGGGCGGCGATAAGGATGCTTATAATGTAATGAAACCTATCCTGGAATCTATAGCTGCAAAAGTTGATGGTGCGCCATGCGTAACTTATATAGGTCCGGGTGCGTCAGGCCACTTTGTTAAAATGGTGCACAACGGTATCGAATATGGGATTATGCAGCTGATAGCCGAAACTTACGAAATACTTAAAAACGGGTTACAGCTGGATAACGATGCCATCGGCGCGGTATTTACCAAATGGAACGAAGGCAGGCTCAAATCATTTTTACTGGACATTACTAAAGATATTTTTGCTTACAAAGCGCCGGGAACAGATCATTTACTATTAGATGATATTAAAGATGAAGCCAAAGCAAAGGGAACCGGCAAATGGACCTCACAGGTTGCAATGGATTTGCAGGCGCCTATCCCTACAATAGATACCGCAGTTGCCATGCGCGATCTGTCGAAATATAAACAGCTGCGCGAGCAGGCATCGGCATTATATAGTAAAGATGACAAAGCGCTCAACGTTAACAAAGATGAATTTTTGACTGCGCTGGAGCAGGCTTATTACTTTAACATGATCATCACCTATGCCCAGGGCATGCACTTACTTTCAAGGGCGTCTGAAGAATATAAATACGAGCTCAAATTAGGCGAGATAGCCAAGATTTGGCGCGGCGGATGTATCATCAGGTCGGAGTTTTTGAATGACATTTTCAATGCTTATAAAAACAATCCAAAACTGGCGCATTTACTGTTGGATGATTCGGTACATAACCTGGTTGCAGGAGCTGTACCCGGCGCAAGGACGGTATTATCAGCTACTATAGCGGCAGGTATTGCAGCACCGGCTTATGCGGCCTCATTGAGTTATTTTGATACTTTCCGCAGTAAAAGGATGCCATCAAATTTGACACAGGCTCAGCGCGATTATTTTGGCGCGCATACTTATGAACTGATTGGAAAAGAGGGTGTGTTTCACACGCAATGGGTTCCAAAAAGTAATGACTAATTAAAAACTTGCTGATAACAATATCATGGATTCAACTATAAAAACCCAGCCAACAATATTTGTTGTTTTTGGTGGCACCGGTGACCTTACTTCACGTAAGATAGCGCCAGCGCTTTACAATTTATTCCTGGACGGATGGCTGCCTAACCAGTTCTCTATCATCGGCACGGGCCGTACTAAACTTACTGACGAGCAGTTCAGAGAAAACCTTCTAAATGATATCAACCAGTTTTCGCGCAGCGGAAAAGCGGCGAAAGCAAAGTGGGATGAATTTTCAAGCAATGTCTTTTACCAGGTATCCGACGTAAAAGACGCAGAGACCTATAAAGAATTTGGAAAACGTGTTGAAAAACATAATGCGGAATGGAAGGTAAAAGCCAATGTGATTTATTACCTGGCCGTTTCGCCTAACCTTTTTCCTATCATCGCATCCAATATATCAAAAGCAAAACTGGCCGACGATCCTTCGAAAACCAGGATAGTGATCGAGAAGCCGTTCGGCCATGATTTGGAATCGGCAAGAGAGCTGAACAAATTATTGTCCGGTATTTTTCACGAGGAGCAGATCTATCGCATAGACCACTACCTTGGTAAAGAAACCGTACAAAACATTATGGCGTTCCGGTTCGCCAATTCGATACTTGAACCGCTTTGGAACCGGAACTATATCGAGCACGTGCAGATTTCGGTTACTGAACAATTAGGCGTTGAAGAACGCGGCGATTATTACGACGGCGCCGGGGCTTTGCGCGATATGATACAAAACCATTTATTGCAACTGATGTGTTTTGTAGCGATGGAACCGCCAACGAGTTTTAATGCCGATGAGATACGTAACCGCAAGGTTGATGTACTGCGTGCAATGCGCAAGTTTACGCCTGATGATGTACGTACTTCTGCAGTACGCGGACAGTACGGCAAAGGGTGGATGGAAGGAAAAGAAGTGCCCGGCTACCGCGAAGAGCCAAAGGTTAATCCTGACTCCAATACAGAAACGTTTGCGGCGATTAAATTCTTCGTGGATAACTGGCGCTGGCAGGGTGTTCCATTTTATATGCGTACCGGTAAGCGTATGCATCAAACCGCATCGGTTATCACCATCCAGTTCAGGGATGTGCCCCACTTGATATTCCCAACTGAGGCAGCAGAAAGCTGGCAGCAAAACCGGCTGATCATCAGCATCCAGCCCGAAATGAGCATTCGTTTACAGGTACAGGCAAAACGTCCGGGCCTTGATATGGTTTTGAATGCGGTTGATATGGTGTTTGATTACAAAGGAACGTACACCAGCCAGGCACCTGAAGCTTATGAAACATTACTGTTAGATACTATGCTGGGCGACCAAACGCTGTTTATGCGCGGCGACCAGGTTGAAGCAGCATGGGATTTAATTATGCCAATATTAAACACCTGGCAAAATAAAAAGAGCCTGAACTTCCCGAACTATTCAGCTGACTCATGGGGCCCTGAAATAGCCGAAGCACTGATAGCACGCGACGGTTTCCACTGGTTCTCGTTAGCAGCAAATGGGAAAAAATAGTTAATTAGAGGATAGTGATTAGAGATTAGTCAGGATGATTAATCAACTAATCACTAGTCTCCAGTCACTAATCACTGATCATCAATCTCTAACCCCAAATGCAACTAAATATTTTTGATATTGAAAATGAAGTGCTTGCTGCCCTGGCGGCGCATTTTGTTGAATTGGCTAATGCAGCAATAACAGAAAAAGGCAAGTTTTCGGTAGCGTTATCGGGTGGCAGTTCGCCAAAAAAACTGTATGAATTGCTGGCTTCTTCGTTTGCCGATAAAGTGGCGTGGGCGAAGGTTTATTTCTTTTTTGGCGATGAACGGAACGTACCTCAAACCGACAAGGACAGTAACTTTTTGATGGCAAAAAAAGCTTTGTTTGATCCATTGAACATAGCTACTTCTCAAATCTTTGCTGTTGATACTAGTTTAAGCCCGCAGGATGCCGCAAAAAAATATGAAGAAGAAATTGAACAGTTTTTTGATGAAGACGAATTAAGTTTCGACCTGGTATTGCTTGGCCTGGGTGATAATTCACATACCGCTTCCTTGTTTCCTCATACGCCTGTTTTACATGATAGGACGCCGGGCGTTAAAGAAGTTTTTTTAGAGGATCAGCAAATCTATCGCATCACTTTGAACGCGCCGTTAATTAATGAAGCGCAACATATAGCGTTCCTGGTTTATGGCGAAGGCAAAGCAATTGCCGTTCATCACGTGTTGGAAGACGATGAAGATATTGAAGAATATCC
The DNA here is from genome assembly GCA_964657275.1 of uncultured Mucilaginibacter sp. GTDB lineage: Bacteria > Bacteroidota > Bacteroidia > Sphingobacteriales > Sphingobacteriaceae > Mucilaginibacter. The sequence continues at coordinate 5,644 of CAZZUU010000002.1, read as the reverse complement.
GGCCCAACTGATTGAACCTATCGTAGGCGAAATAGAATGGTTTTTGGATAAGCCTGCGGCATCTGCGTTAAAACACAAATAAAGCTATTTATAGACACATAGAATTTATGTCTTTATAAATTAGGAATGTGTTTCAAAAGCCAATTCGCCACATCGTTAGCGGCCCTGTCATTTTCAAAGCCAGCCGGTAAACGCCCGTTGGTATATTCGTTATATAACCAGGGATCACCTACTGCCAAAACTGTTCCTTTGCCGTATTTCGCGGTGGCTATAATAACAGCGCCATTACGGTTTCTCAGCGCCGCGTTAGCGGGATTAGTTGCCGAAATAGAGCAGGCATCCTTGATAAATATTTTGCGCGCGGTTTTGAAGATAGGATTACCGATTGTCCCTATGGCGCCGTCATCAAAATGCTGGTCGTCAACTACATGATTTTGCAGATCATCATTAAAGTGCATCCCGAATTTAGCGGCGAGTTGGTTAAAGTGCGGCAATTCAACATTTGCGCTGTCGTTTGCCATCATTAATAAAACCCCTCCATTTTTAACCCATGCTGCAATCTGATCAATATCTTTCGATTCAATATATTGGGGGTTTAGGCTCTCCTTTTTGGTATCAGGGTCAACAATAATATAAATAGCGGATTCCTTTAAATTATCTACGGTGGGGGCCTGGTTCAATGTATCCAGCCATCCGCCGGCTTTCACCCAGGCACTTCCAAAGATGGAAAACCCAGTGTTTGTTTTATCTTCCCACGTGTAATGAAAGCGCTCTACGCCGCCCGACGGCATTTTACGGATCTCGTGATTAAAGTAATAATCAAGTGTTACTTTTTGCGCGGCTCCCTGTAAACTGAATCCTAAAACTAAGATGATAACGTAAATTTGTCTCATTTGGCTGTGAATTTTTTATATCGGTTCATTGCTTCTACAAAATAATAATCGGCATAAGTAAGGGGCACGTCAACCTCGGTTTTTTGAGGCATATTCCCCACCCCATGCTTCAAAATAAAGCCTCCGTTTTCACCGGACGCTGCACTATATTCGGGTGACGACAATGTTTTTAGTATGGTTTGCGCGGCGTTAAAATAGTCAAGACCATCTTTTTGATCGGCGTAACGGCAAAGTTCCAAAAATGCAGAGCATACTACAGCTGCGGCCGAAGCATCGCGTAAAGCGCTGGGAATATCGGGCGCATTAAAATCCCAGTAAGGAATTTTGTCCTTAGGCAAATTGCGATTGCTAAGTATAAAACGGGCGATATGATTTGCTTGTTCCAGGTATTTTTTGTCCTTTGTTTCACGGTACATCATGGTAAAGCCATAAAGCCCCCAAGCCTGGCCTCGCGCCCAGGCAGATTCATCAGAATACCCCTGCGCTGTTCTTTTTTGCTGTACTTCGCCGGTTTCTGGATTATAATTCACCACGTGATAAGAGCTGTAATCGGGCCGAAAGTGATTTTTCATGGTGGTATTGGCGTGCGTTACCGCGATCTTATAAAAACTGGAATCGCCGGTTTCTTTAGTGGCCCAAAACAACAGTTCCAGGTTCATCATATTATCAATGATCACCAGGAAATCGGAAGGTTTTGAATCCCACGACCTGATGCAACCAACTTTTGGATTAAACCTTGTTGCCAATGATTTGGCACTATTAATCAATACCTGCTTATACTCCGTTTTTGGTTCAATAGCGTATGCGTTACCAAAGCTGCAGTACATCATAAAACCGAGATCGTGCGTATGCGTGTTATACTGCTCGTTTGCCAAAAAAAGAAGCTTATGGTTTGCTTCAGCTAATAATTGTTGGTTATGCGTTTGTTCATATAACAATAGCAATGTGCCCGGATAAAAACCGCTGCACCACCATGAACTGTTCGAGGTTTCTAATTTGCCGGATGTGCCATCATAAGTTTTTGGGAATTGCTCCGGAGCAAGTTGTTTGGCCAGGTTTTTATATTGTTCACCGGCAACATTTAAGTCTTTTTGAATAATATCAACCAGCTGTCTCCGGGCTTTAAGATAGGAAGGCGCCTGCGAAAAACAAGGCAAATTAAAACCTGCTACAAACAAGAAAATCCAAAATAATTTATAGGCCATTGGTTGAGGCGGTTAAACAGTAATGTTATATTCTGATAACCAAATGCAATTTAATAAACTTCAGTGTCTTTTGTTGTATTAAATTTCAGCGCCGGTGGTGAGGTATTGCTGGTCATTAACAATATGTTTAACTACGTAATATACATAAATAGGTTAAATTCGAATTAATAAATACGACGACATAAGTTCATTGCCGTCTGGCTTCAGCCGACGGAAAGAAGGAATGATACTAATTGGCTTTAGCCGAATTAACCTTTACATCGTAAGAACAATTTTACCAAACTGGGTGGATTGATCCATCTTACGCACCGCCTTTTCGGCATCAGCGAGCGGGAACACCTCATCAACCACCGGAATTACCTCGTGCTCATTTAAAAGAGCAACCATCGCCTTAAAATCATCAGGATTGCCCATCATCGTGCCGATGATTTGTAGTTGCCGCCAAAATATTTTGCGCCCGTTTAATGCCGGGATGTTACCCGCCGTGCCGCCAAAAATCACTATTCGTCCGCCGGGTTTGCAAAGGTCCGGCAATTTGGCAAAGCCATCGCCCAAAGCGCTGTCGATGATTACGTCAAAACCTCCCGAAAGGTGCTGCAATTGTTCGGCCCAATCCTGCGACTTATAATTCACGCCTGCCGATGCACCTAATAATTTAGCCTGCTCAATCTTTTCACCTGAACCGGAAGTTACAAAAACCCGACAGCCGACGGCGAAAGCCCACTGCAATGCAAATGTACCTGTTCCACCGCCCACGCCGGTTATCAACACCGTATCGCCTTTTTTGGCTTTGCCTTTTGTAAATAACGCACGGTAAGCTGTTAATCCGGCAAGTGGCAAAGCTGCGGCCTGTTCCCAGGTAAGATAGGCAGGTTTAGGGTATAGTTGGTCTGCATGCACTTTTACATATTCGGCAAAGGTACCGTCGTCCGGTAATCCCAGTATTTTAAAATCATTGGATTGAAAGTGGGGATCATCACCCCAGCCATAACCGGGATTAATTATTACCTCTTGACCCACGAGGTTTTTATCGCCATCCGGCCCAACTTCAGCGACTATCCCTGCGCCGTCGGAACCTAAAATGGTTGGGTATTTTAAGCCCGCGTATTTGCCAATGGTTATCCAGTAATCGCGGCGGTTCAAAGCGGCGGCTTTTATTTTCACCAAAACTTCACCCGGCCCGGGAACAGGCTTATCAACTTCTTTAAATATAAGGGGCTTGTCGGCGCTTTCGAGCACTATTGCTTTCATCTGACGATTGAAAAATTATGTTGTAAAAATAAGCGATAGATTATATCCTGTCACCCAAATAACAACACAAAAACCTCTTCAATGTTACTCACTATTTTCACGTCGATTTTATAGCGTGACAGGTCGATGCGCTTTCTATCCTGGCCTGCAGAAGGCATGTTGTATTTGGAGATGAATATCTGTTCGAAACCCAGCTTTTGTGCTTCGGCTATACGCTGCTCAACCCGGTTAACCGCCCTGATTTCACCCGATAAACCGATTTCACCCGCAAAGCAGGTTTTAAAAGGGATGGGGATATCCTCATGTGATGATATGATTGCCGCGGCAAGTCCTAAATCGATCGCTGGATCTTCCACACGAATGCCCCCGGTAATATTTAAGAAAACGTCTTTGGCCCCTAAGTTAAAGCCGCAGCGTTTTTCGAGAACGGCCAGCAGCATGCTCATGCGCTTGGTGTCAAAGCCGGTAGCGGACCGCTGTGGTGTGCCGTATGGAGACGGACTAACCAACGCCTGTGTCTCGATCATCATGGGGCGCATTCCCTCTAAAGTGGCAGAAATAGTGATGCCGCTTAGTGGTTCGTCGCGCTGAGACAATAAAATTTCCGACGGGTTAGATACTTCACGCAGGCCCTCGCCTAACATTTCGTAAATGCCTAATTCCGATGCCGAACCAAATCGATTTTTCACCGTGCGTAAAATGCGGTAGACGTGATGACGGTCACCCTCAAATTGCAAAACGGTATCAACCATGTGCTCCAAAATTTTGGGGCCTGCTATCATCCCATCTT
>CAZZUU010000002.1:746-1495 GCA_964657275.1 uncultured Mucilaginibacter sp. | reverse complement strand
TGACCTATTAAAAATACCGGCGTCGAGCTTTCTTTGGCAAAACGCAGCAACTCGGCGGTACACTCCCTAACCTGCGAAACACTGCCCGGCGTAGATTCAATATGCGCAGAATGTAACGTTTGTATCGAGTCGACCACTACCAGGTCAGGCTCCAGTTCTTCTATTTGTTTAAATATGTTTTGCGTAGAGGTTTCCGTCAAAATAAAAGCCCCCCGGCCCCCTGAAGGGGAAGCAAAAGTCTGCGTTTTTCCGTTGTTTGAAACTCCCCCTTCAGGGGGCTGGGGGGCTAACCGCTCCGCCCGCATCTTAATCTGCCGTTCGCTTTCTTCGCCTGAAACATATAGCACCTTCAAATTTGGCATATTCAGCGCGATCTGCAGCATGAGCGTTGATTTACCGATACCCGGCTCGCCGCCTATCAGCACCAGCGAACCTGCAACGATGCCGCCGCCTAAAACGCGATTAAATTCATTATCCGGGGTAAGTATGCGGTCTTCTTCACTGAAAGTGATATCAGCAACCTGTATCGGTTTGTTGGCCCGTTGTTGCGTGGTGGAATTCGCCTTCCAGTTTGGAACGGCGGTGTTTGGCTTTTCTATAACTTCTTCTACAAAAGTATTCCACTGCTGGCACGACGGGCATTTACCCAGCCACTTAGCCGCCTCGAAGCCACAGCTTTGACAGAAATATGCGATTTTAGATTTAGCCAATGTTTTTGATGTGCTAATATGCAGATGTGCAAATGTGCA
>CAZZUU010000002.1:0-736 GCA_964657275.1 uncultured Mucilaginibacter sp. | reverse complement strand
ATGTGCAGATTATATTGTAAATATTAGAATTATTACTAATAAAATTAGCAAAAACTGTTGACATTAATCGGTTATTGCGCCGATAAAAAGATTTAGATAAAAAAGGAAATGAAAATGTCTGTTCAATCTATAATTATAACTTTACATTAATTATTATAATTGAATTCATTCTATGGGAGAAGTTACTTTAGAATTTGAAAATGCAATTAAGAAATTAAATCTCGGGGAGGACATCGTTTATAAGACAGATTTAGCAACTAATCGAAAGCTATATCTACAATTTCTCGATCATTTTGTGAATGGGAAAGATCGAAGATGGTGGTGGGAGGCGTTTAAAACATCTTTCGTCTTTGTTAAATTAGAATATTATCCTGAGCATCTAAATGAAATCATCCCTGATCTAACAAAAAATGTCTGGTTTATGATAGAAGACGATCAGGAAGATTTCTATCCTATTTATGATGTAAAACCAACACTAATAGGAGATTTGTTGGGTGAATGTTTCGGATTTGAGTACTATATCATAAATAAGAATATGGATTGGCTTATCTGCGAAACCCATCACAATGAATTAATCGGAATAGGTGATATATTAAGAACCCATAATCTGAGGAATGTTATCCACTAAGTGAAATATATAATCCCGATCTGAAAAGTCAGATTTGCTAGTCTTTGGGTTCTAAACCAAAAGAGCAGATGCTCCTTAAAACATCTGCTCTTTTTAAAATTCTTCATC
>CAZZUU010000001.1:65309-65863 GCA_964657275.1 uncultured Mucilaginibacter sp. | reverse complement strand
ACACGGCGCCCGGACAAATAAAAAAGCTGAGTTTTATTGTAAATATCCGTAAGCCGGAAATCAGCACTGGCGGGAGCGTTAGCCTGAAACCGCGTGAACTGGGCAAACTGGATTGGGATAACAAATTAACACTTGAGTTTAACGACAAACACCCGTGTGTGGATGCGATAGATATTGAAAACGTAGACGACCAGGTAACGGTTTATTTGGCAGGGAATTCAACAGTGGTAGACCAGGACGATGAGCCCTGGGCGTCGTGGGGGCAAATGATCACCCGATTTTTTAAGCCCGGCGTAGCTATAGCCGATCATGCAGAATCGGGACTGGCATTAAGCAGCTTTTTAAACGGCCACCGGCTGGATAAAATATTAAGCATCATAAAACCCGGTGATTACCTGTTTATTGAATTTGGCCATAATGATCAAAAGGAAAAAGGCCCCGACGATGGCGCCTATAAATCCTACACCGAATATTTTAAAACATACATTAAAAGGATACGCGAAAAACAGGCTATCCCGGTTATAGTAACATCCACAAGCCGGCGTTTTTTTGAT
>CAZZUU010000001.1:0-65299 GCA_964657275.1 uncultured Mucilaginibacter sp. | reverse complement strand
TGATCCGAAGGATAGCACCAAAACAATTAACACACTAGGTGATTTTCCGGATGCAGCCCGCAAAGTAGCCAAAGACGAAAATGTAGCTCTTATAGACCTGAATGTAATGAGTGCCAAATTTTATGAGGCGCTTGGCAACGAAGGGTCAAAGAAAGCATTCGTGTGGTACCCGGCCAATACCTTTCCTAATCAAACCAAGCCATTGATGGATAATACGCACTTTAATAGTTACGGCGCGTATGAACTGGCTAAATGTGTTATAGAAGGGATGCGGCTTAATCATTTAAGCATCGAAAAATATCTGATTGACGCCCCAAAGTTTGACCCATCTCATCCCGATCCGGCAGATAAATGGAGCCTCCCGTTAAGCCCTAAAAACAGCACCATAAAACCTGACGGAAATTAAAACAATTATGATGAAAAGGTCGCTCGCCATTTGCGTATTGTTGTTGTGCACCCGGCTGCTCGTCGCGCAAAGCATAACACACGTTGTGCCGGATAAGTTGGTGGTGCTCACCTTCGACGATGCGGTACTAAGTCATGCAACTTATGTGGCGCCTTTATTAAAGAAATATGGTTTCGGTGCCACCTTTTTTGTTTGTGAATTTCCCGATCCCCCATTCAGCGATAAAACAAAATATATGAGCTGGGACCAGATTGCGGAACTCAGCAACATGGGATTTGAAATAGGGAATCATACCCGGCATCACGTACATGTAAATAAAATGGATAGAACGCGTTTTATTGCGGAGCTGGAATATATCGAAAATCAATGCGCGGCTTATCACATCGCCAAACCGGTGAGCTTTGCCTACCCGGGTTATGATACCAGCGGACGGGCGCTGCAGGTTTTGAAAGATAAAGGCTACCTTTTTGCGCGCGCCGGTTTTGACAGGCCGTACAACCCTGCGACAGATAACCCGTTTCTTATACCCGGGTTCACAACACTCGCTAATAATAAACCACTGATTGATGCAGCTTTACAACAAGCTAAAGACGGCAAAATTATAGTGCTCACCATTCACGGCGTGCCGGATGAAGCACACCCCTGGGTGAATACGCCGCCTGACCTATTTGAATCTTATTTAAAATATTTAAAAGACAACCATTATAAAGTAATAGCTATGCGCGATTTAAAGCCTTATTTAAAAGGCGCTGTATTGCACAATTAACCAACATTTTAAATCACATTTTATGAACAGAAATTTTGTTGTGGTTTTCATATTGCTGCTGCAATTGAGCTTAACAAAGCTAAAAGCACAAGAGGTGCTGGAAACCGGTTCGCAAAAGCCGATGCCCGCGGAGTGGATAGATAAAGAAACCGGCCATAAAGTAATCCGGCTGATAAACCGTGAGGGTACAAACCATGCGTTTTATTTTAATAATAATGCATTTGTTCCTCAGGAAACTAACGAGGGTGATCTAATGGTGTTTTCAGGAAGCACACCAAACGGCAACCAACTGTTCACGGTAAATTTAAAAACATTTAAAACCCGGCAGCTTACCAACCAGCCCAAAGTTTCAGGCGAAATGATATGCCCAAAAACAAGGGAAGCTTTTTATCAGTGCGGTGATAGTGTATTTGCAGTAAATGTGAATACCTTAAAAACAAGATTTATTTATGCTTTCCCGGCAGGCTTTAATTGCCGCGCCGGAACGGTAAACGCGGATGGAACCTATTTAGCATGTGTTAAAGCAACAGGTGAAACAGAAAAGGATATCCTCAAAAACTTCCCCGAAAAGCGTGATTTCTTTACGCGGATATATGAAGCACACGTACAGCACACCTTATATGTCATCAATGTGAAAACCCGTTCGTTAAAACAGATCCACCAGGAAAACGAATGGACAAATCATTTACTATTTTCGCCAACCGACCCTGATATTTTATCCTATTGCCATGAAGGCCCGTGGGAAAAGGTGGACCGTATTTGGAACATCAATATAAAAACAGGTGAAACCAAACTGATGCACAAGCGCACTATGGAAAATGAAATTGCCGGGCATGAGTTTTTCGCGCCCAATGGTGATACAGAATGGTTCGATCTTCAAAAACCTAAAGGAGCCACATTTTTCCTTGCGGGGATCAATATGAAAACCGGTAATGAAGACCGGGTTTACCAGATGCAGCGCAACGAATGGTCAATCCATTTTAACGTAACTAAAGATGAACAAACATTTACCGGAGATGGCGGCGATAAAGGGCAGGTGGCAAAGGCACCCGACGGAATGTGGATATATCTTTTTAAACCGGAAGGCGATCATTTTAAATCAGAAAAACTGGTAGATATGAAAAATCATAATTACCACCTTGAACCTAACGTGCGTTTCTCGCCTGATGAAAAGTGGATCATATTCAGAGGGAATTTTGAAGGGCAGGAACAAATTTATGCTGTTGAAGTAGCTAAACATTAATTGTATATACCATGCAAATCCCAAAAAAATATTTTAAATCAATTATCGCGGTTGCTTTAATTTCGGTGACTTTTTCGTCATCGGCACAGGTAAACTGGCCCCTTATAACCAAACAAACAAAGCCCTGGGCCCGCTGGTGGTGGGAAGGGAGCGCCGTTGATAAAAAAGACCTGACCTGGAATATGGAAAGCTACCATAACGCTGGTTTAGGCGGGCTGGAGTTAACAGCCATTTATGGGGTAAAGGGCTACGAAAGTAAGTTTATCCCTTACTTGTCTCCGCAGTGGGTGGGCATGCTTAAATACACCCTTTCGGAGGCAAAACGCCTGGATATGGGTATTGATATGGCAAACGCCACCGGTTGGCCTTTCGGTGGCCCCTGGGTTAGCTCCGAAGATGCCAGCAAAGAATTATTCTGGAAAAATTACGAGGTTAAAGGCGGGCAAAATCTAGCCGAAAAAGTTGTTTTTACACAGCCGCCTTTAGTGCGCGCCGATGGGGAAGAACCAAAGATCACCGACCTGGTTGAGCCAATAGCCAGCAATAAAAACCTGCAGCTAATGGCGCTTGACCAGGTAAGATTTGAAAAGAAACTGCCTTTAACCGTACTAATGGCTTATGATGATAAGGGACAAGTTGTAAACCTTACAGATAAAGTAGATGCCGATGGAAATTTAAACTGGACAGCCCCTCCAGGCGATTGGCAATTGTTTGCCCTGTTCCAGGGCTGGCATGGTAAGATGGTTGAACGTGCAGCGCCGGGCGGCGAAGGCTTTGTAATAGATCATTTTTCAAAACCCGCGTTAAATCATTACCTGGATAGGTTTAACCAGGCTTTCGCCGGACAAAATGTAAACGGTATCCGGGCGTTTTTTAACGATTCATACGAAGTAGACGATGCAGTAGGCCAATCAAATTTTACGCCCCGGTTTTTTGATGAGTTCGCTAAGCGAAGAGGATATGACTTGCGTGATCATTTACAGAACTTGTTTGGTAAAGATGATAACAAGGAAATGGACAGCCGGGTCATCTGCGATTACCGCGAAACCATATCAGATCTACTGCTGGATAACTTCACCAAACCGTGGCACGAATGGGCAAAATCCAGGGGTGCTTTGATCCGCAATCAATCGCATGGTTCGCCATCTAATATATTGGACCTATATGCGGCCATTGATATCCCCGAAACTGAAGGAACGGATGTATTGAGATATAAATTTGCCACATCCGCCGCGCATGTTACCGGCAAGCCCCTGGCTTCGTCGGAATCGGCTACATGGTTAAATGATCACTTTTTATCTTCATTGGGTGATGTAAAGCAAGCTATTGACAAATATTTTATAGGCGGGGTAAACCATGTGTTTTATCACGGAATTAGTTATTCTCCGCCAAGTGCACCGTGGCCGGGCTGGTTATTTTACGCTGCTGTCCATTTTAATCAAACCAACCCGTTCTGGAACGATTTCTCAACGCTTAATAATTATATCGCACGTTGCCAGTCGTTTTTGCAGCAGGGCAAACCTGATGATGATATCTTAGTTTACTACCCGATATTTGACAGTTTTTCAACGCCGGGCCGTTTATTGCTTAAACATTATGATGCCATGTTCCCGGAATTTAAAGGAACTGGCTTTGAGGAGGCATCTACAGAATTGTTAAAAAGGGGATACACATTTGACTACATCTCAGACAAACAAATAAAAAATATTCCGGTAAACAAAAGCATCATTACAGGCGGCATAACCTACCAAACCATATTGCTTCCTGATTGCCGCAATATCCCGTTGGCTACTTTCAGCCACATAATTGACCTGGCGAAAGCAGGGGCAACGGTTATTGCATATAAAAATTTGCCCTCGCAGGTGCCCGGCCTGGGGATGTTAACCGAACGCGAAAAATCGTTTAATGAACTTTTAGCATCGTTGCATTTTGGCGATGTAAACAACGGGGTTAAAATTGCCGCTATTGGCAAAGGCAGGGTTTTAATAGGCGACTATATCGAACAGTTACTAAGTACCGCCCGTATCCGTCGGGAAAGCATGGTTGATGACGGTCTTCAATTCTCGCGTCGGACATACAAAAACGGAGCTTGCTATTTTATCGCCAATAAAGGCGACAAGGAAGTAAACGGCTGGGTTACGCTTACTGCCAAAGCTGCATCGGCTGTGATCTTTGACCCGATGTTTAAAAGATCGGGTATAGCCAAATTAAAACCGGCCGGTAATAAACAAACTGCGGTCTACCTGCAATTGCTACCGGGCGAAAGTTGCATCGTACAAACCTCACCGGCTTCAATAAATGGAATGGGTTACAAGTATTATCGCAACGCGGGGGCACCGGTTGCTATAACAGGGACCTGGGCCGTTAAATTTTTAAGCGGTGGCCCAACCCTGCCTAAAGACTTAAGGACGGACAGCTTACAATCGTGGACAACCTTGGGTGGAGATGATGCCAAAGCCTTTTCAGGAACTGCGGGTTATACCATCGATTTTAATAAACCAAAGGGTAAGGCTATTGCCTGGCAACTGGACTTGGGTAAGGTTTATGAAAGCGCCGAAGTTTATTTAAACGGCAGCAAATTAGGCACACTTTTAGGCCCGGAATATGTCATCAATATACCGGCGGCTGATCTAAAGCCAGTTAATCATCTTGAAATTAAAGTAGCTAATTTGATGGCTAACCGCATCATAGATATGGAGAAGAAAAACATCCCGTATAAGATATTTTATAACACCAACTTCCCGGCACATAGCCGCGAAGACCGGGGATCTGACGGCTTGTTTACCGCTATAAAATGGCAACCGAAGCCTTCGGGTATTATCGGTACAGTTAAACTTATACCATTGGAATATTTATCGCCCCGATAAACTTCTTTTTAGGTTCAAAAACCACGCTTATTTATTGGCATCCTGTAGTGTCCTGCTTTGTATCTTATACGTTACAAATCAGGACACTACAGGATGCCGTTTTTAAAATTAACTTTTATGTTCGTTCAAACAATTGTAAACGTGACGCTTCTAACTGTCACAACCTAAATTTAATTAGTATGAAAAAACTTCTATTTTCTTATTTTATTAAGAAATTATGCCTGTTGCTGCTATTTAATACAGTAATTGTATTAAGTGTTATGGCACAGCAGGTAACCATTACAGGAACCGTTAGCGACAGCAAGAACAGTCCTGTACCGGCGGCCTCTGTACAAATAAAAGGTACCAAGGCCGGCACGATTGCCAACGTTGATGGCAAGTATTCTATCAGCGCTTCGCAGGGACAAACCTTGGTTTTTAAATCCCTGAACTACGATACCAAGGAGGTTGTTATCGGCGCCGACAGGGTTATCAATGTAACCCTAACAGAATCAAATAGCCAGCTGAATGAGGTTGTAGTAATTGGGTACGGCACGCAAAAAAGAGGCGACGTAACAGGTGCAGTGGCATCATTTAAAAACGAAAACCTCGATGAGCGCGCCATAACCAGGGTTGACCAGGCGCTGGTTGGCCAGTTGGCAGGTGTTACTGTAAAGCAAACTACCGGCTTGCCCGGTAAAGCATTCAGCATCCAAGTACGCGGTACAGGTTCTATCGGAGCAGGTAACGAGCCTTTGTATGTTATTGATGGCTTCCCGCTAACGGTAAACTCCAGCAATACCGGTAACGGATCGTACAGCACGGGTAACCCCCTGGATAACATCAATCCGAATGATATTGAAAACATAGAAGTTTTGAAAGATGCTGCAGCAGCAGCAATATATGGTTCAAGAGCTTCAAACGGCGTTGTGTTAATCACCACAAAGCGCGGCCAAACCGGAAAACCCAAGATTAGTTTTAATACCTATACCGGGTACAACCAGGCAAGCAAACAGTTGCAGATGCTAAATGGCCAGCAATGGATTGACCGTGCTACAGAAATGATAAACGCCGCTTATGTACTTAAATACGGCGCAGCAGGTGCTACAGCAAATGATAACGCGGCTACCCGTCAATCTATAATTGGGCTAACCGGTACGCAAATTAACACGGCCTACATGGTTGACCCGCGATGGGCTATGCCCGGGCATCCCGGCCTTGAGTTTGAAAACTGGCAGGATGTTATTGAAAGGAAAGGCCTGATGACCAACCAGGAAGTTTCTGCAAGCGGCGGTACAGATGCAGTAAAATATTTCATTTCGGGAAACTATGCTGACCAGGACGGTTTTGTAATAGGTACTGGATACAAGGCCTACTCAGCCAGGGCAAACGTGGACATAACCGCTTCTAAAAGTTTAAAATTTGGATTAAACCTTGCACCAACCTATTCCATCACGCAGGATCCGGGAGTTGAAGGAAAAGATCAGATTTTTCACCAGGCTTTGAGTACTACACCAGTACAGGAAGATAGCGTGGGATTTTATCCCAACATCGGTAAAAATGCGCAGTATCCCTGGAGCAATAGCAACAATGCCGCTTTAGGTAAGCTACAGAATAATATTGGTACAACAAAAAGGTATCGTACTATAGCCTCAGTGTACGGCGAATTGCAAATTATTAAAGGATTGGTTTTACGGAGCTCATTAAATCTTGATAATACCGATAACGATGCGTACACTTATGTACCCTATATAACCACAGGTAGCCAGGCCACACGTACCTTTAACTCATTAACCAATACAAATCTTAACTCGGCCACTTCGGGTACTTATAGTAGTTACCGCCGGCAAACATTTGTAAACGAAAATACGCTTACCTATAATACGGTTATTAACTCCGTTCATAATCTGAACTTTTTGGTGGGCCAGTCCTACAACGTCGACCGTTTAGACCAAGTTGGTATCACCTCGGTAGGCGGATTTACCAGCAGTACCATTCAAACTATAAATGCGGCAGCAGCTATCGGATTTACAGGCACTAACGGATCGCAAAAAAATGTGCTGGTTTCGTATTTTAGTCGTGCTCAATATTCGTACAAAGACAAATACCTTTTATCGGCAAGCTTACGTTCTGACGGTTCATCAAGGTTTGGTGCAAATAACCAATATGGGGTATTCCCCTCGGCATCTTTGGGATGGAGAATTATACAGGAAGATTTCATGAAGCATTTGCCCTCACTGAGTGACCTGAAAATTCGGGCAAGCTATGGTGTAAACGGTAACAATAATATTGGTAACTATTCACAAACGCCAACTTTGGGTTCTTACGGATATGTACTGGGGGCAACACAGGTTGCTGTAATTGGCCAGGCACCTAACCAGGTTCCTAACCCCAACTTAAAATGGGAGAGGTCACAAACCTATGACGCAGGTCTTGATTTCGGTTTCTTCAACAACCGTTTAACCGGTTCATTCGATTATTACAATAAGTTAACTACCCAGTTGCTTTTGAATGTGCCTATTCCTGAATCTTCGGGCCTTGCCAGCGCTTTGGAAAACGCCGGATCAGTACGTAACGTGGGTGAAGAACTGGAATTAACCAGCCGTAACCTTGTGGGCGAGTTTCAGTGGAGTACTTCAGTAAACATAAGCCATAATGGTAACAAGGTAATTTCATTATACGGAAATCAAAAACAGATCATTATACCAAACGGATTTGAAACCTCCGACGAGATTTTGCAGGTTGGCCAGCCGATGTACAGCTTATACGCTATTAAACAAATAGGAATTTTAACCCAGGCTGATATCACTAATCACGTGGCACTTTCAGGAACCGGCGAAACGGTTGGAGATCCTAAATACCAGGATGTAAACGGGGATGGTGTGATAACAGAGGCTGATAAACAAATTTTGGGGCACCCAAATCCTACTATTATATGGGGGGTTACAAATACCTTCCATTACAAGGGATTTGATCTGTCTGTATTGGTACAGGGGCAAAACGGAGGCTCTATTTATTCGCAGTTGGGTCGCGCGCTTAACCGCACAGGGCAAGGGTTTTCAGACAATGCGCCTGAGTTTTATACCCAGCGTTGGATATCACCAACAAACCCTGGTGCCGGGCAAATTAGCAAGGCTTATTCAACATTCGGATTTGTGGGTACCTCTAACTGGATATACTCATCAGACTATATACGTGTAAGGGATATTACTTTGGGCTATAATCTTAAAAACATAATTAAATCACCCTTGGTTCAGGGGGCAAGGATCTATGTTACCGCTGAAAACTTTTTTGGACATGATAAATATTACGGGGGTTTAAATCCCGAAGCAGCCAATACTTCAATCAGTTCAAACAGCGCATATCCTGAAGCCGGAGACTATGGCGGCTTACCTTTAGCCAAGTCATTAATATTTGGATTGAACTTTACATTTTGATGATTATAAATTAGAGAAAAAATGAAAAAGATATTTTTTATACTTACAACAACACTTATTGTCCTTGCTTCTTCGTGCAACAAGGATCTAAACCAGATACCCATTTCTTCGGGAACTACGTTAACGTTTTATAAGGCCCCGGGCGATTTTGTGCAGGGTGTTAACGCAACTTACTCGGCTTTGCGCCCCTATCCGGATGTATTGCCTTTTCTCTCAGAAAACCGTTCAGATAATATATACGGGGTTTCTGTAACCGTACGTGACTGGGATCCGGTTAACGATTTTTCGTCGAATCTGGCACCCAACAGTTATGTTGAAGCAGCATGGCTAAATGATTTTAACGGCATATTTAAAGCAAATACAGTTATTGACCAAATTGCAAAAAATGGCGCCAATGTCGGTTCAGCCAGCCTGGCTACACGATTGAATGCTGAGTCGAGATTTTTGCGTGCGTTCTTTTATTTTGATCTCATTAAGTACTACGGCCAGTTACCTATTATAGATCATCCGCTTACAGCCGCCGAAGCCTTTAAAATCGGCCGCAGCCCGGTAAATGCAGTATATCAATTTATTATTGCCGATCTTCAATATGCAATGGCAAACTTACCCGGGTCTTTTACCGGTGTTGATTTAGGCCGTGCCACTAAATATGCTGCGGAAGCAACCCTGGCACAGGTTTACATGGCCCGTTCAGGCCCAACTTATGGCATACAGGGGCCGGGCTTAGCATCAAATGAATGGGGGCTTGCGCTACCGTTATTACAGGATATTGTAACCAATGGCGGCTTTACATTTAATCCAAATTATGCCAGCATATTTTCATACACTAATCAAAGCCCTTCACCAGGCACAAACGGCGAGGCTATATTTGATGTAATGTACGTAAGCGGCATAAGTGGTACTGCTTCTACCTACGGAGCAGATTTCCCATGGCAGCTTACACCTGCTCAGTATTTTACATCTCCGGCCATCAAGGATACACACTCGAACGGAAGTTTGGAAATTATCCCGGTATCTCAAGACCTGTTAAACGATTATGCAGTCGGCGATGTGCGTAAAGCGCAAACGCTCTTCACAGCGGGTTATACAAATGCAGGAAGCACGGAAACGCGGCCTTTCTTCAGAAAATGGCTTGACTTTACTAAAATCCCATCGGCCAGCCGTTTTGACTGGGGCATAAACTTCATTGCTATTCGTTATACCGACGTGTTAATGAGAGAAGCTGAATGTATTTTAAATGGTGCTCCCGGTAGCCAGGCAACGGTAGACGGCATTGTAAACCAGGTACGCACAAGAGCCGGCTTGGCGCCCCTTGTAGGCGTAACACTTCCGCAACTGTTTGACGAACGCCGCAAAGAGTTTGCGGACGAAGGCTCGCGCTGGTTTGACTTACAACGCAGCGGTCAGTTGTTAACTATTATGAACGCATGGATAGCTGTTGAAGATACTCAACACAGGATACAACCTGTAGTTGCAAATTATGTTATTTATCCTGTACCTCAATCACAATTAAACGCAGCTCCGGGCCTGTACACACAAAATCCCGGGTATTAAAATCTTTCATTTTTTTTACATCAGGTTGGACAAGAAAGCGGCTCAAGGGCCGCTTTTTTATTTTATCAGGATGCCACAGGATGCTAATTGAAAAATTAACTTTTATGTTAGTATGCCAATTATGGGGGCATTTGCAAATGCCGCCAAACCAATAATATATATTCCGGGTTTAAACGGAATGGATGTATCTATGAAAATTATATTTTGTTTTGCGTTGCTATTTTTTGGTATTGCTGTTATAAACGCGCAGGATAAGCCTTCATGGATTAACGGAGCGGGCGCCAAAACCTATCCTTCAACAAAAAAAACTTACTATACTAATGATGATGGAGCGCTGGCCGATAGTACAACATTAAATACGTTGGCGATACAAAAAACTATCGACCGGTGTGCCAATCAAGGCGGCGGCGTTGTTTCCTTTAAGCCTGGCAAATATTTAACAGGCTCATTGTTTATCAAAAAAGGTGTTTGTTTGAATATCGGGATGGATGTCGAACTGCTGGGCAGCCAGGATATAAAAGATTATCCGGAGATAGACACACGTATCGCAGGTATTGAAATGAAATGGCCTGCGGCGTTAATAAATATCATAGGTCAGTCGGATGCTGCTATAAGCGGTGAAGGTATAATTAATGCCCGGGGAAAGCCTTTTTGGGACCTGTACTGGAACTTACGTAAGATTTACGATCCCAAAGGATTAAGGTGGGTTGTAGATTATGATGCAAAGAGACCACGTACCTTACTCATATCCAATTCCGAAAACGTCACCATTAAAAACGTCACTTTACAACAGGCCGGATTTTGGACGGTGCAGGTGCTTTACTCCAAACAGGTTACAGTAGACGGAATTATCATTCGCAATAATATTAACGGGCATGGGCCGAGTACGGATGGGGTTGACATTGATTCCTCAAGCTGGGTACTGGTTCAAAATTGTGATATTGATTGTAATGATGATGACTTTTGTTTGAAAGCCGGGCGCGACTGGGATGGCCTTCGGGTGAATAAGCCAACTGAATACATTGTTATACGGAATTGCGTATCAAGGGCCGGTGCCGGCTTACTTACAATGGGCAGCGAAACATCCGGAGGGATAAGACATGTTTGGGCCTCGGGGTTAACCGGGAACGGAACAAGTAACGGGCTGAACATAAAATCGGCAACCACACGCGGCGGAACAGTGGAAGATATTCATTTTACCGATATTGTAATGAACGGCGTGGGAACTGCATTTCAGATCACCATGAACTGGAACCCCAATTACAGCTATTCTAAATTACCTGATGGCTATAATGTAGACAGTATCCCCCCGCATTGGAAAAAGCTACTGCAAAAAGTAAGCCCTCCTGAAAAGGGTATACCTCATTTCAAAGATATATATGTATCCAATGTAAAAGTTAACAACGCAAAAAAGGCTGTAAATGCAATCGGGTTGAAAGAATCGGAGTTATTGAACTTTCATTTCGATGATGTTAGTATTGACGCTGCAACAGCGGGCGAAATACAATTCGGAAAGGATTGGCAATGGAATAATTCGCAGGTAACCACAAAAGATAATACGAAACTTAATATTAACGATGCCGCCGGCAAGTAATATGATTTAACAGGATGACGAAAAAATATAATTTTTTAGTGTTATTGATTTTTGCTGTGTTAACAGCACGGGCGCAATCCGGCCAAATGGCCAGAAAGAGCGTTTCTTTTGATAAAAACTGGTCTTTTTTGCAGGGCGATGCACCGGGGGCCGATCAGAAAACATATAATGATACGAAATGGCAGAAAGTTAACCTCCCGCATGACTGGAGTATTTTAGGAAACTTTAGTCAAAATAACCCAGCCGGGCGCGGTGGCGGCTATCTGCCATCGGGTATAGGATGGTACCGCAAACATTTTGAACTGGAAAGCAGCGATGCGGGTAAAAACATCGCTGTTGAATTCGACGGTATAATGGCCAATAGCGATGTTTGGATAAATGGGCATCATTTGGGTTACCGCCCTTATGGGTACAGCGCCCTGAATTACGACCTAACAGGCTATTTAAACTTTGGAAAAGGCAAAACGAATACAATATCGGTGCGGGCAGATAACACTATACAACCTGCTTCGCGGTTTTACACAGGGGCCGGCATTTACCGGCATGTTCGGCTGGTGGTTAGTAACGACCTCCATATTGCGCCGTGGGGTATTTTTATAACCACACCAATAGTCGGTGCCTCAAAAGCTACCGTGCATATCAAAAACACCTTGATCAACAATGCTAAAACTGAAAAAACGTTTAGTTTACAAACCGCGATCTTTGATACAAGCGGTCATCTTATAAGTCAATCGCCGCAAGGGCAACCTTCTAAAATATCAACCGGAAAATCGCTCGATATCGATAATGACCTTATCATCAATAACCCCAGCCTATGGGATATTAATAATCCTTATTTGTATAAAGCAGTTACACAGGTTATCGCCGACGGCAAAGTGGTAGATGATGAGGTTACTAACTTCGGCGTAAGGGGTATAAAATTTGATGCCGATAGCGGCTTCTTGCTTAACGGCAAAAAGGTAATGATAAAAGGTGTTTGTCTGCACCAGGACGGCGGTGCGGTAGGTGCTGCCGTACCCGAAAGAGTTTGGCAACGCCGGCTTGAATTATTGAAAGACATTGGTGTAAACGGCATCCGCACGGCGCATCACCCTTTTACCACGGAGTTTTTGGAGTTGTGCGATAGGATGGGATTTTTGGTGATGGATGAGAGCCTGGATACCTGGGAAGCAAAAAAGCAACATGCCGAGAATGGTTACGGGCTGTTCTTTAAAGAATGGTGGGAAAAAGACACCCGTGATATGGTTATGCGCGACCGCAATCATCCGTCAATAGTGATATACAGCGTGGGTAACGAAATTCATGACAATTTGAATGATTCGACGGGGTTTAAAAAATACCGGGATATGCAAAACCTGGTTCATCAATATGACGGAACACGACCCGTTACTATGGCACTGTTCCGTCCCGGTATTTCCAAAGTATATGTAAACGGGTTTGCCAAAATGATGGACGTGGTTGGCCAAAATTATCGTGAAAACGAATTGATAGCTGCACACCAGGCCAATCCTACGTGGAAGGTTGTCGGCACCGAAAACGGCCTCAGCCAAAGTGCCTGGCTAGCTTTGCGCGATCA
Source organism: uncultured Mucilaginibacter sp. (assembly GCA_964657275.1). Lineage (GTDB taxonomy): Bacteria > Bacteroidota > Bacteroidia > Sphingobacteriales > Sphingobacteriaceae > Mucilaginibacter. The sequence goes on along the minus strand of CAZZUU010000001.1, from coordinate 51,877 downwards.
CCCTTTTATAGCAGGGCAGTTTTTATGGGTAGGTATCGACTATTTAGGCGAAGCCGATTGGCCGGATGTAGTAAACGGGCAAGGGTTATTTGACCGGACGGGCGGTATCAGGCCTGTTGGGTTGCAACGCGAAAGCTGGTGGTCCGAAAAGCCGGTGGTACACATTGTGCGCAAACAGGAAAACGGCGGCGTTGGCCCGGTTGTGGCCGACTGGACGCCCACGGATTTTGATACTTATGATGATGCCCGTGTATCAGTTTATAGCAATTGTGATGACGTGGAACTGTTTCTAAACGGCAAATCATTAGGTACAAAAACAAAGCCGATGGATGATTCGCCCCGTGATTGGAACGTTACCTATGAAAAAGGAACTATCAAAGCGGTAGGCAAAAATAAAGGCATAGAAGTGGCAACAGAGGAACTAAAAACAGCCGCCGAGCCGGCCAAAATACAGCTAACGGTTGACAGGCCTTCGTTGACTGACACTTGGGAGGACGTTGCTTACGTTACCGCAACGATCGTTGACGACAAAGGTGTTCCCTGCCCGCTGGCTGATAAATTGGTAACATTCAGCATCAGCGGACCGGGTGTGATAGCTGCAACGGATAATGGTTCGGTCGCCAATCAGGAATCCTTTACTGTTCCTGTAAGGCATAGTTACCAGGGTAAATGCATCGCGATAATAAAGGGGTCATCAGCTGGAAAAATAATCGTTAAAGCGGCTTCTACGGGCTTGGCTGACGGGGCGGTTACGATTAATGTGGTTAACAAATAATTTAGATGAAGAGATCAATATACCTGTTAGCAATACTGTCTGCATGTGCAATAATGGCATTCAGTACCAAACAAAAACCGACCCTTTATCTTATCGGCGACTCCACAGTGCATAATAACGATCAGGTTCAATGGGGCTGGGGATCGGTACTTCCTGACTTTTTTGATCTCCATAAAATCGATGTACAAAACCACGCTATGGCCGGCCGCAGTACCCGTACCTTTATTAAGGAAGGGCGCTGGCAAAAAGTAGATTCGCTATTAAAGCCCGGCGATTACGTGATGATGCAGTTCGGGCATAATGAAGGCAGCCCGCCTGATACAACCAAAGCGGGTTATCGCGGGGTTTTAAAAGGAATCGGTGAAGAAACAAAAGAGGTGACGTGGCCCGACGGGAAAGTTGAAGTTGTACATACCTATGGCTGGTATATCCGGAAGTTTATCAGGGACACCAAAGCTAAAGGGGCTACCCCTATCGTGTTATCGATGATCCCGCGTAACGAGTTTCGCGAAGGAAAAGTAATGCGTGCCGATAAAGATTATGGCAAATGGGCACAGGAAGTAGCGGAGCAGGAAGGCGCGTGGTTTATAAATTTGAACCAGATCACCGCCGATAAATATGATAGCATGGGGCCCGATTCTGTAAAGAAATTCTTCCCCGGCGATCATACGCATACCAATAAAATGGGCGCAACGGTAAACGCACAATCCATTGTGGATGGTATTCGCGCCGATTCCAAAAATACGATCAATAAATACCTTAAAAACTAAAACCTGTTATGAAAAAATTTGCGCTTAAAAAAGGTTTACTAAGCATGGCAATTGTTACCGCCGCATTGTTTTCATCATTTATTATGATAAAACCGGCGGAAAAACCGACGTTTTATCTCATCGGCGATTCGACTGTAAAAAACGGAAGGGGTACGGGAACCGACGGCCTTTGGGGATGGGGTAATTACATCGCCGGTTATTTTGACACGACGAGGATCGCCGTTGAAAATGACGCTTTGGGCGGAACAAGCAGCCGCACTTTTCAAACAAAGGGGCTATGGGATAAAGTGCTGGCAAAACTTAAACCGGGCGATTTTGTAATTATGCAGTTTGGTCATAATGACGCTGGTCCGCTTGATGATACTGCCCGCGCCCGTGGCACCATCAAGGGGATTGGTGATGAGCAAAAAGAGATATATAACCCAATCACAAAAAAACAGGAAGTTGTATATAGTTACGGATGGTACCTGCGGAAATTTGTCAGCGATATTAAAGCAAAGGGAGCTACTGCGATTATTTGTTCGCTGATCCCGCGTAACAAATGGCAGGACGGTAAATTGGTACGGAATAGTGTAAACGATTATGGCCAGTGGGCCGCCGAAACGGCAAAACAAACCGGCAGCTTTTTTATTGACCTGAACAATAACGTTGGCGACGATTATGATAAAGAAGGTCAGGTAATGGTACAAACCTATTTTGGAACCAAAGACAACGTACACACAGTTGAAGCCGGCGCGCAGCTCAATGCCAAATATGTTATAGATGGAATAAAATCATATCCGGCTTTGGCGTTAAATAAATACCTCAAATAATTGTGTCAAAACGCGAGTGAAATAGATATCACATGGAAAGACGTGGTTTTATTAAACAGTTAACTGTTGCTTCAATGGCTGCATTGGCACCTTATCAGGCATTTGCATTCAATACTGATGATGATCATATTTCCGATTTTGCCAAACGGCTTAAACCCCTTGGCCGTGCACTTGAGATGGATGGTTATTATGTTTGGTGCAACAGCCCGATAGAAGGCCCGGATAAACAGATACATCTCTTTTTCTCGCGTTGGGTCGCATCAAAGAAAATGGGGGGCTGGATAAATGGCTCCGAAATTTGCCACGCCGTAGCGGAAACACCAGAAAGTGAATTTAAATTTATTGAAACCATCTTAGCGCCCCGTGGCCCCGGTTTTTGGGATGCCACCACTTGTCATAACCCTTCTATAAAAAAGGTCGACGGCAAATATTGTTTGTTTTTTATGGGCAACTCCAACGGGAAAACAAATACCAAGCGGATAGGATTGGCTACAGCCGATTCATTGGACGGGCCGTGGGAGCGGCCGGCGGCTCCGCTGCTACTACCCGGACAGCAGGGTGCCTGGGACGATCATTGTACCACCAATCCTTCTTTTATAAAACACCCCGATGGCCGGTATTGGTTATACTACAAATCGTGGAATACCAGCGAATATGAAAATTCAACAGACCCGCTGGTAAAAGGAAACAGAAAATATGGCTTGGCAATCGCTGATAAGCTGGAAGGCCCGTATATTAAATACGCCGGCAATCCTATTATCGACTTTTCAAAACGTGGCAATAACACGCAATTGGAAGACGGGTTTGTATGGATGGATAAAGCCGGGTTTAAAATGCTCGCCAGGGATATGGGCGTATTTAATCATCAGTATGGTTTGTATATGGAGTCGCAAAATGGTATCAACTGGAACGAACCTCAGATCGGATATTTTAATGCCGATTATTATCATATTAATCAACCGCCTCCGCCAAAATACCTCAGCAAATACGGTCGCTTTGAAAGGCCGCAGATTTTATTTCAGGACGGCAAGCCGGGTTATTTATTTACCGCGTCGCAAGGCGGTAAGTATATGACGTCGTCTCCCTTTGTTTTTAAAATAGTTTCTTAATGGAGACTTCTATGAAAAAGTTGTTGCCGTACTTTTGGATATTCTTTTTATTGCCCACTGTTACAAACAGCCAGGCGAAGATTGACCGGGAAGTGCTGGTAAAAAGGCATAACGTTGTGAACCGTTCTACTGATTCATTATCGTCGTTATCCGTTGGCAATGGCCGTTTTGCGTTTACTGTTGACGCGACTGGCCTGCAAAGCTTTCCTGAACATTATGACAAAGGCATTCCGCTGGGAACAGAATCTGAATGGGGCTGGCATAGCTTTAAGGATACTGTCGGTTACAAGTTTGAAGAATCATTAAAAACTTATGACCTTAACGGACGAAAAGTAAGTTACGCCGTGCAATGGAACAGCCCGAAACGGAATAAAGATGCAGCAAACTGGTTCAGGCAAAATGTCCATCGCTTGCAATTAGGCAACCTGGGCTTTTTGTTGTTGCATAGAGATGGCTCAGAGGGTAGAATTGAGGATATAAAAAACATCCGCCAGGAGTTGGACCTGTGGACCGGCCTGATAAACAGCTATTTTACTTTTGATGGCGAAGCGGTTAGCGTGCAAACCTGCGCCCAACAAGGTTTAGATATGATCGCCGTTAAGGTAAAATCAAAACTATTGACCGAAGGAAGATTAAAAATACGGATTCGTTTTCCCTACCCCACAAACGAATTTGCCGATGAGGGGGATAATTGGGAAAGTCTGCAGAAACATTCGTCGTCTATAGTTTCACAAAACAAAGCTAATTTGGTTATCAAGCGTCAATTAGATACCACTAAATATTTTGTTGCTATCAATCAGCAGCAAGCAGTATCTGTTGAAAACAAAACGGCACATCAATTTATTTTATCCCCCAAAGGGAAATCCGACGAACTGGCACTTACATTCCTTTTCTCACAAAAAGAAAGTAAGGGAGCAATGCCTAACTTTGAAGCGGCCCGGTTAAATAATATACAACAGTGGATAGCCTTTTGGTTAAGCGGCGGAGCAATTGATTTTAGCGGAAGTACGGATGCGCGTGCGTTTGAGTTAGAACGACGGGTGGTTTTATCGCAATACCTCACCAAAATACAATGCTCAGGATCATATCCCCCGCAGGAAACCGGGTTAACTTATAATAGCTGGTACGGAAAGCCGCATTTGGAAATGCATTGGTGGCACGGCGTTCATTTTGCGCTTTGGGGCCGCCCGCAATTGTTGGAAAACAGCATGGCCTGGTACCGGCATGTAAAAAACAAATCGCGCGAAATCGCGCGAAGGCAGGGATACGAAGGCGTTCGATGGCAAAAAATGACCGACCCGGAAGGAAACGAAAGCCCGTCATCAGTAGGGGCCTTTTTGATATGGCAACAACCGCATTTTATTTATTTTGCCGAATTGGCTTACCGGGCCCATCGCAATAAGCAAACGCTTGATAAATATAAAAACCTTGTTTTGGCTACAGCTGATTTTATGGCATCGTACCCGTGTTACGACAAAGAACGCGATCGCTATATTTTGGGAAAAGGTGTTATTCCTGCACAGGAGCGCTATAATCCCGAAGAGACTTTTAATCCAACTTATGAATTGCAATATTGGCGATGGGCACTAACCACGGCGCAAAAGTGGCGCAGGCGTTTGGGTTTGTCCGATAATAAAAAATACGCACTTGTGCTGAAGAAACTATCGGCATTGCCTCAAAAAGATGGGGTTTATTTAACTACTGAAAGCTCGCCTGATGCTTATACTAATCCCCGGTTAAAAACAGATCATCCTTCGGTTTTAGGCGCCTACGGCATGCTCCCCTACGTTGATAAACTGGATACGGCGGTAATGAAAAAAACGTTTAACCTTATTTGGAACGTATGGGCCTGGAATGCTACCTGGGGCTGGGATTTCCCGATGACCGCGATGGCGGCAACGCGTTTGGGTATGCCCGATAAGGCTATAGATGCCTTGTTTATGCCGGTTCAAACCAACACTTATTTACCCAACGGGCATAATTACCAGGATAAACGTTTGCGTTTATATTTGCCCGGCAATGGTGGTTTATTAGCTGCAGTTGCCATGATGTGTGCCGGGTGGGATGGCTGCAAAATTACAAACCCCGGTTTTCCGAAAGATGGTAAATGGAAGGTGAAGTGGGAAGGCCTGCAAAAAATGCCCTGATAACAGGATTAAGCATCCTTGACGGGCATTCATGAAATAGAGAAATATAAAAAGTATAAATTGGATTATGAATAAGTCATCATCATTTTTTAAAAGCGTTGCTATAGTTGTTTTGGCCGCATTTAGTACATATGCTAATGCCCAGCACCTTCCCTCAAAGAAAAAAATAATTGATGCTATGCAGTTGGCAAACAATTATTTTACGCAAAAGTGGCCCGATGCGGGAGCAACGGTAACCGTTAAGGGCGCAAATGGCAAACCCATAACCCGCACCAGCAATTTGTGGACAAGGGCGGTTTATTACGAAGGCTTAATGGCGATGTATGCCGTCGATCCGCAAAAGAAATATTACGATTATGCGTTTGACTGGAGCGAGAAACACCAGTGGTCGCCGAGGGATTCAGTCACTACCCGTAATGCCGATAACCAGTGCTGCGGGCAAACCTATTTAGATCTTTATCAAATTGATCCCAAGCCGGAATATGCAGAAAAAATTAAACAATGTATTGACCGGATGGTAAACAGCGATAAAATTGACGACTGGACATGGGTCGACGCACTGCAAATGGCAATGCCCGTATACGCAAAATTGGGGCTGATTTATAATGACGACAAATATTACGAGCGCATGTACCAAATGTATAACCATACCAAAACGGTTGAGGGCGGCGGGTTATATAATACCACCGAACATTTATGGTGGCGCGACAAAAGCTTTGTTCCGCCGTATAAAGAACCGAATGGTGCTAATTGTTATTGGTCGCGGGGAAATGGGTGGGTGTTTGCGGCGCTGGTGCGCACATTATCAACCATCTCCAAAAACGCACCGCACCGCGACGAATATTTAAAAACCTATCTTGAAATGGCAAAAGCAATCGCTCCGCTGCAGCGGGAAGACGGCTATTGGAACGTAAGCCTGAAAGACAGTACGCATTTTGGCGGTAAAGAACTCACAGGCACATCGCTGTTTATTTACGGGATGGCATGGGGCATAAACAATGGGCTGTTAAGCAAAAAGGAATATCAGCCAATCATCGCAAAAGCCTGGGCCGCGCTGGTAAAATATTCGCTTCATCCCGAAGGCTTTTTAGGATATGTGCAGGGAACCGGCAAGGAACCAAAAGACAGTCAGCCGGTATCATACACCCACATTCCTGACTTTGAAGACTATGGTTTGGGGTGTTTCCTGCTGGCCGGGAGCGAACTTTATAAGCTAAGCAAATAAACCCCGGCTATAGTGAAGATCTGAGCGTCAAATAAAATGGGTTTTCCTCGTGTTGTCTTTTATTCTCGATAATAGTTGCGGCAACGCTTTCCCCCATTTTTTGAAAATCAGTAGAGATGGTGGTGAGCCCATCCAAAATGATCTTTTTCAACGGGGTTTCATTGTATGATATTACGCCTACATCTTTTCCAACTTTCAAATTCGTGGTGAGTATCCTTTCTATTAAAACCACCACGTCATTTTCCATCAGGGTGATATATACCTCGCCGTCATTAATGGGCTCGGTTTCTATATCATGCACCATTTTATAGTTAAAAGCATATTGCATGCAAAAAGCCGAAAAGCCTTTTAATATTTCTTTAGGGTAGTAACTCGTCTCGGGGAACACTATCTTGATAGTATTGTACTTGCTCAATTGCGGCAAAGCCTGCTCAAGCGCATTAAAAATATCCTTTTCAAAGTTCTCATAAACGGCTGCGTATTCACCCATAACACCCGGTATTAGTTTATCCAGCAAAATCAATTTATCTTTCGGCAGGGTGTTGATGATCTCATCTGCTCCTTCGCCGCCTTCTAAAAAGTGTGAAATAATAACATAATGCGTATAATCTTCGCTTTGATTGGTCAGTAGTTTTTTAAACAGCGAAAAATCATTGTTATAGATGTAAAAGTCAATGGCGGCCTGGTCGCCGAGCCCGGCAACTATGGCGTCGTAGATAATCTTTTTGTGCGTACTTAGCTTATTAAACAGCAGAAACACCTTAAACTTTTGCGCCGCCTCTGTATTTTTTATATAATACCCTTTACCGGGAACAGAACCCAATATCCCGATGGACTTCAAATACTTGTAAGCTTTTTCTGCGGTATCTCTTGATATTTCAAAATTATAGTTAAGTTCGTTAATAGATGGCAAGTTGTCGTTCTTACTCAACTTGTTATCCCTTACCCCTTTGACAATAGAATTTGCTAATTGCAAATATTTAGGTGTCGACGAGTAATAGTCAATATCAATATATTCTAAAAAAGAAGGCGTTTTCATGGTTATAACTGGTATTCATCTAAATTATAAAAATACCACTATTATTCCGAAAAGGGGCATGACAGTACATGATGGGCTTATAGTTCAGCTTTTCTACTTTTATTTTCTATTTACAACGTAAACCGAACAATTAAATGCAGGTTATTTTTGGTGTTATTTTCCATTTTATTGGAGGGTTTGCTTCCGGTAGTTTTTATATTCCCTACAAAAAAGTTAAGGGGTGGGCCTGGGAGAGTTTTTGGATAGTTGGCGGTATTTTTTCATGGCTCATTGTTCCGCCATTGGCGGCATGGCTTACCATACCCGGCTTTACCACCATTATCAGCCATGCTAGTCACTCTGTACTGATGGCCACTTATATTTTTGGAGTGCTTTGGGGTATCGGCGGCTTAACTTATGGCCTGGGTGTAAGATATTTGGGCGTTGCTTTAGGCAGTTCTATTATTTTAGGGCTATGTTCCGTATTTGGCGCTATCATTCCGTCGCTTTATTACCAGTTTTATCCTAAAGCCGGAAAAGATACCATTTCTACCCTTGCAACCGCCCATTGGGGGCAATGTGTACTGGCCGGCATATTGGTTTGTATCATCGGCATCATTATTTGCGGCAAGGCCGGTGTTTTAAAGGAGAGCGAATTATCGAAAGACCGCGAAGTTGCAGTTAATAACACCGAGTACCGGTTTGGCCTCGGCATTTTTGTAGCTATAGTCTCCGGTATTTTAAGTGCTTGTTTTGCTTTCGGGATCGATGCCGGAAAGGATATGGCTAATGAGGCCAATAATTTATGGAAAGCGGTTCACCCTCAGCAAGGAAATTTCCTTTTTCAGAACAATGTTACATACGTTGTGATACTTCTTGGTGGATTAACCACTAATTTTATATGGTGTATGGTGCTCAACACCCGGAATAAGACATTTGGAGACTATACTAACGCTAAAACACCATTAATAAAAAATTATTTGTTTTCGGCACTGGCAGGTACAACCTGGTTTTTGCAGTTCTTTTTTTATGGCATGGGCGAAAGCAGGCTGGGTAACGGCGCAAGCTCATGGATACTGCACATGGCATTTATTATCCTGATAGCAAACATGTGGGGTATTTTATTAAAAGAATGGAAAGGCGTTAGCCGTAAAACTTTTACAACTTTAATTATCGGGATTGCCACTATCATCTTATCCGTAATAATAGTGGGTTACGGTAATTCTATAAAACCTTAATATTTCTAAATTTATTATATGTCTGTTAATACTACACAATTTAAACATGTTAGCTACCTGTGGGACGACGCAAAAGCAGCCCAACTTGCCGGGGATGAAGTAGCTTTATTGATATACCGTTCAAACTTATTGGGGGCCGATCTCCGGCTTACCAATTATGGTGGGGGAAATACATCGTGCAAAACAACAGCAAAAGACCCGCTAACGGGGAAGGATGTTGAAGTGATGTGGATAAAAGGTTCGGGAGGGGATATCGGGACACTTAAAAAGAGCGGGCTTGCTGCCTTATATATCGACCGGTTAAGGAGCTTGACTAATGTGTACAGGGGGATTGAACACGAAGACGAAATGGTAGAGTTATTTAACCACAGTATTTTTGATCTGAATTCAAAAGCACCTTCAATAGATACGCCACTGCATGGTTTTTTGCCATTTAAACATATCGACCATTTGCACCCCGACGCAGCTATTGCTATCGCTGCGGCAAAAGACGGAAAAAAAATAACCGAGGAGCTTTTTGGCGGAACCATTGGTTGGGTTGAGTGGCAGCGGCCGGGTTTTGACCTGGGATTAAAGCTTAAGGAATGCCTTGATAATAACCCGGGCATACGGGGTATAATGCTGGGGTCGCACGGCCTGTTTACCTGGGGCGACACCGCATATGAAAGCTATATTAATACACTTGAAGTAATAGAACAATGCGCCGAATACCTGGAGAAAAATTATGGCAAAAGGGCCCCCGTTTTTGGTGGTGAAAAATTGCAGAGCCTTGCTGAATCCGATCGTAAAAAACAGGCTGTAGCACTGGCGCCTGTATTGCGTGGGTTCTGTTCGTCAGAAATCCGTATGATAGGCCACTTTACCGACGATAAGCGGGTATTGGAGTTTATTAATTCGAATGATCTCGACCGGCTTGCACCGCTCGGAACAAGTTGCCCCGATCACTTTTTAAGAACAAAAATAAGCCCGCTGGTTTTAACGCTTAAACCTGGCGAAGATCTATCGGATCCATCCGTATTAAAGGAAAAGCTTGCGCCTGCGTTTGAAGCTTACCGTAACATGTACACGGATTACTATAATTCCTGCAAACATGCTAACAGCCCGGCCATCCGTGATGCCAATCCCGTGGTAATATTATACCCTGGCGTAGGTATGTTCACCTTTGCAAAGGATAAGCAAACAGCGCGTGTAGCCGCCGAATTTTACATCAACGCTATTAACGTGATGAAAGGCGCGGAAGCAATATCTGAGTACACTTCACTTCCGAGGCAGGAAGCTTTTAACATTGAATATTGGCTGCTGGAAGAAGCAAAATTACAGCGTATGCCTAAGCCGAAGGCGTTATCCGGGCGTATTGCTTTAATAACCGGCAGCGCGGGTGGTATTGGTAAGGCCATTGCCAAAAAGTTTGTGGAAGAAGGCGCCGTAGTGGTATTGAACGATATGAACGAGGACCGCTTGACGGGAGCAGGTGAAGATTTTAAAAAGTTGTTCGGTAAAGACGCCTATGCTACTGCGCCGCTTAATGTTACCGACGCAAAACAAATACAGGGGGCGATAGCTACAGCTATTTTGGCTTTCGGCGGGGTTGATTTGATTGTAAACAACGCAGGGCTATCCATATCAAAAAGCATTGAAGACCATACCGAAGCAGATTGGGATTTGCTTTATGACGTATTGGTAAAGGGCCAGTTTTTGGTTACGCAGGCAACCACTGCAATCATGAAAAAACAGGGAACCGGTGGTGATATTATAAATATCGTTAGTAAAAATGCACTGGTAAGCGGCCCCAATAATGCTGGTTACGGCAGTGCAAAAGCAGCTCAACTACACCTGAGCAGGCTTAATGCGGCCGAACTGGGTGCCGATAAAATTCGTGTTAACGTAGTAAACCCTGATGCCGTTATCAGCGACAGCAATATTTGGGCAGGCGGCTGGGCTGCGGGCCGGGCGAAAGCCTATGGCGTTAGCGTTGAAGAATTACCGGCCTATTACGCGAAACGGACCCTGCTTAACGAGGTTATTTTGCCGGATGATATTGCAAATGCCTGTTTTGCTTTAGTCGGCGGGTTGCTCAATAAATCAACAGGCAATGTTTTGAACGTAGACGGCGGCGTAGCTATCGCTTTTGTGAGATAATATTTTTATCGTTATTTGTTAGTAAGGATCATCTATGCAAGTTGAAAAATATAAAATAGAAGAAAACAACCAATCGGTACTTAAAAACCACGAGCGCAGTTTTCAATATATCGCGTCGCAAATAAGCGATGTTAATGATGTTGTACAAAAACTGGTTGATTTTCAAATAGCCATTCCAAGTTGGGCTTTGGGTACAGGCGGCACCCGTTTTGGCCGTTTCTCAGGCGGTGGGGAGCCGCGAAGCCTGGAAGAGAAAATTAGCGACGTTGGCATTATACACGCCCTTAACAAGTCAAGCAATTCTATTTCGCTGCATATTCCGTGGGATATCCCTGAAAATGCCCGGTCGATAAAGGCGCATGCGGCAACACTTGGCCTGCATTTTGATGCTGTAAATTCTAATACGTTCCAGGATCAGAAAGACCAGGCATTGAGTTACAAGTTCGGCTCGTTGCACCATGTGGATAAAGCCGTTCGCCAGCAGGCCATTGAGCATAATATAGAAGTGATTAAATACGGTGTTGATTTAGGTTCAACAGCATTGTCGGTTTGGCTATCCGATGGCTCTAACTTTCCTGGTCAGTTGAATTTTCGAAACGCTTTTCAAAACACGTTGGAGAGCCTCCGGGAAATTTACACCGCCCTGCCTGACGATTGGAAGGTATGGGTTGAGTACAAACCCTTTGAACCCAATTTTTATTCAACTACCATTGGCGACTGGGGCCAATCATACCTGCTGGCATCCAAATTGGGGAACAAGGCCAAAACCCTTGTTGATTTGGGCCATCACTTAAACGGAACCAATATTGAGCAGATTGTATCGATTTTATTAATGGAAGGCAAACTGGCTGGTTTCCATTTTAACGACTCCAAATACGGTGATGACGATCTTACCGTGGGGAGCATTAATCCGTATCAATTATTCCTGATATTTAATGAACTGGTGGAAGGAATGGATGCACGCGGGATGAACCATGCCACTTCCATCGGCTGGATGATCGACGCATCACATAATGTAAAAGATCCGATAGAAGATCTTTTACAATCAGTAGAAGCCATAAAAATAGCTTATGCGCAGGCATTGTTAATTGATACCGCTGCACTCAAAGAGGCGCAACGGGTAAACGATGTAACGCTTGCGCAGGAAATTTTGCAGGCGGCCTATCGTACCGATGTTCGCCCGCTGCTTGCCGAGGCGCGCCTTCGGGCAGGTGGAGCAATAAATCCCGTTTCTTTATTCCGCAGCTTAAAAGTGCGGTCGGGTTTACTAAAGGAGCGCGGCGAGAAAACAGTAGCGACAGGATTATAATTATGCCGACACCGGTTATAGCGATATTTGACGTAGGTAAAACCAATAAAAAGCTATTTCTTTTTAACGAGGATTATAAAATTGTGTACGAGAAATCGGCGCGGTTTATAGAAACAACTGACGAAGATGGCTTCCCCTGCGAAAATGTGGAGGCCTTACGGACATCGCTATTTGATTCGTTAAACGAAGTTTACCGGAACAGTGACTGGGATATAAAAGCGATCAATTTTTCAACTTATGGCGCCAGCTTTGTATATATAGGCGAAAACGGCGAACCGGTTGCCCCGCTTTATAATTACCTGAAACCATATCCTCACGACCTGCAGACTGCCTTTTACAATCAATACGGCGGCGAAACCAAACTCGCACGTGAAACGGCCTCGCCTGTTTTAGGTAACCTTAATTCGGGCATGCAGCTATATCGTATCAAAAAACAAAACGAAAAGCTGTTTGAGCAGATTAAGTATGCGCTGCACCTGCCCCAGTACATGAGCTACGCGCTAACGGGAAAAGCGTTTACAGATATTACCAGCATAGGCTGCCATACCAATTTGTGGGATTTTGACCGAGACCAATATCATAGCTGGGTTGACAATGAACAGTTGACTGCTAAGTTTCCGCCCATCACCCCGGTAGACCATATTGTTCCATTAACCTATGCGGGACACAATGTAATTGCGGGTATCGGCTTGCATGATAGCTCTGCTGCGCTTATTCCCTACCTGGCTAATTTCCATGAGCCTTTTATGCTTTTGTCTACCGGCACGTGGTGTATCAGTTTAAATCCGTTTAATCATTCGCCGTTAACGGCCGATGAATTAAAAAACGATTGTCTTTGTTATATGGATTATAATGGTAATCCCGTTAAGGCATCCAGACTGTTTTCCGGTCATGAGCACGAAAAGCAAACAAAGCGTATCGAAGAGTTTTTTAATGAAGACACGATAAATTTTAAAAATGCAGCATATAATCACGAATACGTCCGGCTATTGAAGGCAAACCCGTTTATGCTTGACGATAAAAATGAGCTGACCCCATTTGAAATGACGGATCTATCACATCATGACTCGGCTATCGAGGCTTATCATCACCTAATTTACGATTTGGTACAACAACAAGCGGTGTCATCCGGCATGGTACTGAATAATACGCCGGTAAAGCGCATCTTTGTTGATGGTGGGTTCAGTAAAAATTCGGTTTATATGAACATGCTAGCAGCTAAATTTGCCGAAATGGAAGTGTTTGCGGCATCCATGCCCCAGGCAACAGCGCTTGGTGCAGCACTGGCCATTCATAAACAATGGAACAGCCATGTTTTACCGGCGAACCTTATAGAGCTGAATTATTACGCAGTTAATCAATTAATTTAAAAAGTATGAGGGTTGGTTTATTTATACCCTGTTATATAGATCAGTTTTATCCGCGGGCAGCTATTGCAACCTTGCAACTGCTGGAAAAGCTGGGAGTAGAGGTAGATTATCCGCCTAACCAAACTTGCTGCGGGCAGCCGATGGCAAACTCGGGCTTTGAGCACTTGTCAAAAGGGTGCGACGCGCTGTTTGTCAAAAACTTCTCCGGCTATGATCACATTGTTTCGCCCTCGGGAAGCTGCGTAATGCACATCCGCGAGCATTTGCATGATGCGGGCCATGAAACCGAAGCATCAGCCATCCGGAGTAACATTTGGGAACTGACCTCCTTTTTAACAGATGTTTTAAAGGTTGAGTCGTTGCCGGCAAGGTTTCCGCATAAAGTGGGTGTACATCAAAGCTGTCATGGCCTGCGCGGATTAATGTTGTCGCAAATGAGCGAATTGGTAGCACCATATTATTCCAAGCCGGGTAGTCTGCTGGAAATGGTTCAAGACATAGACCTGGTACCCTTAAGCAGGGTTGACGAGTGCTGCGGGTTTGGGGGTACTTTTTGCGTATCGGAAGAAGCGGTATCCTCAAAAATGGGTAAAGACAGGGTGGCGGATCATTTAGCGCATGGAGCGGAGTATATTACCAGTGCAGATATGTCGTGCCTGATGCATATGGAAGGGATTTTAAACAGGCAGGGAAGCACGACAAAAGTGATACATATTGCGGAGATATTGAATAGCTATGAGTGAGCAGGCAAAAAAAGATCATGCAGAACTTTCCGACACATTTAACCTGGATGAGGACAGGGTTAACTGGCACGATGAAACCCTTTGGTGGATAAGGCAAAAACGCGACAAAACGGTAAACCAATTGCCTGAATGGGAGGCACTGCGCGAAGCCGCATCACAAATCAAAAACCATGTATTAAGCAACCTGGGCAATTACCTTGAGCAATTTGAGGCAAAGGCCACAGCCAACGGTATAAAGGTTCATTGGGCCGCCGATGCCGCCGAACACAACCGGATTGTACATGAAATACTAAATAAGCACCAGGTTACGCGCATGGTTAAAAGTAAATCGATGCTTACCGAAGAGTGCGGGCTCAACGAATACCTGGCCGAACATGGCATAGATGTGATTGATTCGGACCTGGGCGAACGTATTGTTCAATTAGCAAAAGAACCGCCAAGCCATATTGTATTGCCCTGCATCCATAAAAAGAAAGAAGAAATAGGCGAGCTGTTTCACCAGCATTTGGGTACACCGAAAGGCATGGCAGACCCACAGGTGCTTACAGAAACAGCCCGTGTGCATTTACGCGAAACCTTTTTAACCCGGAAAGCGGCCCTTACGGGGATAAATTTTGCAGTTGCCGAAACCGGCGAGTTTGTGGTGTGTACCAATGAAGGCAATGCCGATATGGGCGCTCATCTGGCGGATGTTCATATCGCCAGTATGGGTATCGAGAAGATCATCCCGCAACGAAAGCACCTGTCAGTTTTTTTAAGGCTGCTTACCCGTAGCGCCACGGGTCAGCCTATCACCACCTATTCCAGTCATTTTTGCAAACCACGTCCCAATCAGCAGATGCATATCATTTTAGTGGACAACGGCAGAAGCACACAACTGGGGCGGCCGGATTTCCGGAACTCGTTAAAGTGCATCCGTTGCGGCGCCTGCATGAACACCTGCCCGGTTTACCGGCGCAGCGGAGGACATAGTTATCATTACGCTATCAGCGGGCCAATTGGTTCTATATTGGCGCCAAACCTTGATATGCGTAAGTATGCCGACTTGCCGTTTGCATCAACGCTTTGCGGGTCGTGTACCAATGTTTGCCCGGTTAAGATTGACATACACGATCAGTTATATAAATGGCGGCAGGTGATTGTAAAGGAAGGATATGCCCCAACTGCGAAAAAGATAAGTATGGAGGTAATGGCCAAAACACTGGCGTCGCCGGGGCTTTATCATGCTGCAGGAAAAATGGCAAGATTGACTTTAAAGTACGCGCCCTTTGCGATGAACAATCAACTAAATCCATGGTATAAACATAGGGATATGCCGAAAGTGCCTGAAGAATCATTTGGGGAATGGTATAAAAATAACCGGGAAGGAGATAAAAAAGGATGAGCAGGGAGTTTATACTAAAAGCGGTTTCAGCCAATCAGCCTGATCTTTTGCCGTTGCCGGATATTGCGCAGTTTACAGGCGATGAAACCGCGCTTGTGCAAAAGTTCAGTATCGTGCTTAACGCGATAGGCGGCAAGGTTTATTATGTACCCATAAAAGAAGACATTACGGAAATAGTGGCTGCGCAATATAAGGGCAGGATCATTAATAAAGTAGGCGGGTTAAACTTGAGCAAAACCGATATGCCTCACGACTCACATGCGCTTGAAGATACAGACCTTGCTTTGTTAGAGGCCCAATTTGCAGTTGCCGAAAATGGGGCCATTTGGCTTACGGAAGCACAAATGGGTAACCGGGTTCTGCCGTTTATAGCACAGCATCTTGCCGTGGTGATCGGTGTATCGCAAATATTGCCAACCATGCACGAGGCCTATCAAAAAATAGGTGATGATGAGTACGGGTTCGGTTTATTTATTGCCGGCCCATCAAAAACAGCCGACATTGAGCAATCGCTGGTGTTAGGCGCGCATGGGGCAAGAAGCATGACAGTTTTTATCGTTGGCTAAGCCGGCTTTCATCAATTAACGATTGCCTGGTTAACCAATACCTTGAATTTGCCTATAAGGTTTTCATCCCAGTAATTGTCCATTTGTGACATAAATATTGCTATTATATCTTCTTTCGGGTCGACCCAAAAACGGGTGTAAAAAGCGCCGTCCCAACCGAACGCACCAAGTGATTCCAGTTCATCGTATGTGCCGCGCTCGGTGCGTATGCCAAATCCGTATCCAAATTTGTCGCCCATTATGCCATTATGTTTAAAGGGGTTAAAAATAAACAGCGGGCCTATCGAGTTCGAAGTCATCAGCTCAACCGTTTTACGGCCAAGCAATCGCACACCATCCAGCTCGCCTTTATTTAATAACATTTGCGCGAACCTTGAGTAGTCGGCTGCTGTTGATACCAGGCCCGCACCCCCTGAAAAATAAGTTTGCTTAGCAGGATAGGGGAAGTACTTGGTGACTTTTTCGAGCTTACTATCCCCGTTCATCCTGTAAAGGGATGATAACCTGGAAAACTTCTCTTTCGGTAGACTAAAATAAGTATCGGTCATTTTCAAGGGGTCAAAAATATTTTTCCTTAAATATTCGTCTAACGAGATATGACTTATCACTTCAACCAAATACCCAAGCACATCTACCGACATGCCATATCGGAACGCAGTACCAGGCTGGACTATTAACGGCAGTTTTGCCAGTGCCGTTATTTTTTCTTTTAGCGTTCCCTGGGTCGGCAATAACCCTACCGTCATACCGGCTTGTTTATAATAAGGAGCCTGTAAGCTATCGCCGTAGGTTATTCCTGATGTGTGGTTTAACAACTCGCGGATGGTTATCTCGCTTTGGGCAGGTATCAACATAATACTATCGGATGTAGGCGATTTCACAACAACCTTTGGATTCTTAAATTCGGGAATATATTTTGAGATAGGATCGTTTAACAGGAAATGGCCTTGTTCATACAGCATCATCACTGCTACAGATGTTATGGCTTTCGACATGGAGGCAATACGAAATATGGCATCGGTTGTCATTTTTTTATTTGTTTCTATATCCATCAAACCAAAGGCTTTGCAATAAACCACTTTCCCGTGCCGCGCTATAAGCGTTACCATGCCGGGCATTTTCTTTTGGTTGATATAATCATTCATAACCGTATCGATACGGCTTAGCCTCGGGGCTGAAATGCCTTGTTGTTGCGGCAGTGATTTTTGAAGGCCTTGCGCCAATAAAATATTACACGCGGCAATAAAAATAAGGGATAAGAGAAATTTGAGCCTTTCAGATGTCTCACACGAAAATGATATGCCTGACCCCGGCATACCCGGTTGATTCCAATACTTCATTATTTAAAAAACAGGTTATAATTGAATACTAATATCTGCTAATTGACAAGCGATACCGTCCTGTACTGTTATGGAGCAATGGTGAGGGAACTGTGGGAAGCTACAGAATGATTTTGCCATCCTTACAGGATAGCACAGGATGCCGGAAATAAGCAAGAACCATATTTTTAATCATTACGATATTTCCAATTTAAACCGACCATTTTTAGAATCTCAGATTATTGAACCGCGTCCATCACCCGGTTCGCGTTGTCTTGAACTAATACATTAACGGTAAACCGATGATAAAAAAACAACCATTAGCAAATTTCTGCTTACTTGTCGCTTCCTGGTTTTGTTATCTGCTCATGCTGGTCCTGATATTTGCGCTGACAACAGTTAACGCGCAATCAGCCGGCGGCAGGATTTATTATGTGAGGGATTTCGGTGCAAACGGAGACGGTAAAACCAATGATGGCGCATCAATAAACAAAGCAATAGATGCGGCGGCAGCGGCAGGCGGGGGAACTGTCTACCTTTCTGCAGGCACTTATTTAACCTATTCCATACGGTTAAAAAGCAACATTTGCCTGTTTATTGACCAGGGAGCTACTATTCTTGCTGCAGATTCGCACGCAGGCGAACCGGGATATGACGATGCCGAACCAAATGAGTGGGGCGAAAAATTTAAATACCAGGATTTCGGTCACAGCCACTGGCACAACAGCCTGATCTGGGGCGATAACCTCGAAAATATTTCTATTATGGGGCCGGGTACAATTTACGGGAAAGGACTTGCCCGCGGCACGCCGGGCAGAGCAGGCGAGGGAGACAAAAGTATCGCGCTGAAGCTTTGCCGGAATGTTATATTAAAAGACTTCACCATCCTTTACGGCGGCCACATGGGTATAATGGCTACGGGCGTTGATAATTTTACCATCGATAACATTAAAATGGATACTAACCGCGACGGGATGGATATTGATTGCTGCCGTAACGTGCATATTTCAAACTGTTCCATAAATTCGCCGTGGGACGATGGCATTTGTTTAAAAAGCTCTTACGCCCTTGGTTACCTCCGGGCGACAGAAAATGTGACCATTAGCAATTGCCAGGTAAGTGGGTTTGACCGGGGAACTTTTATTAATGGCACTTACCTGCGCAGCGAATACAAAGTGGTGCCCGACCACCAGGGCCCCACAGGGCGGATAAAATTGGGGACAGAAAGTAATGGCGGCTTTAAGGATATTGTTATAACCAATTGTACGTTCCGGTTTTGCCGTGGGCTGGCATTGGAAACGGTTGACGGCGGATCAATAGAGGATATCGCGATAAGCAACATTACCATGCGGGACGTGGTAAATTCTCCCTTATTTTTACGTGTCGGCGCCCGGATGCGCGGGCCTGCCGGAACGGATATTGGGTTTATCCGCAGAGTAAATATCAGTAATGTAATTGCCTACAACGCCGATGCGCATTTTTCATCCATTATTGCTGGGCTGCCCGGCCATGATGTGGAAGACGTTAAATTAGATAACGTTAGCATTTATTACCGGCAGATCGATTCGCCGCTTTCAAAAATTCAAAAAATAGTCCCTGAATACGTAAAAGATTATCCCGAGCCGCAGCGGTTTGGGGTAATGCCTGCCTATGGGTTTTTTGTGCGTCATGCAAAAAATATTGAAATGAACAATGTGAGCATTAGTTTTTTGGGAACTGAAACCCGCCCGGCGGTTATTTTGGAGGATGTACAAAAGATCAGCTTTAATAATTTTAAGGCACAAACAACTGATGGTGTCCCCGTTATTATTCAACGCAAGGTTGATGACCTGAAGATATCTCCTGACTCATCAGTCCCTAAAAATAAGATCCGGAAAGAATCCCCCTTACCGGCGATCCCCGATCCGCCACCAACAAATACAATTCAGCATTAAATGTTTATTAGCTGATACAAGAATGTTCGGATGCGAACGTCTTGTATCAGATGCGAACGACCTGATTTTATATAATTATTTGTGATTTAGCAACTTGCAAAATGGCCCGGCTATTGCGCAGACGATATAAACCAAATTATGAAAAAATCGATTGCTTTAAATTTTGCCTTAATAGTTTTGTCGGCTTTAACTTGCTACAGTCAGAAATACAAGGTTATTAACAGGCAGCAAACCGTCGGGCCGGCAGAAAGTGCGGTGCACCTAAATGAAGCGCCGGGTGCCGGAGTTGCATGGCTGAGCGGCAAGCACTTTACCTATGGTATTATTGAATTCGATATAAAAGGGAAAAATAAGCCTCAGGCCAGCTTTGTCGGCATCGCATTTCACGGGCAAAATGACTCCACGTATGAATCTGTGTATTTCCGCCCATTTAACTTTCAATCCAATGACCCGGAAAAGAAGGGGCACGCTGTGCAATATATAGCTTTACCCAAATATGATTGGCCGGTATTACGCTCACAATTCCCTAACAAATATGAACAGCCGGTATCTCCTGTACCAAACCCAAATGAATGGTTTCATGTACGCATTGAGATATCGGCTAAAACAGTCACCGTGTACATCAATAATAATCCAAAACCATCACTTTCGATTATGTCCTTATTGCCTTTAAAAGGCAAAATGCTTGGTTACTGGGTAGGAAATGGCTCGGATGGTGATTGGAAAAATATAAAGATCACTCCCGCAAACGAATAACCGAACTTTTTAACCGGCTGTTAATTATAAATTAAAATCTATGATCGTATAGAAAAATAAGTGCAGGTACACCGGTATACTATTATCTTTTCCTTATCTGCGACTATATAATAACAATTTGTAGTAATTAAGTGATTTACAATCGCTAAATTTGTTTTACAAACTTTATTTCTATTGCTCCCCGAAGGTTTATTTTGCTGATTGAGTTCCGTTTTAGACTTACAATGGTGATTTTTAAACCCTGCGTATTTCTTAAAGATTAACCCCCTACTGATAAACTGCTGATTTTTAGGGTTTTGTTTTCCCGATTTTAGAAATTTAAAAACAATCACCTTATTAAAAAGTTTATTTACCTGTTATGTTAGCTGTTACGTAGTTATTATGGAAAAAAGGATCTTGGTATTGGAGGACGAAAAAGCCATCCTCGAGCTTATAGAGATGTTTCTTGAATCGGAAGGTTATTTTGTTATTGGCATTAACCATTACGAGCCATTAGAATACATTATAGAATTTGGCCCGGATATGATATTGCTCGATGTGCGGTTATCTGACGGCTATGGGCATCTTTTATGTAAGGATTTAAAGGCAAATCCTGTTACTACTAAAATCCCGGTAATTTTGGTTTCAGGAGCTGACAATCTTGAGGTAATAGCCAAAGAATGTAAAGCGGATGATTATTTATGCAAGCCTTTTAATGCGGATGACTTGTTAAAGGTGGTAAAAGAATATGCCTGATATATTGGTATTATTTTAGAAAATATAAATTAACAAACAGCGTTCAATCAAAAATAGAATTATGAGCTTATTAAAATTTATAGTTGTTGGTGCCGCAGTTGGGTACGGCATTAATTATATTACAAAAAAAGGCCCTGATGGCAAATCGATCCTTGATGATATTACTGAAAACGGGCCGGAGTGGTTTGACCAGGCAAAGAAATATGCCGAAGATACCGTTGAACGCGTTGTTCAAAAGGCACAATCAAAGGCATAACCTAACAACAAACTGGTTTATCGCCAACGGACGACCATTCATGTGATATATTTGTCATTAGCAAAGCATTATCAAATTGAACAGACCCTTTGGGGAATATCCGTTCATCCTCAAAATAACTTGATACCACATTGCTTACCTCAAGCGGCTTAACAAGCCATTGATCAGTATGAAGTGATAAGCCTTCATATCGGTGTCCGTTAGGAGAATATCCTGTAGAGCCAGCCTTAAAAAAATCAGAAGCCGCTGATAGGTCTTTAAAGACGGAATTTGGATTAAATGAATTGGTTAGTCGGGCATCAACGCTTATTACGGTGCCGTCAGAACTTTTAAAGGCCACGTAATAGTTGCCGTCATTTTCATTAACGTCAAACTTTGCATGATAATGCCTTCCGGGAAACAGTCTTCCTCCCAATAAAGTATTGAGTTTAGATGAAGTATCTCTGCGCGGAATGTAAACGCCTTCCATAAGCTGATCACCCTCTGTCCATTCAACGGCAATCCGGTGGGCCCCGTTTTCCGAACCAAATCCTATAAAGGCGGGTAAGCCTTTGGGCCTCACATCTTTTAGCCTTATCAGGCATATTCCTGCTATTGCCTTTCCATTAATAATTTTAGGCATAAAGGGCGATGGTATAATAGTTTTTGCAACCGCCGGATCAATTGCATAATTAACCAATATACGCCTGTCTATTATTCCTGTTATTGTCGGAATCTTCATTTAATATGGATTATACTCAATTATATCGAATTATTCCCGTTTCTGCAAAAAGCAAAAGGCAATGTTATCTTATTAATATATTGGAGCTGATAAATTAATAAAATGATTACCTGTCACTAATATTCTATTCACGCTAATGGGCGTTTTTCGTATCATAAAAAACGGAAAATTGAACGCTCATGAAAAAACATCTCCACACTTCAACAACACCTTCAATAACAGCGGCTGTTATTGCAATGTTATTTTTAGGCCTTGCAGGCTGCAAGAAAAACGAAAAAACTACCGCAACCGGTATAAACAAAGTAAATCACGTAGTGGTCATTTACCTTGAAAATCACAGTTTTGATAATTTGTATGGGCAATTTGCCGGCGCTAACGGGTTATCAAATGCCACCGCGGCCAATACCACACAAGTTGATGCCACCGGTGCTACTTATACATCTCTGCCTGCTATTCCGGGTACAAGTGCATTCCCTACCAACCTCAGCAATAATTTTTTCAATATCGACCAATACGTTCCGGCTGACCAGGAAATACCCGATGTTTTGCACCGTTATTACCAGGAGCAAATTCAGATTGACGGCGGTAAAATGGATAAATATGCGTTATATAATACTTCGGCAGGTTTGTCGCAAGGGTATTATAAAACCAGCATATTGCCAATGCTGGCCCTTGCTCAAAAATATACCTTGTGCGATAACTTTTACCATAGCGCATTTGGTGGTTCCTTCTTAAATCACCAATGGCTAATTGCTTCTGCAAGTCCTACATTTCCAAATGCGCCTACCAGCATGGTGGCTGTGCTTGATGGCTCTGGAAAAGTTGTTACCGATGGCGTGGTGACGCCCGACGGATTTGTTGTAAATACCAGCTACAGCGTTAACGCGCCACACCCGGCAACTACTGCAACGGCAAACCTAATTCCTAACCAAACCAATCCTACCATTGGCGACAGGTTAAATGATAAGGGAGTATCATGGGCATGGTATTCAGGCGGATGGGATAATGCTTTGGCAGGTAACCCTGACCCTACCTTCCAGTTTCATCACCAGCCATTTATCTACTATGCTAACTACGCTGATGGAACACAACTGAAAAAAGATCACCTGAAAGATGAAACTGTATTTATAGCGGCAGCACAAGCGGGCACCTTACCAAGCGTTTCGTTTGTAAAGCCACTGGGTGTCAACAATGAACATCCGGGTTATGCAGCGCTTGACGCAGGTGAAACGCATACTATGCAGTTAGTGAACGACGTTTTAAACGGTCCAAATGGCAAAGATGCTGTGATCATTATAACTTATGACGAAAATGGAGGGTTTTGGGACCACGTTGCGCCGCCGGTAATTGACACCAAATGGGGTCCAGGTACCCGCGTTCCTGCAATAATTATTTCGCCATTTGCAAAACAGGGTTATGTTGACCATACACAATATGAAACCGTAGGCATCCTCTCATTTATTGAGAAAAGGTGGGGTTTAACACCATTGGCTACCCGCGATAAAAACGCCAATCCGCTAACAAATGCCTTTAACTTTTAAGGTTTTGATTCCTGTTTAATACACAGGAAAAATAATACAATTAAGGAGCGGCCAATCAGCCGCTCCCTTTTGTTTTTAATAACTATCCGTATCGGCGAAAGCCAGCCTGGCTAATTTTTTATAATGAGAAAATTTGTTTTCATATCTGTAGTGATCCTTTTAATTACGGGATATTGTTTTTATTCGTGCAAGCCCGCGATACCGCCCGAAAAGGCGATAGCACAAACGGTATTAATGCAGATAGACAGCTTTGCGGGGCTTAAAGACAAAATGATGGCTGCTGCCGAAAATGCAACTGTTAATGAAAAACAACTACAGCAACTGTTTCTTCAAACCAGGTTAGCCTATAAAAAGTTTGAGTGGGCGGCCGAGTACTTTACACCCGCTACCTCGCGGTTTGTTAATGGTCCACCGGTACAGGAGGTTGAAATGTCGAACGGCCAGGTATTTGAACCTGCCGGATTACAGGTAATCGAAGGCTACCTGTTCCCCAGATACGACCGGGCTAAAAAACAGGAATTGTTAAACCAGTTGAAGTTATTACAAGCCGGCTGCGATAAGTTCAAGACATATTACGCCAATATTGACATTTTCGACTGGCAGGTATTTGACGCGAGCAAACTCGAAATATACAGGATATTATCATTGGGTATTACCGGCTTTGACGATCCGCTTACGCAGAAAAGTATGCAGGAAGCGGCCACAAGTCTTGAAAGTTTGAAAACCGTGCTCGCTTATTATGAAGATAAAGCAGGTAATGAGAACTTGCCCGCAGAACTTGAAGCAGCAGCACACTATCTGAAAAACAATACCAATTTCAATACCTTTAACAGGGCTACATTTATCACGCGATATGGTAATCCATTAAGCACGAGTATAACGAATCTCGAAAAAAAGCTAAAGATCCATATTATCCGGTACAACCGGCTGTTAAACCAGGATGCTAAAACCCTATTTGATAAGGATGCTTTTAACCCCAACGCCTATGCGCCCGATCCGGAAAGTTTTTCGTCGGAAAAAAAGGTAGCTCTGGGTAAGGTTTTGTTTGGCGACGCCATCCTTTCCGGAAATGGAAGCCGAAGCTGCCAGTCATGCCACCGGCCTGAAAAAGCTTTTACCGACGGACTCGTAAAAAACACATTGTTTGGTAAGAAAACGCCATTAAGAAGAAACACCCCAACCCTGTTAAACGCAGCATTGCAGCCCTCCCAATTTTATGATCTTCGGGTAAGTACACTGGAAAGCCAGTCGCTTGCCGTGGTGCAGAACAAAGACGAAATGCACGGATCGATGAAATTGGCAGCTATCCGTCTTTGGAAAAACGAAGGTTACAGGCAATTGTTCTCAGCTGCGTTTCCAAAAAAAGACAGAAAGGGAATAGACACGCTGGAGGTAATGAATGCTATAGGTTCATATGTGCGCAGTTTGGCGCTGCTGAACAGCCGTTTTGACGAATACATGCGGGGCAACAAAGCGGTAATCAACCAGCAGGAAATTGCCGGGTTTAATTTGTTTATGGGGAAAGCCAAATGCGGTACCTGCCATTATATGCCTTTATTTAACGGCACGTTCCCGCCAAGATATATGCTGATTGAGAGTGAAGTAATAGGCGTCCCGAAATCTTTAGCTGAGCAGGTGATCGATGACGATATGGGTAGATATGCTATATTAAAGATCAATGCTTTTAAACATGCATTTAAAATCAGCACGGTACGAAATACCTCCCGCACTGCTCCCTATATGCACAACGGGGTGTTTACTACCTTGCAGCAGGTGATGGATTTTTACAATAAAGGCGGCGGCGCAGGGTTGGGATACCCGGTTGATAACCAAACCCTGCCTTTCGATAAGCTTGATCTCACCAAAAAAGAGAGCGATGAGGTAATCGCATTTATCAAAAGTTTGGATAGCAAATAGCATTTCCCCACCGGATGAATAATCATCAAGGTATTAACGGCTCATATTTACACCCGAGACAGTCTTTCAGTCGCATGGCAGGTTGGGGTTATTCTTATTTCTTAGTGAGCTTATATCTCAGGTGTGTTGTCAGGTCGGATGGTATTACTTCCACAATTTGAATATCGTATTTATCCTTGTCGATGCCATCAAACAGCCGGATACCGCTTCCTAAAAAAACGGGGGCAATGTGAATGAAAAATTCGTCTACAAGCCCTGCATTTAGATATTGTTGAATCGTATCTGCACCACCCTGTATCCTGATGTCCTTTCCTTTGGCTGATTGTTTGGCTTTTTCTAATGCGCTTTGTATGCCGTCATTGATGAAATAAAATGTTGTTGTGCCCTTTTGAACCCAGGGTTCCCGTACCTCGTGTGTCAGCACGTAAACATCTGCTTCAAATAAATCTTCTACCCAGTGCACTTCGCCTTCTTCAAACATTCGCTTTCCCATAATGTAGGCCCCTGCACGTGCAAGCACATCATCAATTAATATACTGTCGGCGCCGTATTCTTCACCGCCTTCCATCCTGATGTGTTTCCAAAATGCTTTTTGTTTAAACATCCACGCATGTATTTTCCCGGAAACGCCGCCCATCGGGTTATCCGGGCTCCTGTTATCGCCCGCGAAATAGCCATCAAGTGATATGCCGCTATCGAAGATAATTTTGCTCATAATTTATTTGTTGATTGTTAGTCGAGGTGCTGTTTAGTTGTGTTATTTGTTTTACGATATAAAGATATGAATCTGAACCAGCCGGGCAAAGTGCAAAGACAACATGCCGCCAAACCCGTCCGCCTGTCCCAATGTGTGTAAGCCCAAAGCGGACGGACAAACACATATTTCTTCGATTTAATAAAGCAATAGATAATCAACGCCATAAATCTATTCCCAATCACCGGAAAAATATTCCAGAATATGGAAGCTTGAAGCAATTTGATTATTTATACGCATTGATTTACAGGCAATTATATTGTGGCAGCCCCTTTGCAAGCGATGTGCAAATGCTTTCATGAAGTTGAGATTTTATTTGGTCCTTTTGTTATTCCTTTGGTCAAGATCCTACGGCCAGAATTGTACGCTGGCAGTAAGCCTGGCATCGTCGGGCACCGCAATTTGCTCGGGCAATGCCGTAACGCTTACAGCAACTCCGTCAGGAGGCATTGGCCCGTATACTTATATTTGGAGTACAGGTGAAACAACGCAATCCATCAGCGTAAATAAAGCGGGTAATTATTCCATTACGGTAAGCGATAATACCCCGGGATGCCAGCCTGTAAATAAAAGTATCAACATTACTGCCTCGCCAACACCGGCCCAGCCGGTTGTGAAAAATGCTGTTGTTTGCCAAAATACATCGGCAACACTTACAGCCACCTCGCCCGGTGGTTCGTATCAATGGTATGATGCAGTTGCCGGCGGGAACTTCCTGGGTAACGGCGCCACGTATGTAACGGGCCCAATTGCAGTAGCAACTACTTTTTATGTAGAAACCACCATAGGCGATTGTACCAGCGCCCGAACCGCTGTTTCGGTCGATCTTAACGGAAAGGCAACTGTTACAAATGCTGTGGTTTGCGTAGGCAGTACGGCAACTTTGTCGGCAACGGGCGGGCAGAGCTATTTGTGGTACGATGCCGCGTCGGGTGGAAACCTGGTGGGGACCGGGGCAAATTTCACCACACCGCCATTGCTTAAAACCACGGTCTATTATTTATCTGCTGTGATCAGCGGATGTGCCGGTCAGCTTATCCCTGTTACAGCAACCGTGACGCCACCACCACAGGTGCCTGTTGTTTCAAATACTTCGGTCTGTTATTCAACAGCCACAAGCCTGCATGCGGACGTCCCGACCGGGCTGGTTGAGTGGTATGATGTGCCGGTTGGGGGTACGCCCCTGATCATCAGTCCCGATTTTACAACGCCCCTGCTAAAAAATACAGCCACCTATTATGTACAAACTTCATTAAACACGTGCGAGAGTTCACGCATCCCGGTAACGGTAACTGTGAACCCGATTCCTGCGCTGCCGGCGGTACAAAATGTTTCTATCTGTTACGGCAGCAAAACGGTTTTAAGCGTTACGTCAACAGGAACCGCCTATCAATGGTTTGATAGCGCCGCCGGATCGAATTTGCTGGCAACCGGTAACACCTTTATCACCCCAATTTTAAATAGTTCAACCACTTACTACGTGCGGTCCATTGAAGGGAGTTGCGTGAGCGATCTGGTACCTGTAAATGTTACGGTAAACACCCCTCCGCCCGCGCCTGTGGTATCAGCGCCGTTAATCTGTTACGGAACCTCGGCTATTTTAACGCCAACAACAACGGGCGGTACCTATCAATGGTATGATGCCGCAACGGGCGGCAACCTGTTAGCTGCGGGCTCCAGCTATGTTACAGCTGCATTAATTCAAAACACTACTTATTATGTGCAAAACATGGCGGGAGGTTGTATAAGCCAGCGCGTTCCGGTAACGGTTTCTGTTCTTCCGCTTGTGCCGGCACCTTCTGCTTTAAATACTACCATTTGTTCCGGTAGCTTTGCTGTACTCACTGCCATGGGTTCGGGAGGCGGCTATGGCTGGTACGACAGCGCATCCGGCGGCAATTTATTATCGGCCCAAAGCACCCTTGTAACCCCTGCGCTGTCGGTAACCACAACTTATTATGTTGAAAATACGATGAACGGATGCTTAAGCGCCCGCACACCTGTAACCGTTACGGTAAACCCTTTTCCTTCTTCGCCTGCGGTGACAAATGTTTCCGTTTGCCCGGGTTCACCAGCTACTTTAACGGCAGTTGCCCCTTCGGGCGGGATGATATTATGGTATGATGCGGCCATACAAGGGAATTTGATAGCAACCGGCAATACATTTACTACGCCTCCTGTATTCGACAAAACCATATATTATGTTGAAAATGCTACCGGGGGCTGTTCAAGTCCGCGGGTGCCGGTAATCGTATCGGTATATTTTGTACCCAATACCCAGTTTTTTTATCAGTCGGGAATTGTCAGCACGTCGGGCTCAAACCCATCGCCCATTCTCAATAATCCTTACGGCGGCACTTTCAGCGCTTCGCCGGCGGGCCTGGTATTCACAGATAATAAAACAGGGCAAATTAATGCCGCTGCAAGTACGCCTGGAAAATACATAATCACATTTGTGAACAATGGCCCTTGCGTTGGGTCATACAGTTCGGTTATTACGGTGTTACAATTGCTTACGGGCGGTTTCGCTTATGCCGGCCCCTATTGCCAGGGCGGCATTAATCCTTTGCCTGCCATTGCAAAAGCGGTTAACCTGAATACTTTCAGCGCTTCGCCGGCAGGGCTTGCTTTCGCAGACACAAACACAGGTGAAATAAATTTAGCCGGCAGTAAAGCCGGCACTTACACAGTATATGATACCAGCATACCGCCCGGCGGCGGCCCCGCAAGCATCGACTCCACCCTTGTTACGATAGATCAGCAGGCCTTGGTGGCCGCCGGGCCGGATCAAACATTGCCTTTTGGAACCCCCGTTCAGCTTGCCGGAAAAATTAGCGGGGTGAGCGGTGGGAGATGGTCGGGAGGATCCGGAACTTTTTCTGATCCAACCCTCGTTAATGCTATTTATACTCCCACACCAAAGGAAACCCTTGTAAAACTTGTTTTAACCTCAGCAGACCCTCCGGGCGTTTGCGGCGTTAAAACAGACACACTCACACTTACTTTTGCCATTATCCCTCCTGCGCCAATTGCGTTGGGGCTCAGCGTTTGCTCGGGAAGCAATGCCGATTTATCAGCAGTTGCGGCCAGCGGCGTTTATCAGTGGTATAGCGCACCGCTAAACGGTACACTATTATCATCCGCATCCGTTTATGTAACGCCGCCATTAACAGTAAACACTACTTACTATGTGCAAACTATATTGAACGGTATAGCCAGCCCCCGTACGGCGGTACTAGTAATGGTTAACCCGATACCCATACCGCCGATAGTGAAACCCATATCCGTTTGTTCGGGTAATCCCGGCTCGTTGACGGCTACAGGGAGCAATCCGGATTCGTACCAATGGTATGATGCCGCCGTTGGCGGAAATTTACTGGCATTAAGCGGCACTTATGTAACACCGGGATTAGAAACAAATACCAGTTATTTTGCTCAGTCGGCAGTAAATGGATGTACGAGCACCAGGACAAAGGTTGATGTAACCGTTTTACCAACTCCTAAAATAATAAGTGCCACAACCGGTGCCATTTGCAGCGGCGCTCAGTTTAATTATACAATCACATCCGATCAACCCAATGCCACGTTCTTATGGAGCCGCGCGCAGGTTGCGGGTATTAGCAATGGAGCCGTAACGGGGCAAACGACGGCAGAGATAAGCGAAACATTGGTCAACATCAGCCACAGTGATATAAAAGTAACCTACATTATTACACCTGTTGGCAACAGTTGTTCAGGCATTCCGTTTAGCTACGTGGTCACTGTTTATTCAACCAATATTATTACCAGTTCAACATCAGCCACAATATGCACCGGCAATTCAAGCAACTACATCATTACATCAAATACGCCCGGTATTCAATTTTATTGGAACCGCGCGGCTGTACCGGGAATAAGTAATGCGGCAGTGAGTGTACAAACAGCCGATACCATACGCGAGGTTTTGTTCAATACCACCAATGCCCCCATCGATGTACATTACATCATTAACTATACTACCGGCCAATGCACTGGCGCCCAATTTGATTTAAAGGTAACCGTAAATCCGGCGGTAAATATTACAAGCGCCGGGTTTGGCACAGCCTGCAGCGGTTCACCACAGAGTTATACCATAACCTCAAACGTGCCTTCGGCAACATTTACCTGGAAACGCAATGCCGTTAAAAACATCAGTAACCCGGCGGTATACAACCAAACATCAGCGACCATTGACGAAACATTAATTAATACCGGGCAGTCGGCTTATAACGTTTTTTACAATATTACCCCAACGGCGTTCGGTTGCCAAGGCCAGGCACTAAACTACATTGTTGCCGTAAATCCGCAGCCGGCCGTGCCTGTAGCAAAAAGTAATTCCCCTGTTTGTACGGGCAGCAAAATAGAGCTCAATACCCCTTCTATTCCTAAAGCCGCCTATTTTTGGACAGGGCCCGACGGGTATACTTCCTCAAAACAAAATCCGGAGATTGACGGCGTTACCGGCGCTCAATCCGGTACCTATAATTTAAACGTGATAGTAAATGGATGCAGCAGCCCAACAGCTTCTATAGATGTTGTTGTAAGGACGCCCCCTTATTCAAATGCCGGTATTGACACCCTCGTGTGTATCTCTGTACAGGCCATACAGCTCCATGGCAGTATTAGCGGGGGAACTAACAAAGGAATATGGACGACAAACGGAACAGGAACATTCTTTCCGGCAAGCGATCAGTTAAAAGCGCAGTATATTCCGTCAGCGCATGACAGAACGGAGGGCTATATAACGTTAACCCTAACGTCGGCAAGTACGGATGATTGTAACCTTGCCACGTCTGATATCATTATAAAATTCGGTCAGGCTTTAGCCGTTATGCCCGGCCCCGATCAAAAGGTTTGTTCGCAGGTGGGCAGTGTTCAATTAAACGGGGAAATTTTGATCCCGGGCGGCGGATTGTGGAGCACCTCAGGAACGGGGACATTCAACCCTTCGCCTTCTGACCTGAACACACAATATATCCCTGCTGTGGCCGATGTTAAAAGTGGCTCGGTTAAATTAACGCTCCTGGCAAATGATGCCGGGCAATGTTATCTGCCAACAGGCTCCCTTATAATAAATTTCATGCGCCCGCCCGGTGTTAACGCAGGTGGTACGAGATATATACTGGCAGGCAGACAAATTACGTTAAACCCCACCGTAAGTGATGATAAAGTAAAATATTTATGGGTGCCGGATACCAATATCAATGACAATACTTTAAAAAACCCGGTAATAACGGGGGATGTCGATCGTACATACACTCTTACTGTAACCGATAGCCTTGGTTGTGTAAGCCAGGATCAAACCTTTATAAAAGTTGCGCCGGAAATAAAGATCCCCAATGCTTTCACACCCAATGGCGATGGCGTAAACGACAAATGGGATATCGTAGGGCTTGTTGCCTACCAGCAGGCAACGGTAGATATTTTTAACAGGTACGGTCAAAAGATATTTCATTCCGTTGGATACAGTACGCCGTGGGATGGCACGTATAATCATAGGTTACTCCCAACCGGGGCTTATTATTATGTTATTGACACTAACATGTTCGGCCAAATACTTTCGGGTTGCGTTACACTTATTAATTGAGATACTATTTGAATGTGGCGGGTGAACTGAGCCCAGAATCCAACCATAAGGGACCTGAACATCAAGAGAGCGCAAAGGCTACTCACCACACCATATGTCCGGCTGTTCTAATTACTACTTAACCCCAAACCGGACGGACAAAACACGTTATAGAATCACAAATAAAAAATTTGTCATTGCGAACCGCCGATAGGCGGTGTGGCAATCCCGTCGCCGTGCATCCCCGCTGTGCATGTTCGTTAAGCATAGTTACGAGATTGCCGCGTCGTTCCTCCTCGCAATGACAAAAAGCTTTGTTGATTAGGCCCTTAAAACACCACTTTCCAATTTACATCATTCCCGGTAGTGGTTGTAAAATCAACTAGCAGCAGGTTGCCGTCTATTGTCATTTTTGCCTGCAGGCCATCGCTTAGTTGCACCTGTTTGGGTTTAAACCCATCTGGGACATGGATGCGTAGCTGGTAAGGGTCGCCAGCCACAGCGCGGGAAACACCGCTCAATGTTTTCTTTTTAATATCGTAGGTCATGTCTTTTATATCAACCGCCATTTGCCTGATGTGCCTGCTGGTAGAGATGAGTACCGGGCGGTTAAGCTTTTCAACAATGCTGTAGATGTCGCAATCATAAGGGTTTAACGGCCTTGTTTCGAACGTTCCTTTAAAAGTACCGATCAGCTTTTTGCTCCAAAATTCATAAACGATATATTCCTTGGTGGAGTCGAGGCGCAGGTCTTTCGCCGCATCCAGTTTAGTGCTGAACTTAAAGTTATCGCGCTGGGTTTTGCTGGTATAGTTAAAAACCGATACCACGCACCATTTGCCGAAAGGCCGCTCAATGGGCATATTAAATACCCTTGCCGGTTTGCGAACAAACAGGTCAACCGGGTATGAAACATCCATCGTTGGCGGGCTGATGCGTTTTAAAAGCTCTATCCGGTCTTCGGGGTAAGTTTGGTCAAATGCCTCAGATACAAACAGGGTGCTGCCCGCCATCGCATGAAAACAAGCGTCGACCTTTGCCTGCCCGTAATTGAATGTGCCTGTTTTTCCTACAGGGGCTTTAAATTTGAAGATGTGGAAACCATCGCCATCATTCCAAAACACGCGGCCGTTATAAAAGAAGCGGATGGAGGAGCCAAAAACCGATTCGTCAAGCAAGCCCGAAAAATCGGGAGCCGATAGCGGCGAATCCTTATCCTCATAACCCTGGTCGGCATCCTCTGATATCCGGCAGATATCAACTAACCCGTAGGAGTGGTCAACCGGTTGCATATTGGAGCGTATGACCATTCTCGGTGCCTTTTGGTCGATCGCTTCACGCCAGGGCAAGCCGCCCGCACGGTAAGTTTCTAACGCGGTCATATACGGGTCGTGCTGGCCGGGCCATTTATCCCACCAATCAGCAAAGTCCATTTCGGCACGGCCGGTTTCTTTTTCGTGGCCTTCAACCCATTTAAATGCGCGTTCGCGTTCCAGTTTCACCGATAGGGGGTTAGAAAAATCGATCACCCGCTCGCCATCATACTTTACGGTATGGATAGGCAGAAAACATTCCGCAGGATAATTAATCCTCGACGGGCGTCCCTGCGTACTTCCGCCTGAACCGTAGATGCCCCATGATCCCTGCGGCCCCGGGCCGCCCATTCCGTAATAGAAATCGGTTAGCCCGTTCTTTTCGAAGAAGGCTTTTGCGCTTGCGTTCGTTCCGCCCGACATCCAGCCATGGTAGCGGCTGTAATTGTTGGCAACCAGTTCCCGGTCGTCAAGGTTAATTGGTCGGCGTGTTTTGAGGCGAATATCCTGCGCTATCGCAATCAGGTCGCCCTGGTGTTCCATTGCCTTTAACGCATCGGTATTAAAGCCGATCAGTAGCTTTTCGCCCGCAAAGCTTTTGCCGGCCGGCATGGTTATCTTATAGCTGCAATACCCCCTGATGTGCATCTGGGCGGGTTCGTTTCCTTTCCACCCGGAACCCAGGTCAAATCGCGATAAGCCTTTTTGCGTGGTTACATGGCCCATCAACAGGCTGTTGCCGGTTTCTTTATCCCTCACCACCTGGTTAACCGCATAGGTGCGCGGCGTTATCAGGTTGATCACCGGCCAAAGGTCATACAACTCGCGGTTTTGGGATTGCGTGCCGAGGCTTATCCACTTATCAGATGTGCCGCCAAGCCGCGCATCATCAGAGATGAAATAATCCATATCGTTGATGTCAACATCGTGGCCGGTGTTATTGGTGCGGCCAATACTTACCAATATGTCGGTAGTGGTTTTTGAAACGGATACCGTATAATCAAAGTCAAGCTGGCCCGGTTTTGTCCCATGAAGGGTGATGGTAGTAAAAGCGCCGAGGTTGGTGTTATCGTCGTTATTAACGGAACCGGTTACAACCCAGCCGGAATAATCGTCATTTGGTAAAAAATATACATTATTCACCTGCATCGGCGTGCCCTTTACTTGCGCCGACCACCTGCAGGTAGCAGGATCAACAGTTACCAGCAGATTTTTTGTATCGGCAACCAACGCTTTTTGAGCGGCTGCCGCTTGCGGGAAAGCACTATGAAGAAGCGCTGTAGATACAAGGATTAAAATTAATTTTTTCATTTCGAGTGTGCGCCGTTTACATTAATTTTTTGATAGCAGGTGTTGGTGTCTTAACACCAGCCGACTTAAAGGAGCTGATTTTTACGGTTTGAGGTTTGAGCCCCGGAGAAGTTATCGTTAAGCTAACCTTGCCGGGATTATTGTCAAGCTGAATATAAGCCAGGAGTTTGCCATGAAAAACCTTCAGGGTTTTTGATTGGTTATTTTCATGGCTGTTTAAATCACCATTTTCCAGGCCCAGCAACTTCGCACCCCCGGCTATTTCAACAGTAATGTCGTTATCAGCATTAAAAACAGGAATGCCTTTTTTGTCTACGATATCAACCTCAACCTGCGCCAACGCTGACGGACCAGTTGCATATTGGAAAACTTGTGTTTTGATAGCACTGGCGGCGCCTTCAGTTTTCAGGGCGAAACTAACCAGGTGGCCCGCATTGGTATTTGCCTTTACTATTAACTCACCAGCCTGGTAATCAACATCCCAGTAAATGATCCGGTTATCAAACTGCGACAGTGATTTTTTGCCCAGCGACCTTCCGTTCAAAAACAATTCCGCCTCGCTGCAATTGGTATAACAATTCACACGGACCTTATCGCCCGGTTTGTAGTTCCATTCAGGGATTGCAGCAGACCGCCGCCTGCCTGTTTCTTTTTCTGTTGGGGGTTTTGATTCTTCAGTAGCTAAATAAACCATCGGTTTATCAGACCACAAACTTTTCCGGAAATAATACTCCGGCTTTGTAAATCCCGCAAGGTCGAGCAATCCGGAAAAGCTGCCGCGTAGGGGCCATTGATGCGACTCGCCTAAATAATCGATCCCGGTCCACAAGTATTGCCCGGCTATGTAAACGTTACTGTCAACCGCATTCCATGCGCTTAACTGCCCGCCGTTTTCGCTGCCGTAAATTACCCGTTTGGGATAAATTTTGTGGTCGTCTTTATAGCGGTATTCCTGGTAATTGTACCCAACCACATCAAGGTTTTCGGGAAAAGTGGTTGTGTTCGACATTACTACCCCAGCCAATGCCGCCGTAACGGGGCGCGAAGTATCGTACTTTTTCACAACTGCTGCCAATTCCCCCGATAGCTCACCAAGTCTTTTTGCAGGCGGATGATCGGGCAGATAACCTTTACCATATATCTGCGGGTTGCGCCCTGTATTCAATATCGTATCCGAATACGGGTCATTCGGATAATCGATCTCATTGCCAATGCTCCACATGATGATACTGGCATGGTTGCGATCGCGTAATACCATATCCCCCAGGTCCCTATCATGCCAGTCAGCAAAATATTCGTGATAACCATCTTTACCCGGTGTACCCGCATTCCAGCCTTTTATCCACTTATTTTTACCCACTTCCCATTCGTCGAATGCTTCATCCATCACCAAAAATCCCAGTTCATCACACAGGTCATACAAATAGTCAGCATGCGGATTATGGCTCAGCCGTATGGAATTGCATCCGCCTTCTTTTAAAATGATCAGACGCCGGCGCCAAACATCTTTTGGTACGGCAACACCCAATACGCCAGCATCATCATGCAGGCAAACACCTTTGAGTTTCATGTTTTTACCGTTCAGGAAAAAGCCCTTATCGGCATCAAACTTTATATCTCTTATACCAACTTTATAGTTCAACTCGTCGGCCGGTTTTCCGCCGGCACTTACGGTAACTACCAGGTTGTAAAGGCCTGGGTTGTCAACAGACCATAAGTGAGGGTTGCTTATCGCGAAGTTTAAATCGGCTGTAGTGCTGTCGCCTTTTTTTAAGCTCATGCTCTTGCCCGCAGCGGCAACAGTTTTACCCGCAGCATCCACCAGTTTGCACTTTACCGTAATACCCTTGTTATTGGAAGCTCCATTTACAACAGCAACGTTTACCTTAACAGCGGCTTGCTTTTGCGATACTTTAGGGGTGGTAAAAGCTACGCCCCATAAACCTATGTGGACAGGTGATTCGGTTATTAAATACACATTACGATAGATGCCTGATCCGGTGTACCATCGTGAATCTGCAAATTGCGAATGATCCACTTTTACAGCCAGCACGTTTTTACCACTGTTATTTAAATAGGGGCTTAAGTCATATTGAAAAGAAATAAATCCGTTGGGCCGTTTACCTAAATAGTGGCCATTGATCCATACTTCGCTTTCTTTGTAAACACCGTCAAAATAGATATAAGTGTGTTTATCCTTAGCCGCTGAAGGCATACTAAATGTTTTACGGTACCACCCGATACCGGCGGGCAAAAAGGCTGTGCCGCTTGCCCATTCCTGACTAAAGGGACCCTCAACGCTCCAATCGTGAGGCAGGGTTACCGCTGTCCAGCCTTTATCGTTAAATGTTATTTTGTCACCGGCTGCTACATCGCCTTTATGGAACTTCCATCCGCTGTTGAAAAGGATGGTGTTTCTTGCTGTTTGCGCAGCGGCTTGCGCAACAACTAAGGTTAAAATAAAAAGACAAATACATGCCTTGAACGGTAATGTTTTTGTTATGTATTTTACGGGCGATAGAGATATTTGCATCATATTACTGATAAAATAAACCGGGTTAAATGTGTAAATGTTATAAAACAGGAGAATTGGCTTAACGATAATAAGCACATCGGAAGGATTTAAAGACGCTTGCACGTTAAAAAATCTACGCAAACGTTGCCGATTTTTTTTAGAAGGTGTTTTGTAGCTGGTTTGTTACCGATAGGCGGGTTTAGCGACAAATTTCAAACACTTCTACTGAGGACGATCAGCAGGCAAAGGACAACGGTACGCGTGGCTTATTTGTTTTGGCGTCATAATGCATTTTTGACCCCGGACCGAACGGAAATGGCGTGTTGAAGAGACTAAAAAAGCAACCCGATGGATTTAAAAAAAAACATTTTAAATCAGCCGCTCCGGATCAAATGGGCGGGTCATTAAAGGATTCTGCGGTAAGAAATTGATTGACAACGAAAAAGAAAGGCCGGAAAAAACAAAAGGTAAGCTGCATGCATTATTCGGAAGAGAAAAAAACAATTGATAATGTTAAATTTGCCACAATGACCGAACTAAATGAATACGAATGCGAGTTGCTGGATACCATGCTGGAAGCCTTTGGGATACCCGATAGTTTAACGCGGAAGCAACTGATGGAGCTTTTTGACCAGGATGAGGCAGCTGCTTTTGCCATGGTACAGATACTGACGCGTGAAGGCCTCATTGCTGAAAGCGGGAAGCATGGCGATTATGAACTGCCGGACAAACTGATTTTGAAGCCAAAAGGCGAAAAGTTTTTGAAAGACGGAGGGTTTGCGCGGCAATACCGTTTGGAACAACAAAAACCTGTTGAAATTGGTGGTACGCTGGCTAAGTTACAGCAACAGAATATGCGCCTGCAAAATGAAAAGCTGGCAAATGCTTCCGAAATCTCCGATCTTAAAAGAACCATAAATAACCACCAGGCACGTCAATATATTTGGTGGGTGGTGATACTTGCGGCGCTGATAGCCGGTTACCTGCTTGGGCACCGAATGGGCGCACATGTGGTAATTCCTCACAGCACCAAATAGTAGTATCAACTCAGAATGGTTAAATGTAACAGCTTATTTTCGATTAGGCTAAACTGATGCACTTGGTTGGGAAGATTTCTTAACAACGCCGATCTCTCCGTTCCGCTCGTTTTTAGATTGCCAATCTTCCCATAACTTCTCCCGGGCGCAAAGATAGCAACGGGTACCCGCGTTTATTTAGGGTTTGGGCAGTAAACGCCAATAGTCAAAGTGCCGCCTTGTGCGGCGACATTAGTTTATTAGCGTTGAGACAAGGTATGCTTTTAAATAATTTCGTTAGTTATTGATGAACGCGGTATCCTGTACTCATAATTTAGTCAGTTATAATTTTACCATCCCAGTCGCCGCCAGAGGGAACCGAGGCGTGTTGATGGACTAATTTCCATATGTCATCAAACTTTTTAAAACAATCAGTCTCGCGGACAAATAAAGTTTTAGCGATGCCATTTTGGAGTAAAATTTCGACTTTTTGAATAGTACATATAATACCCATCTCATCGCCTAAAATCACCTCTGTTTCCAGTATATTGATTTTACAGGACTTGAAATTTTTGAAAACACTGTCGAACATTTTTATCGCTGGCGCAATTCCTTTTGAAACAAAGGGTGGTATATCAAACCATAAGACATCTTCTGCCCAATGTTCTGTGCTTTGCGCTGCGGTTAAAGATTCTGTCATTGACTTCACCATGGATAAAAGCATTTCTTTATCTTTTTCCATGGTGTCTTTTTTTTCTGTTTTCATAGTTAGTTGCTATTAATAATGTGAGATGTTGTTTAAAGGGAATTGATTATCCTAAATCTGTTTTGCATTGCAATCTTTGATATCGTGATCTCTGGTGCAAACCGATCGAAACCATGAGGTAATCCTTTGAGAACATGCAATTCAACCGAAATCCCAGCTGCTAATAGCCGTTGTGCATAACAGATGTCTTCGTCTCTAAAGATATCCAAATCACCAACTTCTATATAGGCTGTGGGGAGGCCGGTAAAATCTTGAAGACGAGCGGGCGCAACAGTTACAGGCACTTTATCAGTACCTATATCGTCACCAATTAAAGCCCACCAACCGGTATAATTGCTATCGTATGACCAAGTGGCGAATCGCTCTAACAACGGATTAATTTTTGTGTTTCTGTCGTCCAGCATCGGGTATATCAAAATCTGTTGGCTTAAGCAAATCCCCCGATCTCTTGCAAGAATGGCCGTTCCAGCGGCAATGCCACCGCCTGCGCTATCGCCCATAATGGCAATTCGGTCAAAGTGAATGCCAAGATTTTCTGAATTTTCTCTAAGCCATATCAAAGCAGCAAAAACATCCTGAACCGGCGTGTCACCCTTGACTTCAGGAGCTAGACGGTACTGAACGGCGAGGAAAGGGACACCCGTATTCGATACATACCCCGCTACGAAGTTGTCATAATTGTCTAAGTCGCCCAAAATCATGCCGCCTCCATGAACGTACACCACCGCCGCCTGAGACTGTTCGAGTTGTTTTTTATACCATCGGAGTTCTATTGATGTGCCATCGAGCGAAAAACAGTTGAAAGTTTCCCTTGAAACGTCACCGTAGTTCGGAATGAGCTGGCCCCACGTTTTCATGGCGGTATTTCCACCCTCCCGGATTGATTTCCAGTCTCCTTTTGTGGGCGCAGGGATGTCTGCTGCCTGTTTTTTCATCTCAGCAAAAATTGATTCCAGTTCAGGATCAAGGTGCGGAATCGAACCTGTGTTTTTTTGACAATCGATGTAGTTCATATATATTTATGATGTGCAATCACAAATATCAAGCTATTGCAAAAGAGATATGTAACCAGATTGAGGCAAATTGTAACTGAATTGAGGTTTTAAAAAAGTTGCCGGTTAAATACCTATTTTCGGATTAGAAAACCGTAACGCTATAAAGTAAGCAAGTTGAGGTTAGCGTCTATGTTAAAAAAGAAACCCTACATTGTCAATACCATTGCAGAATTGCACAAGATGTTGTCGTTGCCGGCGCCGGAACATCCGTCAATAAGCGTAATTAATTTAAAAGATGTGCAAAGCACCCGTGACCCCAGCGTTACAAGTGTTGTTTTTAATTTCTACTCCATATGGCTCGAAAAAGATGTTCAACAAAAAATAAGGTACGGTCAAAGCTATTTCGATTTTGATGAAGGTGTGATGATCTTTATAGCCCCCGGACAAATTTTATCCACAGTAAACCATCATAATATCGGCGGGGGAATTGGATTGGCATTTCACCGGGATTTTATTAAAGAATATAGCCTCGCAAAAAAAATCAAAACGTACGGTTACTTTTCATACGCTGTAAATGAAGCTTTGCATCTTGCTTCAGACGAAGAAGTAACGATCACTACCATCATGCGGAACATTGTAAGGGAGTATCGTAATAACATCGACAATTATACACAAGAAGTTATCATTTCTCACATTGAACTCTTACTCAACTACTGTAATCGGTTCTATGGAAGGCAATTTAGATCTAGAAGGAATATCAGCAATGCGTTGCTGATTCAGATGGAGGAAAAGCTCGCATCTCATTTTGAACAAGAGACACTTTCGGTTCGATTACCGACAGTAAAGTTCCTGGCTGAACAACTGCACATATCGCCCGGGTATCTTAGTGATATGTTGCGCGAAATGACCGGTCAAAATACCCAGCACCATATTCATAATAAACTAATTGAAAAGGCGAAGGAGTTGCTGGTCACTACTAAGCTTTCAACCGGCGAAATAGCTTATCGGCTCGGATTTGAGCACTCACAATCTTTCAGCAGGTTATTTAAACAAAAAACCAAACAATCTCCAACTGAATTCAGAGATGGTTTTATTTGAGCCGGTACGGATAAATTTGTCAGCAGCAGCATGAGTGATTGATGGTCATTTTCAATGGAAAATTATTTTTTAATGGTGCGATAATGCGCTAAAATCCATTTAGGCAACGGTTAGCGGAGAGAGAGAGAGGGATTAATTTCATTGATCCCTTTGGGGGGGGCTAAAATCTATTTATTGCCCGTTCGCTATCGCTCACTGGACATTTTTATTTGGCTACTTATGCTCAAACTTTGTTTGGCAACGCTGTCAAACAAAAATCACCGGCTTCGACGGGTAATAAATTGATTGGCGGAGAGAGAGGGATTCGAACCCCCGGTACCTTTGACAGTACACCTGATTTCGAATCAGGCACATTGAACCGCTCTGACATCTCTCCGTGATTGATCTTATTTACTTACTTCGATCAATATATTATGGGTGCCTTTTTTCAGCCGGTTATCTATTTTATTTGCTGCTGTTTTTCCATCAACGGCGAAGCGCTTTATCTTATTACCTTTTCCTTTAATAATGATGTTTAATTTCAAATCGCGGTAAGCTAAATCCTTCAGTTCCAGATAGCTCACGCCGGTTGGCAAATAGGGGTGAAATGAAAGTGATTCGTCTGCAAACCGGGCTCCTGCCAATCCGTGGATAACCATGGAGATGTACGCGGTAGCCGACCATGTTTGCAACTTGCAGGAAGCCCAATGGTATTGCAACTGAGTTGGCCCGTTTGATTGCCATCCGCCTTCGGGTTTACCGGTATAAGGGCTGTATATTTCTCTAAAATCGTAATTGCCCTTGTCTTCATCAAGCGCCAGGTGTGTAAGGTTAAAAAACTCCTCATCAAAAACCGGGTAGCTTTTGCTGTCGATAGCCGCCTGTGCAAAATAGCCATTTACCATAGGCCATATCAGGTTGTTATGACGGCCGGGTTTCTCCACGCTGTGCCGAGGGAAAGTGGGATATACCGAAGTTAACCCGTATTTTGATACCACTGCGTTGCTGATCAGTTGTTTGGCTTTTTCGCCTTCGATTATGCCAAACATGGCAGCGAATGAAATGCCAAGCCCCTCCTGGTATTTAGCCTTATCGCCATTCTGATCAATGAGGTAACTGAAAGTGTTATCGTCTTTATTGTATAAATATTTTAAAATATTGGCCTTTAAATCGGCCGCCTTGCGCAGGTAAGATGCGGTTTGCTGCGCGTCAACATTTAACGCCGCTGCCATTTTGTTTAAGGCAAGGTATGCGCCATAGTAAACACAATTGGTGCTCAAACATTTAATTTGTTTCGTAGCGGGATGGTCGGTAGACGCTCCAGACGGGTTGGTAGGGTCATAAACCGGCTCGGGATAAGCAGCTATACCATCGTTAAAAACAGAGGGGCCCTTAAACATGCCGAATTTTGGATCGAGCTCCTGTTCTTCCATGCGGGCCATGGTTTTTGCCGAGCAGGCGTAAGCCTGCTTTAAAAATTCTTTATCTCCCGTTACAGCGTAATGATTATAGGCGGCCAGCACCCATATTATTTTATCCCAGTATTGGTGGCCAACGGTGTCGCGGTTTTTGGTAACGCTCCATAATGATTCTTCCGCAATAGTGGGCCTTAACAGGCTCCCGCCGTTCCATGAATTTATGGCAATGTCGCGTGTCCACTCACCGCCGTAATCGGCACCTGCTGCCAGCACCCCTCGTCTAACATTTATATCAACTGTTCTAACGGCTAATTGAAAAGCATCATTTACTGAAGGGTTATCAGTAGTTAGCTTTTGGCCGAAAGAATGTAAAGAAATAAATAGCGCAAGTATGCAGGTAAGTTTTTTCATTTTATAATTCGGGGTTTTGAATGTTTATTTGGTTAGCTAAAGATTTTGGATGGGGTGTTCCGCACGTCTTAAAGCTTAATAGCATGCTGTCAAAAATACAGTTCTAAAGCTCAAATACAAAAGTTATTAAATCCTGGAGCAACTGGTGAATACTGCATTAATCTTTAGTGACAAAATGAAACTTGCCGGAACCAACTTTCAATATAGCGTTGTTGTTTTCGGATTTTAGTAACGTCACTTGTGCCACTTTCGCGATGGGCTTGCCGCCTTCTGTAAGATCGTTTATATGAGTTACCGGGATATACACAATAGCCGAAGTATTTGCCGGGATAGAAATATCAAGGGATAACGTGCCCACGCTGCGTTTCCAGTTTACGGTTATCAAGCCGCTTACCGACCGGTAGCTGCCGCTTACCCAATCGAGCCCTTTAACAAAAGCAGGTTTGATAACGATACTTTTAAAGCCCGGCTTGTCCTCGTCGGGACTGATGCCCACAAGATCGTTAAAAAACCATTCATTGATCTGGCCCGACATAAAATGGTTTTGCGACCCAAAACTGCCGACACCCGCATCCCATTTCTCGGTTAAACTGGTTGCGCCATGCTTTATCTGGTAACCATAACCCGGACGGTCGGTTTGGTTATTCATGCTATAAACTACATCCGAATACCCATTATCTGCCAGGCTCCTTAGAAGAAAGCGATAGCCAACTTCGCCAGATGTAAAACTGTTATTGCGATTTTTAATGCTGTCAACCAACGTCTTAATCAAGCGTTCGCGGTTCGCGGGTTCAACCAGGTTAAAAAACAACGGCATAGCACATGTGGTATTTGATCCGGTGGCGTAGGTACCCGTTTGGCTGTTATAAAACTTTTGATTGAATGCGGCGCGGATGGCTTTTCGCTCGCCTTCAAACCGGTCTGCGTCCCCCGTTTTATTTAATACGCGTGCCATTTTCGACATGATATCGTAATCATACTCGTAAATAGCTGATGCCGTGAATGACACCGGTGTTAACTGCGAACCCCAGGCGGGCTTCGGCCCTATATCATACCAATCGCCTAAACCATTGGTGAGTAAATGGTTTGTACTCGATGCATCCAGAAAAGCCAGATAACGTTTCATCTGCTCATAATACCGCCTGATCAGCGACACATCGCCTGAAAACAAATATTGCTGCCAGGGAACAATGATAAACGAACTACCCCATTCGGGTGAATTGCGAAACCCATTATTCTTCCAATCCTCACCTGCATGAAAGTATTCGGGTGCGATGTTAGGGATCAAGCCATTGTCCAGTTGTGCGTCCGCCATATCGTTCATGGCTTTACTGTACAAGTTTGTAAGATCAAAGTTATAACGTAATGACGGGCCATTTAAATGGTATTGCTCCAGCCAGGGCATCCTTTCGCGGTGCGGACAGTCGGTTAACACCGTCATCATGTTACTGCGCTGCGCCCAGCGCACAAGGTTGTAAATACCATTGAATAATTGATTTGAACAGCTAAATTTCCCGATAGGTTCGGCGCTGCTATGCACCACCGCCCCAGTTAATTTTTCGAGCACAGGCAATGTATTGTCGCCAGGTGAGGGAAACAATTCTACCTGGAGGTAGCGGCTGCCATGATAAAAGAATTGCGGGAACCAATTGGCCCTGCCATTACCATCCAGCGTATATTGCCACCACGCCGGCCGCACGCCATCCTGTGTTGCAGACGCCCGGTCGACCGTTCCGTCTGGTTTTAATAGCTCCGCAGGAATGATGCGAACGTAGGCGCCCCGTTTTCCGCTAACTGTTATTTTGGGCATTACCGATGTGTTTTGTCCGAGGTCATAAACCCATGTCCTGTCATTTATTTTGTGAACGCCTACAGGCTTTAATTCTTCGATCGCCTTTACAGGCGGCGCGGCGCAGGAAAGGCCCTTTAGTGCCGCTGAATCATTTGTTAAAACGGCATTCCGCCAGTTTTTGCTTAGGGTAAAACGAGGCGAGCT
Organism: uncultured Mucilaginibacter sp.; assembly: GCA_964657275.1. Taxonomy (GTDB): domain Bacteria; phylum Bacteroidota; class Bacteroidia; order Sphingobacteriales; family Sphingobacteriaceae; genus Mucilaginibacter. Next base: position 6,937 of record CAZZUU010000001.1, on the reverse strand, counting down.
CCAACCCGAAGGTTCCAGCCGGGCGTCATAGTCTTCACCGCCATAAAAATTCATAAAAGTGACGGGGCCGGGGCTCACCTTCCAGCTATCATCAGTACTGATAGTTTTAACCGAGCCATCCGCGTATTCCAACCGTAATTGCGCAATAACCTTCAGCGGGCCATACGTGTTCAGCATTTTTACATAGCGTACCGAATCTGGTTGTATATTATAAACCCCGTTGCTCAATATAATGCCGATGGCGTTTTTACCTTTACTTATCAGGTTAGTGATATCATAAGTGTTATATAGAACCGTTTTATCAAAACCTGACCATCCCGGCCCAAATAGTTCGTCACTTACTTTTTTGCCGTTAATTCTTAGCTCATACTGACCGAGGCCGCTGATATTTACGATGCACCTTACCGGTTTTTGGGCAGATGTAAACTCTTTACGTACCAGCATGGATGAAAAATTAGGATCATCCGGAGACGGCATTTTGCTTTGCCAATCTATTTTATTTTGCCGGTAAGCCACAAAATCGGTTTTAGGAAGCGCCATAACGGGCGCATATTTTTCGGCGCCTTTGGCGGTTATCCATTTGGCAGTCCAATCGTGTTGGGTTAAAACGCCCATCGTCCATTGCGCGGGGTGGCTCCAGGCCGATACCCCGCCCTCGTCATCCCATACCCTTACCTTCCACCAGCATTGCTCATTAGTTATTAAGGGCTTACCCGCGTATCCAATCTGCAGCATTTGACCAGATTTTATTTTCCCGGAGTTCCACAAATCTCCATTACCAGATCTTAGCAGGCCGGCAGTTGTTGCCACTAAAATTTGATAAGCAGTCTGTCGCACCCCGCGCCGGCCTTCGGGGGCCTTAATTGTCCAGCTTAAGTTGGGCTGTAACTGGTCTATCCCGTAAGGGTTAACCCAATAATTACATTTAAGGTCAACAGGCAGGCATGTGCCCTGCGAGCGTTTATCATTTTTTAGTTGCGCAAACCCCGTATTGAATATAATAGTAAAAACAACCGTCACTAAAAAAGCCAGATTTTTTTTCATGAGCATATTTGGGAGTTGAAGCAAAAAGGCTTGCAATTATCCAAATATGATAAAAATTAGGAAATAATGGTTTTTTACCGAAAATGGGGCATTTAAACTACACGAAAAACATGAAAATTGTTACTCATTTTATTTGCGCTTGAAATTCAATTTCTGTTGGTGATCAACAAACCTTTTTATAGCATTTATGATAAATTTACAACCTTGCCGATTTTCGAATGGTTTAATATTCCGCTTGAAATTCTTGTTGAAGTTCTATTCCAATTGTATTGAACTACAGTTCTTTTCAAAACATAAAACCACCAGTACGTTATAACTCTGTTAAACTTTAATATGCTTTTATGGATTCATACGCGATAGTTACCGGTGCCAGTAAAGGGATAGGCAGAGAGATAGCTGTTCTATTAGCAAATAAGGGATATAAATTAGTTTTGGTTGCCCGCTCATCACCTGAACTGAAAAAATTGACAGAAGACTTGCCTAAAGGTAGCTTATATTTTGCCGTTGATCTAGCTGTGCCGGGTGCAGCGGAAAAAATTGCGGAATTCTGTAAATATCTCCCGGTTTCTATTTTAGTTAATAATGCAGGTTATGGCTTGTGGGGTAGCTTTGAACAAATTGATATACAACAGCAATTAAACATGTTACAGCTTAATGTCAACATCGTTGTTGAACTCACTCACTACCTGTTGCCGCAACTAAAAAAGCATCCGTCGTACATTTTAAATGTTGCCAGCACAGCGGCCTACCAGGCTGTTCCATCACTCACGGTATATGCGGCTACAAAAGCATTTGTACTTTCGTTTAGCCGGGCGTTACGGGTCGAATTAAAAGGCGAGGTGTCGGTAAGCTGCCTGTGCCCGGGCCCTACAGACACGGGGTTTGCTCATCGCGCGGGCATGGATGCCTTAGCCGAACTTGCTGAAAAATTTAATATGCGAGCAGAGGAAGTTGCAAAAGTTGGTTTGCAAGGAATGTTTAACAAGAAAGCAGAAATTATCCCTGGCTTTTTAAACAAGCTATCTGCAGTTGGCGCCCGACATATCAATAAAGGGTTGATTGAGCGCATCACGGCACGTTTATATAAAAAGGTAAAATAAATTTTGGTGTTATAAATATTCCCTGCATTTGCGACGTTTGCCAATTTAGCAGACATTTTTAAGTGAATCAAACCAGTAAATGAACACGCCAAACGCTATGCAAATGCTTCTCATCCAGATGAACTTATGTTGCTGTTGTTACAAAGCTGTAAGGCCACTGGCGATAATTTTCAACAGACGAAAAAAATAATTTTACATTTACGCTCAAACTAAATTATCACAATATCGTAACCGCAGAATGAATTTAAAATTTATAGGGCTCCTGTCATTGCTTTTATCCCTATCAGGCATAGGATTTGCCCAACAAAATACGCCCAATAAAACGGATGCCCAACCCATGGATGACGCTATTCTTCACGGTTTTTTACCCAACGGGTTAGCCTATTATGTCCGCAAAAACGTGACGCCCAAAAAACGTGCGGTGATGTACCTGGTTGAAAGGGCCGGTTCATTGCAGGAAGACGACAATCAATCAGGCATGGCACACTTTATTGAGCATATGGCATTCCATGGCACAAGGGCATTTCCTAAAGATGAGCTGGTAAGTTATCTTCAAAAGGCAGGGGTTAAGTTTGGTGCCGATGTAAATGCACATACCGGCTACAGCCAAACCACATATGAATTAACGCTGCCAACCGATAGCATGGACGTATTTAATAAAGGACTTGATATATTAAACGATTGGGCCGGGTATGTAAACTTTGATCAGGCCGAGATTGAGGTTGAGCGCGGAATAGTATTGGAAGAAGCCCGCCTACGCGAAAGAACCGCGTATGGCCGGATGAATAATCCGGCGTTGGAATTAGATTTGAACTATTCGCGTTTTATCTACCGGGTACCTATTGGGAAGGAACAGATTATTAAAAACTTTACGCCCGAAGCCCTGAAAAAGTTTTATCACGACTGGTACCGGCCGGATCTGCAGGCAATTATAATTGTTGGCGACGTTAACCCCCGGCAGGTGGTGCGTTTGATAAAAGAAAAATTTTCAGGTCTTCAAAACCCGCCAAACGAACGAAAACTGGAAGACTATTCTATCCCGGTAATTAGTGGAACGCGGGTTAAAGTAATAACAGATAAGGAAACCCCTTACACATCTTTCTCAATGACGGTAAGGCTTCCCGGAACGAAGGTTCGCACCAATACGGAATATTTGCAACGCATAAGCTCCTATATGCTCAATTACATGCTAAGTGCGCGTATCAATGAAATTATTAAGAAAGGTGACCCTCCATTTCTTAATGCAAGGGCGTACTACGGTACATCTATAGGTAATACCGATATGTTTGTAACCCGCATGCTGGCTAAACCCGGAGAATTGGAAAACTCTGTTAAAACAATTATTACCGAACTTGAACGTGCAAAGAGATTCGGATTTACCGAGGAAGAGTTGAAAACGGCGAAGGCCTGGTTTTTGGGAGGCAGGGCGAGCGCAATGAACGACATGGCCAATCAGAGCTCGTTGGCTTACGTTGAGGAGTATGAACGTAACTTTCTGGAGGATGAAAGTTGTCCGGGATTGGAGTATGAGTATTATCTTACAAGGGATAACCTGCCAACAATTCATTTATCTGAAATTAATGCCCTGATGGAGGCATATACATCCGATCAAAACAGGGTTATTACGCTGGAGGCGCCGGAAAAAGACGCTCCACATTTGCCTGATAAAAAAACCTTGCTGGATTGGGTAAATAACCCCGGCAAAGAAATAAATGCTTACCAGGAGGTTAAGGTTGACAAGGATATAGACATTTTACCTTATGAGTTAAAACCGGGCAAGATAGAATCTGATAAAAGCGATGGAAAAATCGGTACACAAACATTTATCTTAAGCAATGGCGCTAAAGTAATCCTTAAAAACACGTCATTTCATAAAGGGCAGATATTGTTTGAAGCATTTGCCCCAGGAGGAAATTCGCTTGCACCGGAGGCCGATTTTACTTCAGTATCATTAGCAAGCAGCCTGGTAAGTAAAAGTGGTGTGGCAGCTTTTGATCAGTCCTTACTGGATAAAATACTATCCAACAAAGGATTGGGTATGTCGCCATATATAGATGGTTATGTACATGGGATAAGGGGCGGTTCGTCGCAGCGTAATATTGAAACCGCATTTAAGCTGCTTAACTTGTATTTTACCGCACCAAGAAAAGACGCTACAGTATGGGCGGGCCAGGTATCTCAAAGGATTGCATTGTTAGCCAGTAAAGATAATTCGCCCATTATGGTTCTGGACGATACGGCGAGAGCCATACTCAATAATTATAATTTTCGTGCTAAAGACCCATCGGCAGAGAAATTAACCTCAGCTGATATGAATAAGGCGTATAGTTTTTATAGAGAGCGTTTTGCCGATGCCAGTAATTTTACCTTCATTTTTGTAGGAGATTTGGATGATATTGGTATACGTGGCCTGATAAAAGAATACATTGGCAGCCTCCCTTCTACGCACAGTAATGAAACTTACAATGATTTGAACATGAACCCGCCACCAGGGAAGATAACTAAAATAATACATAAGGGGATAGACGACAAGAGTGAAGTTGAATTAATTTTCAACGGCGCGATGGAGTATAACCAGCCAAACAAATTACAATTAAACGCCATAGCGGAAATATTGCAGATTAAGCTTATTGAACGTTTACGTGAGCAGGAGAAAAGCGTTTATGCCCCCCGCGTAGAAGCCAGCTATACTGGTGTTCCTGTAGGGAGATATTTGTTCTATGTTCAATTTGCGTGTGGTGCTGCCAACGTTTATAAATTAATAGCAGCCTCGATGGACGAGATAGAGAAGATAAAGCAAAATGGCGCGTTACCGCTAGACATAAAAAAATTTACTGCAAATGAAGAGCGCTCTATGCAGCTTAAACTTAAGGACAATATTTTTTGGCTTCAGCGGCTTTCTTTCGCAGGCAAAAACAAAGAAGACGCCGATTATATTGTTGACTATGTTAAAAGCTTAGATGATGTAACCGTTGAAACCACAAAAGAGACCGCTAATAAATACCTGAGCGGCGATAACCTGATCCAGCTAATTTTATTGCCCGAAACGAAGTAAGGTAACGCTAGGAATAAAGAAACTTAATGCCACCTAAACGCATCATTTATTTAATAACCTTTGTAGTTTCAAGCTTTAATTTCAAAAAATAATACAAGTGAGTTGTTGCAATCAATTCTTATCGAAGTAACATGAATGGATGCTTTTTTACTCGATGATTCCAAATGACAATTGTCTATGGACTATCGACTACTTCCCCAACAGCCTCATTACATCGGCCCTGTCTTTAGCAAGCTGCACCGTTAATTCGTCCATTGAAGAGAACTTGATGTCATTGCGCACGAAGTTATGGAACTCCATGCGTATTTGCTGTTTGTAAATATCCTTATCAAAGTCAAACAAATTTACTTCAATATTGCGCCGGATGCCGCTAAAAGTTGGCCGGGTACCGATGTAGGCCATGCCGTCATAAATTCCGCCGGCAGCGTTTACCTTCACGGCGAAGATGCCATCAGCGGGTATCAATTTATAATTTTCGCCAATAACAATATTTGCGGTGGGATAACCCATTTTCCGGCCAATCTGGTCGCCATAAACCACCGTCCCATTAATAAAAAACGGGTAGCCTAAAAAGGAATTGGCCAGCTCAATTTGTCCTGCCAAAAGCGCGGTCCTTATCCGTGTTGAACTAATGGCAACTTCATTTATATCCTGTTCGGGTATTTCAACTACTTCAAAACCATACACCGGGCCGAGGCGCTGCAAATCGGTCAAACCGCCTTCCCTGTCTTTGCCGAAACGGTGGTCATATCCGATCACGATCCTTTTTGTGCCGATTTTATTTACCAGCACATCGCGGATATAGGCTTCAGGGGATTGATTTGAAAAGTCCCTTGAAAAGGGCGTAATAATGAGATGGTCGACACCGAGTTGTTCCAGTAACCCGGCTTTTTCGTTAATCGTGTTGATCAGCTTTATATTTTCATCTTCGGGATGCAATATCATCCGGGGGTGAGGGAAAAACGTAAGCAATACCGTTTCACCACCGATGCTATCCGCAAGCTCCTTTATTCCCGATAAAATTTTACGATGGCCGATGTGTACACCGTCGAAAGTGCCAATGGTAACCACAGCATTTTTCACCGGGACAAATTCATCAATATGGTGGTAGATATGCATACTCTATAAATACAAAGGTAGTTTTGATTTCGGAATTCGGAGTTTCGATTTCGGATTTATTTAAATGCGGAAGTAGGAATGTCGATCCGATAGCTATCGGATGCGGAATGGATTAAATTAAATTCAATCTAAACGATAAATATTGATTAAGAGATACTTCAAATTCCGAAATCGAACATCCGAAATCCGAAATTATTCAATCTACCATCGGTGAAATCATCTTCAACTCCCTGATATAACTAACCAGCTCCATAATTTCCCAGGCATCTTCAATGTTATAATCACCGCTTCGGGTGCGCCTTAGTTTTGAAAGGTAAGCGCCGTTGTTTAATGCTTTTCCAAAATCGTTAACCAACGAACGGATATAAGTGCCTTTACTGCATACTACGCGAAAGTTGATCTCGGGCAATGCAATACCGGTTATTTCAAACTCCGATATCGTTACATTTCGTAAACGAAGCTCTACCTCCTCACCACGCCGGCGCTGCGCTGGCTGATGGCCTACATCGCCTTTTCCTGGCTGCTCCGTTTCGACGGCGACATCAGCCGAATTTACATCGCAGTCGGCTTTGTCATCACGACCACGTTTTTCATCGGCTGGCGGGCGCTCTTGCACCGG